>NZ_JBMMKT010000014.1:0-111605 GCF_057626615.1 Marinomonas sp. HM11-D | reverse complement strand
TCAGAATTTTCCGCGCAAGCACTTTTTGAAATAATTTTAAAAAACATCGAATTTATAAGAGAAAAACGCAAAATTGATTACTTATTGATCGCAATCAAGCATTTACCGATCAATAAATAGACAAAGTCGTTATCAATGGTCTTCCGTGGAGGTTGCACGATCTCCAACCCCACCCTAGCCCTCCCCTTACTAAGGGGAGGGAACATGAAATATCGCATAGCCACAGAACTAAGCCCCTCTCCCTTGCCAAGGGGGAGGCTGGGAGGGGGTTAAAAAATTAGCCGTAGCCCTAAAACCAAAAAGCCCGCTACTGATTTCAGTAGCGGGCTTTTAGAAAACGCACTCTGGGTTATGCTAATTAGCCACCAACATAACTAAGCATCACACCGGCCGCTACAGCAGAACCGATTACACCTGCAACGTTTGGTCCCATCGCGTGCATAAGTAGAAAGTTTTGTTTGTTAGCCTCAAGACCCACTTTGTTCGCAACACGTGCCGCCATTGGTACTGCCGAAACACCTGCCGCACCAATAAGAGGGTTAATCGCTGTTGATGAAAACTTGTTCATCAACTTCGCCATCAAAACACCCGCAGCGGTACCAATCGAGAAGGCAATCAAACCTAGCGACAAGATACCAAGTGTTTCGATATTCAAGAAGGCTTCTGCACTTAGCTTTGAACCCACACCAAGACCAAGGAAAATCGTTACGATGTTGATCAAGGCGTTTTGTGCGGTATCACTTAAACGATCTACTACGCCACATTCACGCATCAGGTTACCGAAACAGAACATACCTAATAGAGGTGCTGCCGATGGTAAGAACATGGCTACTAGAATGGTTACCGTAATAGGAAAGACGATTTTCTCTCCCTTAGACACATGACGAAGCTGCTCCATCTTGATGGAACGCTCTTCCACTGACGTCAGTGCACGCATAATCGGTGGCTGAATCAATGGTACAAGCGCCATGTATGAGTAGGCAGCTACGGCAATTGCACCCAATAGCTCTGGTGCTAAGCGGCTAGCAACGAAAATTGCCGTCGGACCATCCGCACCACCGATAATACCGATTGCCGCCGCATCCGCTAGGGTAAAGTCCATGATGCCAGAAGCCCCCAACAGCACCGCACCAATGACCGTTGCGAAGATACCAAACTGTGCTGCTGCCCCTAATAACAGAGTCTTAGGGTTAGCAAGCATTGGTCCAAAATCGGTCATCGCCCCCACCCCCATAAAGATAAGTAATGGGAATAGGCCTGTCTCGATACCACCGTGATAGATGTAGTACTGCAATCCACCTGGTGACACCATATGACCCGCCGCATCGTAAACCGGTGCCGACATAAAGCCCGCACCTGGAATGTTTACTAACACAGCACCAATACCAATAGGTAATAGTAGTAAAGGCTCAAAACCTTTTTTAATCGCTAGGTACACCAACAACAAACCCACAGCCATCATGATAGCTTGGCCAAGTTCTAGTTGGTAAATGCCTGTATCGTGATACAGGTTGAGTAGTTTGTGTTCCATTCGTTATCAACCTTATTACAATGCAAGCAGGGCTTGGCCAACTTGAACGGCATCACCCTCTTTCACATAGACAGATGCTACTGTGCCAGCTTTGGGCGCAGAGATTTCTGTTTCCATTTTCATCGCTTCCATAATCATCACGGTTTCACCTTCTGCCACTTGCTGGCCTGGAGCAACCAAGACTTTGAAGATATTACCCGCAAGCGGTGCTGGCACATCCTCACCAGCAGAGACTGGTGCCGGAGCAGCGGCCGCCTGTGGTGCAGCGGCAACAGGTTGGATATTGCTCACATCACCGCCTTCCGTTACCTGCACCACAAAACTCTGACCCGATACATTTACTGTGTATACAGCAGGGCCGTCAGTTGGTGCCGCTTTTGGCGCCGCAGCAGGCGCCGCATCTTCTAGCGTTGGAGCTGGTTCAAACGCAGATGTATCACCACGATTTTGTAGGAATTTCAAACCAATCTGAGGGAACAAGGCATAGGTCAGTACATCATCAATTTGCTCAGACGCGAGTTTCACACCTTTCTCTTTCGCCAACGCCGTCAATTCTGCAGACAGCTTGTCCATCTCAGGCTCAAGTAAATCTGCCGGACGACAAGTAATCGCCTCAGCACCATCCAGTACGCGCGCTTGCAGCTCTTTATTGAACTCGGCTGGTGCCGCACCGTATTCACCTTTAAGAACGCCCGCCGTTTCTTTAGAGATCGACTTGTAACGCTCGCCTGTTAGAACATTCAGTACCGCTTGAGTACCTACGATTTGCGACGTTGGTGTGACCAAAGGAATCAAACCAAGATCTTCACGAACACGAGGGATCTCTTCAAGTACCTGATCAAACTTATCGGAAGCGCCCTGCTCACGCAGCTGACTTTCCATGTTAGTCAACATACCACCTGGAACCTGAGCAATCAGGATGCGGGAATCGGTACCACGTAGAGAGCCTTCAAATTTAGCGTACTTCTTACGCACACCACGGAAGTAGGCTGCGATTTCTTCAAGTTTCGCCAGATCCAAGCCTGTATCTCGATCTGTACCTTGAAGTGCTGCCACAATAGATTCTGTCGCCGAGTGACCGTAAGTCATCGACATTGATGAAATCGCCGTATCAACACGGTCAACACCTGCCTCGACCGCCTTAAGAATGGTCATATCAGATAGACCAGAGGTCGCATGAGCATGCAATTGCACTTCCAATTGCGTTTGGTCTTTTAGTTTGCCAACTAATTCAAACGCATCGTACGGCGTTAAAATGCCGGACATGTCTTTGATAGCGATGGAATCCGCGCCCATATCTTCTAGGGTTTTCGCGTAGTCAATCCAGTTTTGCAGCGTATGCACGCGGCTCTTAGTGTACGAGATAGTACCTTGGGCGTGCTTACCTTCCGCTTTCACTGCTTTAATCGCGGTTTCAAGGTTACGCGGATCGTTCATCGCATCAAAGATACGAAACACATCCACACCGTTTTTCGCCGCACGCTCAACGAATTTTGTCACCACATCGTCTGCATAGTGACGGTAGCCCAGAAGGTTTTGACCACGCAGCAACATTTGTTGTGGTGTATTAGGCATCGCTTTCTTCAGTTCACGAATGCGATCCCATGGGTCTTCACCAATAAAACGAATACATGCGTCAAAGGTCGCGCCGCCCCATGACTCTAATGACCAAAAACCAACTTGATCCAATTTCTCCGCAATAGGAAGCATGTCATCGATACGCATACGCGTTGCGAACAAGGATTGGTGAGCGTCTCGTAATACGACATCCGTGATGCCAAGTGGTTGTTTATTGTTAGACATATTGTGGCCTCTAATCGTTTCTGATGAGAATTAACGGTTACGATGTTGGTGAATGGCTGCAGTAATCGCGGCAGCAACTTTCGGGTCCGTTGCCGAAGCACCCGCTGCTGGCGTAGAACTTGCCGTCATAGCAGGCTTCTTCATTACCGGAGCGGCTTCAGGAAAATATCGGTTAATCAGTTTCGACATAAACCCTGTTGCCACAATCAATAGGCACAGGAAGACAAACACAAACCCCATCCCTAGCAACATCAAGCCAAAGCCATCGTTAATTAAGTTATTCATAGCACTTTCCATTAAAATCTGAATAATTCAGGGCGCGGTTATCCGTACTCCACAAATGCTGTGATGCACAATAATTCCCCAATATGCATTCTTTTGTATCACAAAGCATATAGTTTTCATATTTTTTTGCTTGGATGTTGACAACGTGAACATGCTAAATCGCGCCACCGCTAATCAATCACCATCGGATATCATACTGGCGGTCGCACCAATGGAAGGTGTCATGGATCATACAATGCGGACACTTTTATCACGTGTCGGAGGAATGGATTACCTAGTGTCTGAGTTCGTCCGCGTAACACAACGCTGTGTTCCAGCCCACTCTTTAAAACGCCTAGTACCCGAGCTCAATCACCAAGCCCAAACGCCCAACGGCCATCCGGTCCACTTGCAACTGCTTGGCTCTAATATTGAAACCATGGCACAAACCGCTAGTGAAGCGGGGGAAGCGGGCGCCACTCACGTTGATTTAAACTTTGGCTGCCCTGCTAAGCGTGTTAACGGACACGGTGGCGGCTCATTTTTACTACAAGATCCGCAAGCATTGTACGCTGTAGTTCACGCAGTACGCTCAGCTTTGCCAACACACATCCCACTGTCCGCTAAAATGCGTCTCGGTTATCTAGATGAAACGCTATTCTTTGAAAACTTAGATGCGATTGAACAAGCAGGTGCTAGCACCTTGACCATTCATGGTCGCACTAAAAAAGATGGTTATGGTCCAGCGGCACGCTGGGAGAAGATTGGTGAAGCGGTGCAACGCTCAAACATGACCATCATTGCTAACGGTGACATTCTTGATCGCGAGTCTTTAGAACGTTGTGTAGCCATTACGGGCTGTACGCACTTTATGATTGGCCGCGGCAGCCTAAGCAACCCATTTATCTTCCGTGAACTAAAAGGTGGTAAGCAAGGCACTTTAGAAGAGCTGTTCGCACTGATGAATGGTTACATTGATGAGTTACTGGAACACTACGATAACTTTGCCACATTAGGTCGCATCAAACAGTGGAGCGCCCACCTACGCCAGAATTGGCCAGTGATTGCTGAAAATCTCAGAGCGATTCGTAGCACACAGCATACAGACGAGCTAAAGGCATTGATGCGATCAATACAAAACTGAAACGAAAAATTTATTAGGGAAGCAAATTAGACAGGATGTCTTAGAAGGGTTAAATGGCGCATCCGAGAGGATTCGAACCTCTGACCGCTCGGTTCGTAGCCGAGTACTCTATCCAGCTGAGCTACGGATGCACATTTAAAAACATGGCGGAGAGTGAGGGATTCGAACCCTCGATGAGTTTCACCCCATACTCCCTTAGCAGGGGAGCGCCTTCGGCCACTCGGCCAACTCTCCGTCGATGTGTTGCGTATTATGAATACTCAGTCTCACAAACGCAACCCAAAATACCGTAAGATTTTTAAAAATCTTAATAAAAACAATCAGTAGAGATCTAAAATTCAAAAACGCAAAATCCGCTATGAACAAGCAGAATCATTGGTAGATAAAAAATAAAAGGGAAATCTAGAACTTACTGAGAAAGGTAAGTAATGGCGCATCCGAGAGGATTCGAACCTCTGACCGCTCGGTTCGTAGCCGAGTACTCTATCCAGCTGAGCTACGGATGCGTAACTACTTGTTTGTCATTTTAGATGGCGCATCCGAGAGGATTCGAACCTCTGACCGCTCGGTTCGTAGCCGAGTACTCTATCCAGCTGAGCTACGGATGCATATCTAAAATTTTCACGATTAACTAAAAGGATAGTTTTAGCTAATTTTAACTTGTCTTCTCTGTATTTTAAATGGCGCATCCGAGAGGATTCGAACCTCTGACCGCTCGGTTCGTAGCCGAGTACTCTATCCAGCTGAGCTACGGATGCACAGCACATTTAAAATGGCGGAGAGTGAGGGATTCGAACCCTCGATGAGTTTCACCCCATACTCCCTTAGCAGGGGAGCGCCTTCGGCCACTCGGCCAACTCTCCGTAACAAGTGCGGCGTATTATAGAGACCCCATTTGTTATGTAAAGACTTTTTTTAAAAAAATTTTAATCTTCTGAAGATTGGTCGTCTTGTTCTTTCTGAATGCGAAGATAGATTTCTTCACGGTGCACAGAAACATCTTTCGGTGCATTGATACCGATACGTACTTGGTTGCCTTTGACGCCTAGTACCGTTACTGATACTTCATCACCAACCATTAGAGTTTCACCAACGCGACGAGTTAAAATAAGCATTACACTTCTCCTTTAATATCCTTGTGATATGTCAGAAACCCCTTACGACGTTTGTAGGGATTTCCTTACAAGGTGAATTGTAGCCGCTCTCTTGGTTCGAATCTATACAACTTAACTATGAACTTGTATCAAAGTGTTAAGCTTCGCTAACACCTGCATTCGGTTCGTTAAGTTTAAATGCCGAATGTAATGAGCGTACGGCTAGTTCCATATATTTCTCATCAATTATGACAGACACTTTGATCTCAGATGTGGAGATAAGTTGAATATTAATTGACTCAGCTGCTAATGCTTTGAACATATTCGTCGCAACGCCAGCATGGGAGCGCATTCCGACACCAACGATAGAGACTTTGGCAATCTTATCATCTGACAAAATTTCTTTGGCATTGAGCTCTTTTGCAACCACCTCTAACACTTTTAGTGCTTTTTCGTAGTCATTGCGATGAACCGTAAAGGTAAAGTCAGTGGTACCATCCTTCGATACATTTTGAACGATCATGTCCACTTCAATATTGGCATCACTGACTGGACCAAGAATCTTAGACGCCACACCCGGTACATCCTGCACACCTTTCAAGGTGAGTTTTGCTTCATCTCGGTTAAATGCGATACCAGAAACCGCTGGCTGTTCCATAGAGACCTCTCCATCAGTTGTAATAAGCGTGCCCTCACCTTCGGTGAAACTCGACAGCACACGTAATGGCACTTGATATTTACCGGCGAACTCAACAGAACGAATCTGCAGTACTTTCGAGCCAAGGCTCGCCATCTCAAGCATTTCTTCGAAGGTAATTTTTTCTAGACGACGGGCACTGTCAACCACTCGCGGGTCGGTGGTGTAGACACCATCCACATCAGTGTAGATTTGACACTCATCGGCTTTCAACGCCGCCGCGAGCGCCACCCCTGTGGTATCCGAACCACCACGCCCTAGGGTGGTAATATTGCCGAATTCATCCGCCCCTTGGAAGCCAGCCACGACCAACACCTTGCCTTCGTTTAAATCGGCACGCATGGACTCCGTATCAATATCTTGGATACGCGCTTTACCGTGTGCGTTATCGGTGGTGATACGAACTTGGCTACCCGTGTAAGACTTTGCCTGCAAGCCACGCTTAATCAGCGCCATACTCAATAGCGCGATGGTGACCTGTTCACCAGTGGATAACAGAACATCCATTTCACGGGCATCAGGCGTACCTTGAATGCTTTTCGCCAACTCGATTAAGCGATTGGTTTCACCACTCATGGCCGACACCACGACAACAATGTCGTCTCCCTGCTGCTTGTGTTTCAAGACACGATCAGCCACTGCTTCAATACGCTCTACCGAGCCCACTGAGGTGCCGCCATATTTTTGAACTAACAATGCCATATTTCGTCATCCCAAATAAAAAGCGCCCCAGAGGGGCGCGTATTACTTAACTATACTCGTTCCTTGACCCAGTCAGGAACCACAGCCAGTACCTCAGCCACACCCTCAGGCTTGCTACCACCTGCTTGTGCCATATCAGGACGACCGCCACCGCGACCATCCACATATGGAGCCGCCATTTTGATTAGGTCGCCAGCTTTCACTTTAGACGTCAATTCTTTGGTCACACCAGCAATCAAGCTAACTTTGTCATCGTTGACCGCCGCTAACAAGATCACCGCCGACTCAAGTTTGCTCTTCAGCTCATCCAATAGATCACGTAGACCTTTTGGATCGTCGATTTCAACTTGTGCCACCAACAGCTTACCACCATTGATGTCTTCTGCTTGAGAAGCCAAGTCCGCACCTGCTTGCGCCGCCAACTTAGACTTAAGCTGGTCGATTTCTTTCTGTAGTGCACGTGCTTGATCATTCAGAGCAACAACTTTATCTAGTGCCGCTTCTTTGCTTGCCTTAAACAGACCGGCAATTTTAGACAAAGACGCATCTGTTTGACGTGTTACGTCAATCGCAGCTTTACCCGTTACCGCTTCGATACGACGCACGCCTGCCGCGATACCGCTTTCTTGAACAATCTTGAATAGACCAATGTCACCAGTACGCTTAACGTGCGTACCACCACACAATTCGATCGAGTATTCAGAACCCATTGTTAGAACGCGAACTTCGGCTTCGTATTTCTCACCGAACAGTGCGTGCGCACCTTTTGCTTTCGCTGACTCCACATCCATCAGTTCCGTCACAGTTTCGTGGTTTAGACGAATCTGCTCGTTAACCATGTCTTCTACTTGTTCAAGCTCTGCAGGTGTCATGCCCTCAAAATGAGAGAAGTCAAAACGTAGACGCTCAGGATCATTCAAAGAACCTTTTTGCAGAACGTGATCACCTAGCACGCGACGCAGCGCTTCGTGTAGCAAGTGCGTTGCCGAGTGGTTCAATGCAATCGCATTACGCAGTGACTTGTCTACTTCGGTTGTCACCACATCACCAACTTTCAACGTACCTTCACGGACTTCAACATGGTGCAAATGTACTTTGCCTTGCTTAGTCGTGTTGCTTACTTTGACCGCTGCTGGACCACGGAACCAACCTTGGTCACCGACCTGACCACCGGACTCAGCGTAGAACGGAGTTTCTGCTAGGATCACTAGACCTTTTTGACCCGCTTGTAGCGTATCAACGGACTCACCCTCAACCAGGATTTGCTCAACTGGGCTTTGTCCTTCTAGGTGTTTGTAACCCGTAAATTCCGTTTTACCGTCAACACTGACTGAACCTGACATGTCCATGCTGAAGTTGCTAGCAGAGCGAGCACGAGCGCGCTGCTCGTCCATTGCCGCTTCAAAGCCCGCTTCATCGATCTCAAGACCCGCTTCACGTGCCACGTCATTAGTTAAGTCCGCAGGGAAGCCGTAAGTGTCGTACAGTTTGAAGATGGTCTCACCTGGGATGGTTTTGCTATCGCCTAGGTTAGAGATGGCTTCTTCAAGGATACGCATACCTTGGTCTAGGGTTTTCGCGAACTGCTCTTCTTCTTTTAGCAAGATAGAAGCAACACGGTCAGCCAACTTACTTAGCTCTGGATAAGCTTCGCCCATTTCCGCATCCAGTGCTGCCACTAGTTTGTGGAAGAACGGTAGCTTCTGGCCAAGCTTGTTACCGTGACGTACCGCACGACGAATAATACGACGTAGTACATAGCCACGACCTTCGTTTGAAGGCACCACACCATCGACGATCATGAAGGAACATGAACGGATGTGGTCAGCAATAACGCGTAGTGATTGAGAAGACAGATCTTCTGTACCGACCGCTGCTGCTGCCGCTTTAATTAGGTTTTGGAATAGGTCGATTTCGTAGTTAGAGTGAACGCCCTGCAAAATCGCAGAAATACGCTCAAGACCCATACCTGTGTCCACAGAAGGCTTAGGCAGATTCGCCATAGTGCCGTCCGCAGAGCGGTTGTACTGCATGAATACGACGTTCCAGATTTCGATGAAACGGTCGCCGTCTTCTTCTGGAGAACCTGGAGGCCCACCCCAAATGTGCTCACCGTGATCGTAGAAGACTTCCGTACATGGACCACAAGGACCAGTATCGCCCATCGCCCAGAAGTTATCTGATGCGTAACGTGCGCCCTTGTTATCACCAATACGGATGATTTTCTCAGTCGGTACGCCGATCTTATCTTTCCAGATGTTGTAGGCTTCATCGTCTTCTGCGTAAACCGTCACTAGCAGCTTTTCTTTTGGCAGACCAAGAACACCGGTTAGGAATTCCCACGCGTAAGAGATAGCGTCTTCTTTGAAGTAATCACCAAAGCTGAAGTTACCCAACATTTCGAAGAATGTATGGTGACGCGCCGTGTAACCTACGTTTTCAAGGTCGTTGTGTTTACCACCGGCACGTACACAACGCTGGGACGTGGCCGCACGTGTGTAAGGACGCTGATCAGCACCTAGGAATACATCTTTAAATTGCACCATGCCCGCGTTGGTAAACAACAGGGTCGGGTCATTACCTGGAACCAAGGAGCTTGATTCCACGATCTGGTGCTGTTTGCTTTCAAAGAAAGACAAAAAGGCTTGGCGTAACTCAGAACTCTTCATAATTGGATGAGACTCTATCTCTAAAAATATCTGGCGAATAAAACAGCACGACCGCCTTAACAAGAAGGCCGCTTCAGTGCTTTAGAAAGGTAGAAAATAGTACACGCAAACGGCGTAGTTGATCAAAACCTAAAAAATGAATTTCGTTAATTTTTGATCAAAAATAGCGATTTGGTGATGCTTTATCATCACCAAATCGTGCAAAGAAGAGTCAGATGAAGCTTATGCTTCATCCTTGTAGACAAATTTCGGACGAGCCGTCATACGGGTTACCAGCTCATAACCGATGGTCTCAGACCAATAAGCGACCTTCTCCACTGGTACGCCATTGCCCCACAGCACCACCTCATCACCGATCTTGGCTGGCGTGCTCGGGCTGGAACAAAACTTAGCAGTAATCATATCCATGGAAACCCGTCCCGCCAGCTCACCGGCTTTACCCTTGATTAACATCGGCGTGCCGTGGTCGGCCGCGCGTGGATAACCATCCCCATAGCCCACCGCAATGGTCACCAGCTGATGATCCTGTTCGGCTTGATAAGATAGGCCGTAGCCTACTTGATCGCCCGCTTTCACATCTCGCACAGAGATCACTTTAGAGGTAAGTGTCATGGCTGGTTTTAAACCTAGCTCGACACCACTGACTTCAGCAAACGGCGAAATACCATAGAGCATGATACCCGGACGAATCCAACCGCCCTCGGGCACACTCCACTTCATAATGGCCGCTGAGTTGGCCACACTGGCTTCGATGCCACCGATCAGCTGACGTGCTTGCTCGAAATAGGTCAGCTGTTTCATGGTGGTTAAATCCGCCAAATCATCGGCACAAGCAAAGTGTGTCATCAACAAGACTTCACCCACCAAGCCTGATTCGCGTAACGTGGCAACGTATTGCGCCGCCACTTCTTTGCTCACACCTAAACGGTGCATCCCCGTATCTAACTTAACGAATACTTTCTCGATCGACTTGCCTAATGCCAACAGGCTTTCCAACTGCATGGAATTTTCCAAGGCAGTCCAGAAATTATGCTCGACACATAATTCCCATTCGGAAGGTTCGAAGATGCCTTCAAGCAGCATAATCGGCGCTTCAATCCCTGCTTCACGAAGCTCCATGGCTTCTTCAATGGAAGCCACTGCGAAGGCGTCTGCATCGCCTTCTAGATATTGTGCAACGCGCACAGCACCGTGGCCGTAAGCATTACTTTTTACTACGGCAAAGGCATTGCATGTTGGGTGCAGTTGCTTTGCATAACGATAATTGGACAGGATCGCCTCTAAATCGACGGTCGCTGTAAGTGGCCTTGACATCTCTGCCCCTTAGTTTGCGTAACGTTTTACTGCCAGGCTTGACGAATCAATCGCCGTTGTCTCACCTGCCATGATATCAGCAATAACGGCTGCTGAGCCGCAACTCATGGTCCAACCTAATGTGCCATGTCCTGTGTTGAGATACAGTCCTTTAATTGAGGTCGCGCCAATAATGGGCGTGCCATCGGGTGTCATTGGGCGCAAGCCGGTCCAGTACTCCGCTTCAGCCAAGTCAGCACCTTGCGGGAAAACATCACTGACCACGTGAGTAATGGTCGCGGTGCGCGCTTTAGGTAAGTCTAGATTATAACCAGCCAGTTCGGCCGTGCCTGCGGCACGAATACGATCGCCAAGACGGGTGACCGCTACTTTATAGGTTTCATCCATAATGGTCGATGTCGGCGCGAACTTAGCGTCGCTAATAGGTACTGTCAAAGAGTAACCCTTAACTGGGTAAATCGGCACATCGATGCCAATTGCTTTGAGCATTTCTTTCGAGTAGCTACCCAAACAAACTAACAGCTGCTCACAGCCAATATCCCCTTCTGTCGTGGCAACGGCTTGAATCTTACCCTGCTCCACCACTAGCTTAGTGATATTGGTATTAAACTTAAACGTCACACCCAAGCTTTCACACTGTTTTTTCAATGCGTTACAGAACATGAAGCAGTCGCCCGTTTCATCCCCCGTTAGACGTAGACCGCCCTTAAACTTATCAATCACGGGCGCTAAGCCGGGTTCGACTTTTAAGATCTCTGCTGGGTTTAACACTTGGTGCGCCACCCCCAAAGATTTCAGCACCTTGATATCCTTCTCCGAGCTTTCAACTTGGGCATCGCTACGAAACAACTGTAAGGTGCCCCCTTGGCCATCATCGTATTGGATACCGATCTCTTTACGCAGATCGATAAAACAATCTCGGCTGTACTCCGCCAACGCCATCATACGTGATTTATTGGTGTTGTATTTGGACGCCGTACAGTTGGCCAACATTTTCGACATCCATGCTATTTTTTTAAGCTCTAATTCTGGGCTAATTTTTAACGGTGCATACTTCTCAAACAACCATTTAATGGCTTTCAACGGCACACCTGGTGCAGCCCAAGGCGCGGAATAGCCTGGTGATACTTGACCTGCGTTGGCAAAGCTCGCCTCTAACGCCACATCCGGCTGACGATCCACCACGGTGACCTGCATACCTTTCTTAGCCAGATAATAAGCTGATGTCAGACCGATAACACCTGCGCCCAAAATACAAACTTTCATAGCAAACCTCTACAGAAGAATTATTCGCTATTTTTGCAAAACATATTAAAAATATCACACCATAAATAAACTAAAATAAAGAACTTTCATCTTATAAAATCAATTTTTAAAGTGTTTCATATAAATTCAATATTCAATCATTTCAGCTATAATCATTTTCATTTTATCTAGGACGCCCCATGTCGCAGCAAGACGCCAAGAATTACGCATTATGGCTACTCGGTGCCCGCGAACACTCCACTAAAGAACTGCAACAAAAGCTGGCGCGCAAGGGCTACGAGCCAGACGCGATTGACGAGACTCTTAACTACTTATTGGACCTTAACTATCTTAGTGATGAGCGTTATGCCGAGGCCTTTAGTCGCAGCAAAGCCGCCAAACCGTTGGGCAAACAGCGCATTTTGAATGAGCTACGTATGAAAGGCATTCCTGAGGCCATGGCAAAGCAGGCACTCAATTCATTAGACGTGGATTGGTTTGAATTAGCCTTGCAGCTAAAGCAGCGCAAATTTGGTTTTGAGGTTGAAAAAGACTTTAAAGCCCGCGCCAAGCAGACTCGTTATCTGATCTATCGCGGCTTCAGTTTTGATGAGGTGAAGTACGCCACCGAATGGTCCGAGGAGGACTAAGACATTAAGGAATTGAGGTAACGCTCTTCCATGCTAACGTAATTGATCTGGACCGTTTCTATCTTCATATCCAGTTCTTTGATTTTTTGTTGCAACGCTTGAATCGCGTCACTGTCTTCATCTGCATTCGATAACTGGGCGAGCAGGCGGATTTTTTCCTCTTCCAGCTCGCCATTGACTTCACGCAGATTACGCAGCTCATCACGCTCCTGATCTGACAGCTCCAGAGACTCAGGAGACTGATGTTCCAAGCGCGCCAACAGCCGCTCATGCTCAACTTTCTCTTTTTCAAGATCACGCTCCAGCACATTCACATACAGTTCCGATTCATTCACCAGTAGCTGTAATGTCGCGAGCTTTTCACTTTGCTTTGTTTCAAAATCAGAATATTCAGGGCGCAGCGGTACTTGGTCCATAAAGTCTACGAGCGCGTTGACCGAACTCTGCTCTTTAGCAATGGCAGCCTGAGCCTTCAGCTTCGCTTCCACACCTTTGGCACGCAGTGTCGCATCTTTGATCTTCAGTTCTTCATCGCGCTTACGCACGTCCACACTCAGGTTGTACTTGATAGTCTGCAAACTTTCGAGTTTCTGCTCTAGCGCTTTGATCACCCGATTACTCTCCAGCAAACTCTTTTCAAAGCGCACAAAGGCAACATCGCATTCGGCCACATGATCTCGTTGATCATGGTTTTCATGACGCAATGTTTTCAAGCGCGCTTTTAACTCAGAAATAACATGGCTACGATAGTCGGCTAGCTCTTGTAGCTCCTCGACTTTTTCATCCAACTCACTTTTCATGGTAGTCAGGAAGCCAACCGTCGCCGTACTGCCTAAAAACTCAGACAAGACGCTCATATAGTCTTCGTCATGTTCGTTTTTGGTATCCACCTTTTGCTTTAAGCGTTCGGCAAACTCAAACAGGCTGGCTAATTCAGCACGCACTTCTGCTAGCTCTTTATCTAGAGCGACTTCTTCTTGCAGGCGGTCTTGTAGTTGATCGAGTTTTAAATTGAGGTGCGCGGTGATGTTCATCTGTTCAAACACAGAATCACCGGTTTTTTGCGCCACTTGGTTCAGTTGCTTGAGCAGTTGATTACTGACGGTCAGTTGTTTCAGCAGCTCATCAATTTCTTGAGCATGCTTTAGGAGTTCGAGCACAAATTCGAACTTATCGAGGTAATCTTCAAATTTTGCGTCTTCTTGCTCTAGCAGAATCCGCTCGATGTCTAAAAAGCTGTTCCAGCAACGTAGCGCTAAATCATCGCTTCCTGTCACCCGCTGCTGCTCCAAAAGCTCATGACAAATGGCCTGCTGCTGATCAAGCAACGCCAACCATTGCGCCTTATCCGATAAAACTTGCTCAGCTTCAGACAAAATCGGCAGGCTGGAATCCTCGACCTCAGTGCTAGAATTTGTATCACGCGAGTTTAGCTTACGCTTGGCAACAAGGTACCAGCCAGCACTGACTAGCAGCAGCGCCGTTGATATCACTAATGCACTTACGAGCAGCCAAAACAAGTTCATGCTAAATCCCTAGATCCTAATGGTTTCTCTTTAGGATAGTGGTTAAAAAATTCAGACACCATAGGCCTTACTATTTTTAACAGTCGAAGCGCCTGCTCTGGCGCTTCGACGCTTTAGCAATGACGCCTTATGACCAGAAAAGCACCGCAATCACAGTTAACATGGCAATACAGGCAATATTCAAGATAAAGCCAATGCGCATCATCTCACTTTGCTTGATATGCCCCGAAGCAAAGACGATCGCATTCGGCGGGGTCGCCACTGGCAACATAAAGGCACAAGACGCCGAGATCGCAATCAATACCGCTAGAATCACAGGCGACACGCCAAAGGCTTCCGCCAAACCACTGAACACCGGAATCAACAGGGCGGCACTGGCAGTATTGCTGGCAAACTCGGTCAAAAACACCACGAAGGTAGCAATCACCAAGATCACGACCACAATATTCAGGTCAGCAATCATGGCACTCAACTCATTGGCCAGAAACATACTGGTACCGGTTTGCTTGAGCACATTGCTCAAACAAATACCACCACCGAACAGTAGCAATACGCCCCAGTCAGCGGTTTTCTCCACATCCTTCCATTTGGCCGCACCAGAGAAACACACCAGAATAATCGCGCCTAGGGCAATGATGGTGTCAAAGCTCTTAATTCCACCCAACATGCCATTAATGGGTTTGCTGAAAATCCACATAAATACGGTGAGAGAGAAGATCGCCAAGGTCAGCACCTTGCCACGATTCCATTGCACCGGTTCAACATCTAGGTCAAAGTTGCCACGTAAATCTGGCTTGAACACCCAGTACAACAAGGCCACAGCCACTGGCAGCATCAGTACCGATACCGGCAAACCGAACTTCATCCAATCGGTGAAAGACAGACCCACTTGCGCAGCCGCAATCGCATTTGGCGGACTCCCTACCAAGGTAGCAATCCCCCCAATGCTGGCACTGTAGGCAATACCTAACAAAACGAACACATAAGTGCTGTGACCACGGTCTTGATCGACCTTACTCAACACCCCTAACACCAATGGCAACATCATTGCTGCCGTCGCCGTATTACTGATCCACATGGACAGTAGCGCAGTGACACCAAACAACATAAATACAGCAAGACTCATACGGCCACGGGCCAAATGCAGCACTTTATCGGCAATGACTTTGTCTAAACCCTGTACATGCATGGCCGCCGCCAGCGCAAAGCCGCCAAGGAATAGGAAAATGGTCGAGTTGGCAAAGTTATTCAGTGCAGCCTGGGTATCATAAATACCAAACAGTACCGCCATAACCGGCACTAAAATCGCCGTAATGGTCACATGCAGTGCTTCGGTTAACCAAAGGATGGCAATAAAAGACAACATACTGATGCCCAGTACCACATTGGGCTCAAACGGTAGCGTGTTGTATAAGATGGCAAACAACAATACATCCGCGACAACAATCAAACTCTTCGGACTAAAGAGACTCTGTCGCGGGGCATTTTGTAAAGGTGGAGCGTCATTTCGATTCATTGTTATATTTCCTTATCGAGGCAATCATCAGTCATAGTCCCCAGAGAGAGGGCTATGTAGAGAAGCATGGGCATGATAGTCCAAACCATGAGCGGCCATGCAATATGAGATAACGGAAAAATATGTCAGTTGCCCTACTGTTTTGCTTGGGAACAATTTTTTATTGCTCGCAAAAGGCATAAGAATGGTTTTTGCTACAAATTTGCTTCCGTTCAGGCATAAAAAAAGCAGCCAAGAGGCTGCTTTTGAAACTTTTGTCTGGAATTTAGAAGTCCAGTTCTTCTTCACTCTCTAACGCATCGTCTGCATCAGATGTGCTGACTGCTTCTTCGGTACGCTTCGTTTTGGTCAACAAAGCTTCACGAATCATGCCTTCGATTTCTTGTGCAATCGCTGGGTTATCCGCTAGGTATTGCGCGGCATTGGCTTTACCTTGACCGATCTTGTTACCGCCGTAAGCGTACCAAGCACCCGATTTGTCGATGAAGCCTTGCTTCACACCCAAGTCGATGATTTCACCCATGCGGTAGATACCGGTACCGTACATGATTTGGAATTCGGCTTGTTTGAATGGCGGCGCAATCTTGTTCTTAACCACCTTAACGCGGGTTTCGTTACCAATCACTTCATCGCCCTGCTTCACCGAGCCGATACGACGGATGTCTAGACGAACCGAGCTGTAGAATTTTAGCGCGTTACCACCTGTTGTCGTTTCAGGTGAACCGAACATCACACCGATCTTCATACGGATCTGGTTGATGAAGACAACCAGACAGTTAGCGTGTTTGATGGAGCCAGTCAGTTTACGCATCGCTTGTGATAGTAGACGCGCTTGTACACCGACAGAAGAATCCCCCATTTCGCCTTCGATTTCAGACTTAGGAACCAAGGCTGCTACCGAGTCAACGATGACCACGTCAACACTGTTCGAGCGAACCAACATGTCACAGATTTCTAGGGCTTGTTCACCCGTATCAGGCTGAGATACCAATAGCTCACCGATGTTTACACCAAGCTTCTCCGCGTACGATGGATCTAGCGCGTGCTCCGCATCGATAAAGGCACAAGTTTTACCTTGTTTTTGCGCTTCGGCGATCACACTTAAAGTCAGCGTGGTTTTACCTGAAGATTCTGGACCGTAGATTTCACAGATACGACCGTATGGCAGACCGCCAGCACCCAGGGCAATGTCTAAGCCTAGTGAGCCAGTTGAAACGGTTTCGATGTCTAATTTTGCACCTTCACCCATTTTCATGATGGCGCCTTTACCAAATTGACGCTCGATCTGAGAAAGCGCAGCGTCTAACGCTTTTTTCTTGTTGTCTGCCGTGGTAGCCATATTTCAATCCTAAGTGGTATATCCGTAGATTTAAACTGAGCTTAATGTAGCGCGTTTTAAAATAACGCTCAAGAAAATACTGTATAAAAATACAGATTTTTTATTTTGTCAGTTCCAAAATTCCCTGTAACGCCCGCGCCACGGTCTCTCGGCGAATCGCTCGACGCGTGCCTTCAAACTGGCAACGTTCGATCATCGCTTGCTGTCCTTTTACCTGCCAAGCAATGTAGACACAACCCACTGGCTTGGTAATACTGCCACCGCTTGGGCCCGCCACACCGCTGACTGCCACCGCCACATCCCCACCGAGCGCTAAAGCGCCAGCACACATTTGGCGAACCGTCGATTCACTCACCGCACCTTCGGTATTCAAGGTCACTTCTGAGACGTTCAATGCCGCGACTTTGGCTTCGTTGGCGTAGCTGATCACGCCACCGTAAAACCACTCCGAACTACCCGCCAACTCAGTACAGTAGGCACCGATCAAACCACCGGTACAGGACTCGGCAGTGACCAACATTTGTTGGCGTTCAGATAAGCGATTTGCTACTTGTTTCACCAAGTCTTTAAGGAATTTTTCTTGAACCATGTTGTTCCCTTAAATATCAATAAATTATGCCTTAGAATATCGGCCCTGTTTCATCCACACAACGTGAGCCTCACATGAGCCAATCAGACAAAGACAATCATACCCCCATGATGCGCCAATACTTTGGCCTCAAGTCACAGCACCCCAATCAGATGCTGTTCTATCGCATGGGTGACTTTTATGAGCTGTTCTACGACGACGCCAAACGCGCTGCCGAATTGTTAGATATTACGCTTACGGCTCGCGGCCATTCTGGTGGTAAACCGATCCCGATGGCGGGCATCCCGTTCCACGCCGCGGAAAACTACATCGCCCGCCTAGTACGTATGGGTGAATCCGTGGTCATCGCCGAACAGGTAGGCGATCCGGCGACCAGCAAAGGCCCAGTCGAGCGTCAAGTGGCACGCATTGTGACACCTGGCACCATCAGCGATGAAGCCTTCCTTGAGGAAAAACGTGAAAACTTGCTGTTATCTGTCGCTCACGTACAACGTAAAGGCCTTGATGTGTTTGGCTTTTCGTACCTAGACATGGCCAGCGGCCGTTTCTGTGTGTTTGAAGTGGATGGCCATGAAGCGCTGGCGAGTGAGTTACAGCGTTTATCACCCAAAGAAATTCTTCTGTCTGAGGACTTCCCTGCCCGTGATCTGATTACCCTTGAGCGGGGTGTCAGCGAACTGGGCCCTTGGCACTTTGATTATGAGTCCAGCTACCGCCAGTTGATTCAACAATTCAACACTAAAGACCTGTCTGGCTTTGGTTGTGAAGCCCTGACTGCCGCGATTGCTTCAGCCGGTGCTTTGCTACAGTACGCCAAAGATACTCAGCGCTCGGCGCTACCGCACATTCAATCCATCAGCGTCGAGCAACGTGATGATTCAGTTCTGATCGATGGTGCCACGCGCCGTAATTTGGAAATCGACCAAAACCTAAACGGCAGCACCAGTAACACCTTGATGAGCGTGATCGATAGCTGTACCACGCCAATGGGTTCGCGCCTATTAAAACGCTGGTTGCATACGCCGATCCGTAACCTTGAAGAAATTCACGGTCGCCAGCAGGCGGTACGTGATCTGATGAATAACTTTGCCTTTGAAACCTTGCAAAGCAC
Source organism: Marinomonas sp. HM11-D (assembly GCF_057626615.1). Taxonomy (NCBI): domain Bacteria; kingdom Pseudomonadati; phylum Pseudomonadota; class Gammaproteobacteria; order Oceanospirillales; family Oceanospirillaceae; genus Marinomonas; species Marinomonas sp. HM11-D. The sequence goes on along the minus strand of NZ_JBMMKT010000014.1, from coordinate 92,411 downwards.
CATCAAAGCAGTCGGTGATATGGAGCGTATTCTGTCTCGTGTGGCACTGCGTTCGGCGCGTCCACGTGATCTCGTGCGCCTACGTATGGCACTGGAAACCATGCCTGAACTGCGTCGTATTCTACGGGACATTCCGAACAACACCCGTTTGGCACAGCTGCATGACCGTCTAGTTGAGCAACCTGAACTGACCGATGAATTAGCACGTGCTCTGGTAGAAAACCCACCAGCAGTGATTCGTGATGGCGGCGTGATGGCGCAAGGCTACGATGAAGAGCTGGATGAACTGATCGCCCTATCCACCAATGCCACTGAGTTCTTGGCGGAAATGGAGCGTCGCGAAAAAGAGCGCACCGGCATTGCTTCGCTTAAAGTGGGTTACAACCGCGTTCACGGTTACTACATTGAAATCAGCCGCTTGCATTCTGACTTAGCGCCAACGGAATACGTTCGTCGCCAGACCTTGAAAAACGCTGAGCGTTTTATCACCCCAGAATTGAAAGCGTTTGAAGACAAAGCCCTAAGCGCCAAGTCCAAAGCCTTAGCCCGTGAAAAGCAACTGTATGAGCAACTGCTAGATAAGCTAAACGAAGTACTGGGGCCACTACAAACCGCCAGCCAAGCCGTGTCTCAGCTGGACGTATTAGCTTGTTTCGCCGAGCGCGCTAACCGTTTGAGTTTCTGCTGTCCAGAGGTGCACAACCGTGGTGGCATAGCGATCCAAGCGGGTCGTCACCCAGTGGTGGAAGCGGTCATCTCTGAGCCTTTTATTCCCAATGATTTGGCTCTGCATGAAGGTCGCAGCTTACTGATGATCACAGGTCCGAACATGGGCGGTAAATCCACCTACATGCGCCAAATCGCCATCATTACCCTGTTGGCGCATACCGGTAGTTTTGTCCCGGCCGAGTCTGCCTCGATTTCTGTGGTCGATCGCATTTTCACCCGTATGGGCTCATCGGATGACCTCGCGGGCGGGCGCTCGACCTTTATGGTGGAAATGACCGAAACGGCCAATATCCTAAATAACGCCACCAAAGACAGCTTGGTCCTAATGGACGAAGTGGGCCGAGGCACCAGTACCTTTGATGGCCTGTCATTGGCTTGGTCTGCGGTGGAATACCTTGCTAATGAATTGGGCAGCTACGTTTTATTTGCTACCCACTACTTTGAGCTCACCACGCTAGCAGATCGTTTGCCAAACGCTGCCAACGTCCATTTAACCGCCACCGAATACGAAGACGAGATCGTCTTTATGCACCAGGTACACGATGGTCCAGCAAGTCAGTCGTATGGTCTGCAAGTGGCGCAATTGGCCGGAGTACCACGTAGTGTGATTCTGGAAGCACGCCAAAAGCTAGGTGAATTAGAGGGTGAACGTGTCGCACAGCCTATCGCAACCGCCATTGAGCCAGTCAGAGCCGTGCTGGCGGAGCCAGCGCCAGCGCCTATCGCTAAGAGCGCTAGTAAAGCGGCACCAATGCAAGCGGATATGTTTGCAATAGACGCCGCGAGCCAATTAAAAGAGGCAATTGCCGCGGTTGATATAGACAACACCACACCGCTGGAAGCGCTTAATCTATTACATAAATTGAAAAGTGGTCTGTAGCTGCATAAGCTAAGATCAGAAAGTTTAGAGGGACAGCCAATTGTCCCTTGCCGCTTTACAGCCTATGCCACTAAAATACTGGCAAAATTTTGAACTGATTCTAGGAGAAGTCGAATGGCTTTCATCGTTACTGACAACTGTATCCGTTGTAAATACACAGACTGTGTAGAAGTCTGCCCTGTAGATTGCTTTTACGAAGGCCCAAACTTTCTAGCGATTAACCCAGACGAATGTATCGACTGTGCTCTTTGTGAACCAGAATGTCCTGCGGGCGCGATCTTCTCTGAAGACGAGCTACCAGAAGGCCAAGAAGTATTCGTTGAGCTAAACCAAGAACTGTCTCTAATTTGGCCAAACATCACTGAGCAAAAAGATGCTCTTCCAGATGCTGCGCAATGGGACGGTGTTGAAGACAAGCTTGAGTACCTAGAGCGCTAAGCTTGAATACTTGAAAAGAAGCAGCTTCGGCTGCTTTTTTTATGCCTGTAAAAAGGCGTTGGATAAATTTCAGGCAAAGAAAAGGGCAGCCTAGGCTGCCCGTTTTTTGCTTTAGTCCGTTAAAGCGCTCGTTCCTTGAGTGTGCGATTCCGTCGCTGTCAGTCCGTAACTTGCCATCTTGGCCAGTAACTCAAATCCGTCGAGTTAGTTTGTCCTGTCAAAATCCGTCTTAGAGTGATCCTCACTCTGTTCCAGTTATCCCACAAAGCCTCTTGCTTTGCTGCACGTCTCTGTGCTGTCTCAATCCGTGAGTTCCGTTTGGATAAGTTAAATGTACCCTATTCTGAGCCAGATGCAACTTGTGAACAAAACCTACAAAACAAAAATTAACCAATAAAATCATAAGGTTAGATAATTTCATTGGATAATTTTCCGTTATCCTGCGCACATTACCGAAAAGCCCTACACTCTTGTCAGATATTCCCTACAAAAATAGCCCGTACAGCTTAGAATCTTTCTGTATGAGTAAACGACAAAAACAAAAAAGGGCAGCCTAAGCTGCCCGTCGTTGTGCTCTAAATCCTTTAAAGCGCTCATCCATTGAGTAATCGTTATCCTAACGACTCAGTCCTTGAGATTCACCAAATCCTAGTGCCAAGACTCTGATCCTTAGAGCCTGCTTCCTAATTTTAAAATCCGTCTTAGAGTATCCCTTACCCATCCGTTTTCTATCCCGCAAAGTGTCCTACCTTGCTGCACTCCATGTGCCACTCAGTCCTTGAGTTCCCTTTGGATGAGTTAACTATACGGCTTTCTGGGCAATTTGCAAAAAAAGGGGAAATAGACAAAACAATCTATTTCCCCTTTAAAATCATAAAGTTAAGATAAAGCATCAGCTTTTCTTCCCATTTTCTTGCAATATCTCAGAAATCCCCTACAAGACTTGTAGGAATTTCCCTACAAAAATAGATTCATTAGATCGTTGCACGGAAGCCTTCAACCCAAGTTACCGCTTCTTGATAGGTCTGAGCGAGGGTTTTCATGTCTTCTTCTGATTTGATCGGGCGATTTTTCTCGTAGGCTTCAATCAAATCTAGGGTGTAACCCACGCGCCCAGTACGCTCTAAGATGGCATTGGTAAACTCAAGCGGCAATGGCAACTCGGCTAGAATGTCATCTAGATCAATACCGACGCAAACATCGATCATCGACAGCATACCGGCTAGGAAATAACGCTCTTCATTGGCGTAACGCTGTGCTTTGGCAAATAACTCGGCATGTTTAGCACGCAGCAATACTTGTCCCTGCAAAACTTCACGGTCAGCAGTCATGTCCGACATCAGCAACAGGTTGGTAATGGATTTTAGCTGCTCGGTACCAATCAACATAATGGCTAAACGCAACGAATCGACGGAAGCCACTAAGCCCATCAGCGGTGAATTCAAATATTTTAATAGCTTGTGCACTAGACCGATGTCTTGACCAACGATCTGTTCCAACTCTTCTATCGACATATCGTTAGCGCGCATCAAAGATGCCATCAAATGCATCAGCGTCATCTGATTCACATTGGAGGCTTTCTTAGCAATCGCTTGGGGCTTTTCAAAAAAGTAGCCTTGGTAATAGTCCACGTCTAATAACTTAGCGAAGTGGTAATCTTCCCAAGTTTCGACCTTCTCAGCGATCAGCTTGGCATTGTAAGGACGCAACGCCTCAACCTGCTGGTGAAACTTATCTTTGCCCAACGCCACCATGTCTAGTTTGATGTAATCCGCGATCTCAACAAACGGAGTTAAGCGTGGTTCATAAACGAAATCATCTAAGGCAATCTTGAAACCTGCATTGTGCCAACGGCGTAACGACGCCAATAACACCGCATCGAAGCCAGCACTTTCCAATACCTCAATCACCGTGTGTTCTTTCGGAAGCGGCACACCACTTGGGTTCACCAAATAACCACGGGGAAAGTTTACGAAGGCCTTACCGGTACCTACGATGTTATGCATCCCAAGATCCAGCAGACAGGTGGTAATCACCTGTGCGGTGGCGCCAACTTGGTCATAGACGTCGGCATTGGTGGCGTCAGCGTCGCGGCGATACAACAGTTCGTAGCCCATTGTCGATAACTTATTATCCACAATAGGTTGTCGAGCTAACGCAACATCGTGATACATCATATGTTCTGATACCTTTTGAACGTTATCTGCAGTGTAGCAATAGCCTGATGTAAAGGTGCTACTATTAAGCAGTATATTGCCAAATTTCGCTTTGGGCGAGGGCAATAAACTTGGTAACATGAAGCGCATAAAGAAAGCAAAATAAATTGTGGGGATAGAAATGCCAACATACCGCTCCAAAACATCCACTGGCGGCCGTAACATGGCCGGTGCTCGTGCGCTATGGCGTGCTACAGGCATGAAGGATGAAGATTTTCATAAACCAATTATTGCGGTCGCGAACTCGTTCACTCAGTTCGTACCAGGTCACGTGCATCTAAAAGACCTAGGTCAACTTGTTTGCCGTGAAATCGAAGCGGCTGGCGGTGTTGCAAAAGAATTCAACACGATCGCGGTAGACGACGGTATCGCCATGGGCCACGACGGTATGCTGTACAGCTTGCCATCACGTGACCTAATCGCTGACTCAGTTGAATACATGGTCAACGCACACTGTGCCGATGCACTGGTTTGTATCTCTAACTGTGACAAGATCACACCGGGGATGTTGATGGCCGCTTTGCGCCTAAACATTCCAGTGATTTTCGTTTCTGGTGGCCCAATGGAAGCGGGTAAGACTAAGCTTTCTGAGCACAAACTTGACCTTGTTGATGCCATGGTTATCGCAGCGGACGACAGCGTTTCTGACGAAGTCGTTGCTGAAATCGAACGTTCTGCCTGCCCTACTTGTGGTTCATGTTCTGGTATGTTCACAGCGAACTCGATGAACTGTCTAACCGAAGCGCTAGGTCTAAGTCTACCGGGTAACGGTACTGTGGTTGCGACGCACGCTGACCGTGAGCGTCTGTTCCTAGAAGCAGGCCGTCGCATCGTTGAAATCACTAAGAACTACTACGAAAAAGACGAAGAGAAGTGGCTACCACGCTCTATCGCAACTTTCGAAGCGTTCGAAAACGCGATGACACTAGATATCGCCATGGGTGGCTCAACCAACACTATCCTGCACTTGCTAGCCATGGCTCGTGAAGCGGGCGTGGACTTCACTATGAAAGACATCGACCGTCTTTCTCGTAAAGTACCACAGCTATGTAAAGTGGCACCGAACACTCAGAAATACCACATCGAAGACGTACACCGCGCTGGTGGTATCTTCGGTCTACTAGGTGAATTGAACCGTGCTGGCGCTCTGCACAACCAAGTTCACACAGTACACTCTGATACCCTGCTTGATGGCCTGAAAAAATGGGACATCATGGAATCACCTACTCCAGAAGTAGTGGAATTCTACAAAGCAGGTCCTGGTGGCATTCCAACGCAAGTGGCGTTTAGTCAATCATGCCGTTGGCCAACACTGGACGGCGACCGTGTTAACGGCTGTATCCGTTCTCTTGAAAACGCTTTCTCTCTAGAAGGTGGTCTAGCTGTTCTTTACGGTAACATCGCCCTAGATGGCTGTGTGGTGAAGAGTGCCGGTGTAGACGAGTCGATCCTTGTATTCGAAGGTCGTGCTCACGTAACAGAATCGCAAGACGAAGCTGTAAGCAACATCTTGGCTGACAAAGTGGAAGCAGGCGACATCGTTATCGTTCGCTACGAAGGCCCTAAAGGCGGTCCAGGTATGCAAGAAATGCTGTACCCAACGTCTTACATCAAGTCTAAAGGTCTAGGCAAAGCCTGTGCCCTACTGACAGATGGTCGTTTCTCTGGCGGTACTTCTGGTCTATCGATCGGTCACGTTTCTCCAGAAGCCGCAGCCGGTGGTGCTATCGGTCTAGTCGAAAATGGCGATCGCATCCTGATCGACATCCCTAACCGTACCATCAATGTATTGCTATCAGACGAAGAGCTAGCTCACCGTCGTGCAGCAATGGAAGCAAAAGGCGCGGACGCTTGGAAACCTGCCGAAGTTCGCCCACGTAAAGTATCTCCTGCACTGAAAGTGTACGCACACTTTGCAACCAGCGCAGACAAAGGTGCGGTTCGCGATCTAGACCAACTAGACTAAGCTTACCGTTAAACCTCTGAAAGCCGCGCCTCCACAAGAGGAGCGGCTTTTTTTAATTATATTGGACCCTATGCCATGCTCAGCTATCGCCATATTTACCATGCTGGCAACCACGCCGACATTCTCAAGCACCTTGTTGCTAGCCAAATCTGCCGTCATTTAACCAAAAAAGACGCGCCTTTCTTTTACCTAGATACTCACGCTGGCATTGGTTTGTATGAACTGGATTCGGATCAAGCCCAGTTAAACCAAGAGTACGACACCGGTATTAGCCGCCTAATGGAACGTAACGATCTGCCTGAGCCCGTTGAGCAGTTTGTTGAGATCGTTAAAGAGCTTAACCCTGAAGGTGAATTAGAGGTTTACCCAGGTAGCCCAATGGTGGTAAACCATTACCTACGTCAGAAAGACAAAATGCATTTGTGTGAGTTGCACCCAAATGACTACCCAGTACTTGCTGCACTTTTCCCTAAAAAAAGAATAGCAAATGTGGTAAAAGATGATGGTTTCCTTGCTGTTAAAGCAATGTTACCACCGCCACAAAAACGTGGCTTCGTATTGATGGACCCGCCTTACGAAGTAAAAAATGACTACAAGAAAGTAGTCACAGCCTTAGCAGACGGCCATAAGCGTTTCTCTCAGGGTACCTTCGCTATCTGGTATCCGGTATTGAATCGCCGCCAAGCGGACGATTTGCTTAATGCGGTCGCGGCAACCAAAATTAGAAATACTTTATTATTGGAATTGAACATTCGCGGAACCGAAACCAAGCGCGGTATGGCTGGCAGCGGCATGATCGTTGTTAACCCACCTTGGACGCTGGAAAAAGAAGCCGAAGAGTTCCTTCCATTTTTACGTGATGCGTTGGCGGAAGACCAAGACGCACACTTCCAACTACGTTGGATTACCCCAGAGTAATGCTCGAGAGGCGAGCACGCTGACTTGATAAGGAGTCTTTAAATGTCCATCCCGTTTACCACGGCATTTCATCATATGCCTACTCCCGCGTTTATCGCACAGATTCAAAGTGGTGACATCGTAGCGGCCAATGAACGTTTAGAGAGTCTTTACTTAAATGTCGGCGCCGCTCGCCAAGAGACGTGGCAGTCATTGGTCAACGATAACCAATCCAATTTGGCAGAGATTGTTGCCAAACTAAAACGTGGTGAAATTGAGCGCATCAGCGCTCGCCTAGAAGTGGGTGACCGCTTCCTAACCGCGGAGATTTCTCTGACCGAGTTAGACGATGAACACGTGTTGGGCTACATCTCTCACACCGAGCATTTGGATTTCAGCGTCGCGGAAAACACCTTGTTGAAGTTCGCCCTGACCGAATCCTCGGCCGGTATTTGGATGTGGGAAGTGGAAGAAGACACCATCTCTTGTTCGCAATCGATTGCTTCCTTGTTGGGCTGCTCATTAGAAGATACGCCCCATAACAGCCAAGCGTGGCGCAGTCGTGTGCACAAAGATGACTTGCCAAAAATGCAGCGGACCATCGAAGAGCACGTAAAGCACAAGCAACGCTACTACGAATCTGAGTACCGCATCCGTCGTGGTAACGATGAGTACATCTGGATTCGTGAACGTGGCCGTACTTACAGCCAAGGCCCGAATGCTGAAGTCGCTAAAGTGATCGGCTTTATTGAAGACATCAGCTCCCAGAAAGCCCTAGAAGAGCACCTTCGCTCACAGGCAACCTTTGACGAGCTGACTGGTCTATTAAACCGTGGCGCGGCGCTGACGCACTTTACCAAGCAACTTGGCTTGGCGCGTCGTCAATACACACCATTGACCATGGCTAAGATTGATCTTGACGCCCGCGGCTTGCTTGCGGATATGCCATTGGAAAAACGCAATACGGCGATTCACACCACCGCACGCTTTATCTACAAGAAGATCCGCGAAGCGGATATTTTAGCCCGCGTTGCACATGATAAGTTGCTGTTACTGTTGCCGAACACCAGCCTGAAAGACGCACAGAAGCTAATCAATGGTTTCTTATCACCAAGCGCTGAAGAACAAAAAGTTCTAGAGTTCTCTGATGCCAGCCATTTGAATTTATGCGTTGGCTTAGCTACTTTCCCTGAAGATGGTGAAACCATCGAAGAAATGGCGCAAAGTGCCAACTCCGCGGTGGAAAAAGGCCGTATGGCTGGTGTTGCAATTTCCATTGCCGAATAATTAGGCGCTATTATTAAGTCAAAAAAGTAGCCTAGGCTCCTTTTTTGTTGTATGAAAAGCTCATTCGCCGTGTAGCGTTAATACCAAGCTACGAGCACCACCATGATTGCGATGTTCACACAGGTAAATACCCTGCCAAATGCCTAAGTTCAAGTCGCCACGAGTTACGGGAATGGTGACACTTGAGCCGAGAATACTGCTCTTAAGGTGTGCCGGCATATCATCACTCCCTTCATAAACGTGGCGATAGTAAGGCTCGTTTTCCGGCACCGCATGGTTAAAGTAGCGTTCAAAATCGTCACGTACGGTCGGATCGGCATTCTCATTAATGGTCAGCGATGCCGAAGAGTGTTTGATAAACACATGCAGCAAGCCGACCTCGAGTTTTCTCAGCTCCGGCAATTGACGCAAGATCTCATCAGTGACCAGATGAAAGCCGCGTTGGCGTGATGACAGCTGGATCTCTTTTTGCAACCACATTGTGATCAGCCCTTTTGGTACACGCTAAAACGGTAGTCGTATGGGTTTGGACCTTCGGCTGGAAAGGCTTCCTCGGCAATCTTTTCGTAGTTTTCCCAGGTTACTTCTGGGAAAAAGGCATCGCCTGTGATCTCTGCATCCACGTGAGTGATGTACAAACGATCGGCACGCTCAAGCGCCAAGGAATAGATTTGCGCACCACCAATGATCATCACTTCTTCTTGACCATCCACTAGGCAAATGTCTTCACCTAGACGAATCGCCTCGTCCAAGGAACGCACTACATCTACGCCTTCTGGCTGGTAATCAGGGTTACGGCTAATAACAATATTGCGACGGCCTGGCAGCGGCTTACCAATCGACTCAAAGGTGTTACGCCCCATAACAATTGGCTTACCCATGGTCGCTTGCTTGAAGTATTTAAGGTCATTTGGCAAATGCCAAGGCAGGGAATTATTAATACCGATGACACGGTTAGTCGACATAGCAACGATTAGGGATAGCATTTTCTCTCCGAACTCTGAGGCAATTTGATATACTTTGCGCCAATATTATACCGACCATGGACTCAATTGCATGAAACAATATTTAGATCTTTGTCGTCGCATTATTGATGAAGGCGAATGGGTAGCGAACGAACGTACTGGCAAGCGTTGCCTAACGGTCATTAACGCGGATCTCACTTATGATGTCGGTGCTGGCGAGTTTCCCTTGGTGACCACACGCAAGAGCTACTGGAAATCGGCCATTGCCGAAATCCTTGGCTACCTACGCGGTTACGACAATGCTGCTGATTTTCGAGCCTTAGGCACCAAAACCTGGGATGCCAACGCCAATGACAACCCTGCGTGGCTGAACAACCCTTACCGCAAAGGCGAAGACGATATGGGCCTTTGCTACGGTGCCATTGGTCGTAACTTCCCGAAACCCGACGGTGGTTCTGTCGATCAGCTACGCTTGATTGTCGATGACCTGACTAAAGGCATTGATAACCGTGGCGAGATCTTTACCTTCTACCACCCAGGTGCGCTGCATATGGCGTGTCTGCGTCCTTGTATGTACAGCCACCACTTCTCCCTATTAGGTGACACACTTTATTTAAACAGCACTCAGCGCAGCTGTGATGTGCCGCTAGGGCTTAATTTCAATATGGTGCAAGTGTATTTCCTATTGGCGATTATGGCGCAGATCACCGGTAAGAAACCGGGCAAGGCCTACCACAAGATCGTCAACGCTCACATTTACGAAGATCAGCTCGAACTAATGCGTGATGTTCAGCTTAAACGTGAGCCATTCGCTGCCCCAACCTTCAAAATTAATCCAGAGATTAAGACGCTGGAAGATTTGGAAACTTGGGTGACGCTGGATGACTTTGAGTTAGAAGGCTATCAGTACCACGAAGCGATCGCTTACCCTTTCTCGGTTTAGACCGCTCTTTTCAGATATGAAAATGCCGCCAGTTTGAGTCAAATTGGCGGCATTTTTCGTTTTAGGGATCGCAGTACTTAGAATCGTTACTTTTCAGGGTAACGCTGCATTTTAAAGCCTAGTACCAATAAGCCAACACCTAACAACACCATTGGCAATGACAAAAGTTGGCCTTGGGTGAGCCAGCCAAAGGCAATGTAGCCAAGCTGTGGATCTGGCTCGCGCACAAATTCTACGAGGATACGGAAGATGCCGTAGAACAGTAAGAACATGCCTGATACACAGTAACGCGGCTTGGATTTCTGCGAGAAGAACCAAAGAATAGTGAACAGCGCTACGCCTTCTAGGGCAAACTGGTATAGCTGTGATGGATGGCGAGCCAGCTGTAAAGGATCGCCAGGGAAAATCATCGCCCATGACACATCCGTTGGACGCCCCCACAGTTCACCACCGATAAAGTTACCGAGACGACCTAGGCCCAAGCCAATCGGCACAAACGGCGCGCCAAAATCTAGGATATCGATAATGTGCTTTTGCGTCTTACGAGCAAACCACCACATGGCGACAATCACACCGAGCAAGCCGCCGTGGAACGACATCCCCCCTTCCCAAATGCGAAACAGCACCAAAGGATTATCAATAAAAGATGGGAATTGGTAAAACAAGATGTAGCCGATCCGACCACCGAGGATGACGCCCACCGCGCCATAGAAAATCATGTCGCTGACTTGTTCTGAGGTCCACAAGCCATTGGAACGTTTGGCACGGTACACACCTAGGTAATAGGCAGAAACAAAACCGATTAAGTACATCAGGCCATACCAATGAATGGCAATAGGACCGAGCGATACCGCTACCGGATCGATATTTGGATAGGCAATCATAAAGGGTCTACAGTCTGTTGAATTATTGAAGCGCAGCCGTTTTGGACGGACGGATCAGACGTTCGACACCGGCTTCACGCACGAGTTTCATCATGGTTTGGCGTACTGCATCCGAGTGCACTAACGGCAATACTTGGCGCAGCATGTCTTGCGCTTGTTCCATGGTTAACTTACGCAATACCGCTTTCACTTTCGGCAAGCTGGTTGAGCTCATGGACAAGGTGTTGTAACCCATCGCCATAATCAGAATAGCGCCTAATGGATCACCAGCTAACTCGCCACACACACTCAGCTTCACGCCTTCGCCCTTGGTGCGCTCAACGATGTCCGCTAAGGCACGCAATACGGCTGGATGGAAAGTATGGTAAAGGTTCGCCACACGAGAGTTGTTGCGGTCAACCGCCAACAAGTACTGGGTCAAGTCGTTACTGCCCACGGACATAAAGTCCACCATGCCAGCCAACTCTTTGGCCTGGTACACGGCACTTGGCACCTCGATCATCACGCCCACTTGTGGCATCACCACATCGTAGCCTTCTTCTTTGACTTCCGCATAAGCACGGCGAATCAGCGCTAAGGCTTCTTCCACTTCGGCCACGTTGGAAATCATCGGTAACATGATTTTCAAGTTGTGCAGCCCAGCGCTGGCTTTAATCATGGCACGAATTTGTGCCATAAATATTTCAAGATGGTCGAGGGTAACACGAATCCCGCGCCAACCTAGAAATGGGTTTTCTTCCTTAATAGGGAAATAAGGCAAGGCCTTATCACCGCCCACATCCAGGGTACGAATGGTCACTGGCGCTGGGGCAAAGCCTTCTAGTTGCTGGCGGTAAATTTGTTCTTGTTCGGCTTCAGTTGGAAAACGATCACGAATCATAAAGGGCACTTCAGTACGGTATAGACCGACACCTTCGGCACCACGATCTAAAGAACGGCTAACATCCGCTAATAACCCCGTGTTCACGTACAAACCTATACGCTGACCGTCTAAGGTTTCGCAAGGCAGGTCTTTGAGCTGTTCGTATTCGCTTTCTAATTGACGCTCTTCATCGACAATTTGCTGGTAGCTGTCGATGATGGCTTCCGAAGGATAAGTAAAGATTTGGCCGGAGTAGCCATCGACGATTAGATCGACTTTATCCAACTTGCTGTAAGGCAAGTCGACCGCCCCCATCACCGTAGGAATGCCCATGGCGCGGGCCAAAATCGCCACGTGAGAGCTACTTGAGCCCATAACGGAGACAAGACCTTTGACCTTATCCAGCGGGAATTCCCCCAACATAGACGCGGTCAGCTCTTCACCGACAATGATCACTGGTTCCGTTAATTCTTCGGTGACACTTGGGGTTTTCTCTTGCAAATGAGATAGGATACGACGACCTAGATCGCGGATATCCGTGGCCCGCTCACGTAAGTACGGGTCTTCCATTTGCTCAAAGAAAGAGATATGTAACTTCACTACCTGACGCAGTGCACCGGGCGCCCAGTTACCCTCTTCGATCTTTTTAATGATTTCTGCGGCCAGTGAATTATCGTCAAGGATCTTCAAATAGACATCAAACAGCGCTTTTTCATCACTGCTAATGTGTTGACTTAAACGACTACTCACTTTCTTAATATCAGAACGCACTGCTTCTAAGGCTTGGTAAAAGTCCTCGACCTCAGACTCCACGTTTTGTGGTACGCGATCTGGAATCACATCCAAATCTGCGGGCGGGAATATCACGGCGGCTTTACCGATCGCTACACCAGAGCTGCCCGCCACACCTTTGTAACGGAAGTCGGAGCCCGCTGGTGTATTGGAAGTCAGCGACATCATGGCGCCCGTTGCTTCCGCGTGGGCAATAACCCCGGCCAGCTGGGCTGACAAGGTAATCAGAAAGGCTTCTTCACCTTCGTCAAAGCGACGACGTTCTTCGTGCTGCACTACCAGTACGCCAAGCACTTGACGATGGTGAATAATCGGTACCCCCAAGAACGACTTATAACGCTCTTCCCCAGTACCGCTTAGATAGTGGAACGCAGGGTGAACATGAGCGTCTTCAAGGTTCACCGGCTCCGCTCGACGTCCGACCAAACTGACCAAGCCTTCGTCGGACTTCAAGCTCAGTTTACCGGCCGCGTCTGCGTTCAAGCCGCGAGTCGCCATTAAGATATAATCTTGGGTATTGGGATCGACTAAGTAAATTGAGCACACTTCAGAGCGCATCGCGCGGCGTACACGACGCACGATGATTTCGAGCGCAGCCTGAAGCGACTGAGCTGCGGTAACCTCTTGGGTGATTCGTCTCAATAAACTTAACATATATCCTCAACAGTCTTGAGTAGGATGAAGCTTATACAGGCTTGTTCCTACGCTTTAGCCATCTGTGTGCATTAGGCACTAATTCCTTCAACGCACGACGATAGACATCCTTTTTGAACGCAACTACTTGGCCTAGCGGATACCAATAGCTTACCCAGCGCCATCCATCAAACTCAGGACAGTCTGTTCCGTCAACACATACGCACGCATCCGCGCAGCGAATGGAAAGCAAAAACCATTTCTGTTTCTGTCCGATGCACAGGGGTTTGCTGTTATGACGAAGCATTCGCTTAGGAAGACGATAACGCAACCAGCCTCGCGTTCTACCGACGATCTCAACTTGATGTGGCTCTAAACCCACTTCTTCCTTGAGTTCGCGATACAAAGCTTGTTCTGGCGTTTCATCCGCTTTAATGCCGCCTTGGGGGAATTGCCACGCGTTTTGACCTACGCGTCTCGCCCAAAGCAACTGGCCTCGCTCGTTCATCAAGATGATGCCAACATTCGGTCTGTATCCGTCTGCATCAATCACGAGCTCTCACCTTATAACTAAAATCTAATGCACAGCATTGTTCCATAATTCCGTGTTCCACACAATTAATCGGGCTGTTATTTGTCAATGCCATCGCTATACTGTGTAGCACAATTTAATCGATAGGTGATGCTGTGACACTGGCAATTTTTGACTTAGACGGCACGCTGCTGAGCGGCGACAGCGACTACAACTGGGGACAATTTCTAGTTGAGAAAGGACTGGTAGATGTAAAGCTATATAAGGAAGCGAACGACCGCTTTTTTGAGCAATACCAAGCCGGTACGTTAGACATTTTTGAATACCTGGCGTTTAGCCTAAAACCACTGACACGTTTTAGCAAAGCTGAACGCGATGCCCTTCACGCAGAGTTCATGGACCACAAAGTACGTCCCATGATGCAAGAAGAAGCCACCAAGCTTTTGAAATTCCACAAAGACCAAGGCCATTTCTTACTCTTGATCACAGCGACTAACCAGTTTGTGACAGGTCCTATTGCAGATGAGTTGGGCATGGATCACATTATTGCGCCCGTGCCAGAAGTGATTGACGATGAATACACAGGTAACATCGTCGGCATACCAAGCTTCCAAGCAGGCAAGGTAACGCGCCTGAACGATTGGCTAAAAGAAACTGGCCACTCAATGGAAGGCAGCTACTTCTACAGTGATTCCCGTAATGACTTGCCATTGCTAGAGCTGGTCGATCACCCGATTGCGGTGGACGCGGATCCAACGCTAACCGATATCGCCAAAGAGCGCGGCTGGCCGCATATTTCTCTACGCGGTAATTCTTGGTAAGCGTGGCTGCACCAGACAAAAAAGCGAGTCTCGATGACTCGCTTTTTTATGTTCTCTCCCGCTACAGCGCTTAGATGCTGCTAGCGGCTGGACAGATAGTTTGAATCTGCGCCGTTAGCGTTTGCGCATCCCCAGCAAAGGTAACCGATTCAATCGCTTGGTTGTGCACCTCGATCACAGTCACCTGACCATCACGCACTGGCAGAGACTCTGATACATCCCCTTCACGATCTAACCAGATGGGATAGGGGTAATGACGCATTTTAGGAATCGCGATCAGATTAGAAATCAGGCTGGGCATACCGCTGATATCCGCCAGATAGACCAGCTTACCTTGTTCCATACAATCAGAATCTAGGCTTTTTAGGCTATTTCTCGCCACCTTTTTCGCAGCCATGCCATCGACAAATAACAGCGTTTGCATCGTATCTTGGTGGTCAAATACATTGCCGCGTTGATCTTCAATGCCATCTAATAGCACACTTGTGCCCATCGAAAGCTCTGGCGTGACGGTTTTTGAAGCACAGCCAACCATAGGTAATACCGCGATTAAAGCAAAAGCACTTAGGATTCTTTTCATTATTGGCTCCAGTTAAGCTTGGTCAAATTTATCGCTGCAAACGCTCTATCAATTGTTGTTGATACTCTGGCAGTTTAGCAGAAGAAATCGCTTGGAACGCCAAGGGTTCCAAGTAGGTCATTCCAGCGTGCAAAGCACTGGCCTTCATTGGCATAAATACATCTTCCAATCGAACTCCGATACGACCGGATTCACCATAGGTGGTGCTGCCCCCTGCGGCAGTCGTCACTAAGAGCATTTCTTTGCCCTTCCAAAGACCTGGTCCGACGCTGCCCCAAACATCATTCATGTAAGCCTTCATCATCGGCGTAATGTTGAACCAATGAGTTGGGAACATAAATACAATGCGGTCATGCTCACGAGTCAGCTGCTTTTCCAGTTGTGCATCAATGGCACGAGTATCAAAGCCATATAGCGTCTCTAGGTTGCGCACCGTCACCCCATCAACACTCTCCGCCGCCGCTTGCATGCCTTTGGTCATGACCGAGCGTTCCGGATAAGGATGCGACACTATCACCAAGGTTTTAATATCCGTGTGATAAGGCTTGTCGTTGGCCAAGGCCATCTGGTTTAACAGTGTGACGGCAAGGATCAACAGCGTTTTTAGGGCATTTATTCGCAACATAGATCAGCTCCTTTTTCTAGATTAATGATGCATTCTTAAGGCCACATTACAGCAACGACAAACACCTGCAATGCAAAGGGTATTTACGCCAAACAAAAAACGCAGCCTAGGCTGCGTTTTTTAAGGTCTTACAGACCCATATTATTGTGCACTCGGTAGAACAGTGCTTTTAGGTATTCCGTTTCCGGAATCGCTGGGTGCACTGGGTGATCCGGCGCTTGGGTACCACGGTAAATCAGCTGCGAGAAGCGCTCTAGCTGACGGCTGTTGCTACGCACGATATCATGCAAACGGCCTGTTTCTAGGTGCATCGAACATGAGCCCGATACCAAGATACCGCCCTTTGCCACTAGGCGCATAGCCAACTGGTTAGCACGATGGTAAGCCCCTTCACCGGCTTTGATATCTTTACGGCGCGCGATAAAGGCTGGAGGATCCATGACCACGACGTCAAAGCGCTGCTTCTCTTCGATTAGAGATTGCATTGCTTCAAACGCATCACCCTGCATTAGGTTGGCTTCACCTTCGTATTGGTTCAGCGCCAAGTTAGCATTCACATGCTCCAACGCCGCTTCTGAGGCATCAATAAAGGTCACATCCGTCGCACCTGCGGCGGCGGCTTGAACACCCCAACCACCGACGTAAGAGAACACGTCTAGCACTCGCTTACCAGAACAGAAAGTCTGCATGGTTTTGCGGTTTTCACGGTGATCATAGAACCAACCCGTTTTCTGACCGTCCCAAACCGGCGCTTGGAATAGCACATCGTTTTCTTTTAGGTAAACCACTTCCGGCACGTGACCAAAGACTTCTTCCACATAGGTGTCTAAGCCTTCCACATTACGCATCTTGCCGTCGTTCTTCATTAGGATGGCACTTGGCTTAACCACTTCTTGCAGGGCTTCGATGACTTCGTTTTTAACGCGCTCGATACCCGCGGTAGAAATCTGTACCACGAGAATATCGCCAAAGCGATCGACCACTAGGCCAGACAAACCATCCGAGTCACCAAACACCAAACGGTAGTAAGGCTCAGGGTAGCTCATTTCACGTAGCGACAAAGCAATCTTTAGACGATGCACTATGGTTGATTTGTTCAACACAGTGTCTGTGCTACGGCTCACTAAACGACCACAAATCAGTGTATTAGGGTTGATCATGGCAACACCAATTGGTTTGCCGTGTGCCGTTTCCACGATCACTTGATCCCCAGCATTAAACTGCTTCAAAGGCGTCGCATCGGTATTCACTTCATTGCTATAAATCCACTGATGGCCAGCACGAAGTCTTCTGTCTGCTTGCCCTTTTAACCTAATTACACTCAAAGTACTCACCAAGGTTACATAAAAAAACGCTATTATAAGTGTTCGGTTAGGGATTTCTACGTTGTCGGCGTAATTCACTCTACTTTCCAGCGCCATATTCACAGGGGTTACCATGTCTACAGGTTTAAATGACGAGCAATTAAAGCGGGTGTTGCAAGGGATCACCATTCCTCCTCAACCACAGGTCATGGTGGACCTGCATATGGAACAGGCCATGCCAGAGCCTGACATGGGACGCATCGCGCAAATCATTTCTCAAGATGTGGGACTTTCGGCGGCGGTTCTGAAATTCGTCAACTCGGCCTACTATGGTTTACCACGCAAGATCTCCTCGATTCAGCAAGCCGTGATGATGCTCGGCATCCATTCCATAGCCAACATTGTTAATGGCTTGGCGGTAAAAAGTGAACTGTCCGATGGAGCCATCGAACAACTGCATAATTTCTGGGACAACGCCATGGACGTGGCATCCATATGTTCTAGCATTGCCAATCAGATCGGTTTCAAATATCAAGACGAGTGTTACGCCCTAGGCCTGTTCCATAATGCGGGTATTCCATTGATGATGAGCCGCTTTGACGGCTACAAAGAAGTGTTGGAAGCGGGCTACCAAAGCTACGATTTTGAACTGACCGATATGGAGAATAAGAAGTTTCGCACCAACCATTCGGTCGTAGGGTATTATTTAGCTAAATCATGGGCTTTGCCAAAAGCTTGCTGCTATGTGATCGCTCATCATCACCGAGCACTAAAACTGTTTGAAGAACGCATCGCCGGTGACAGCAAATACCTGACTTTTATGTCGATCCTAAAAATGGCGGAACATATTAGCGCCACTTACAAACATCTTGGCAAAGCCGCTGAAGATTACGAATGGATGCAGGTTAGCCATTATGCCCTAGAGCATTTGGAACTCACTGAATACGATTTTGAAGGCATTATTGATACCTGCCGCGAACAAGGCATCGGACATATTTAAACCATTAATAAAAGCGCCCTAGGCGCTTTTTTTAATGGTCGGAGTTTATTCCGTTGGAAACATCACCAAATGGTCTAAATTGACACTGATACCAATCTCTTGGCCAACCGCATGGTTGTGGTGAGACGACGAAAAACAATAGGTCACCTTGCCAGAGGGTAGTTTCACGCGATACAGGAAGTAAGAACCGCGGAACCACTTACTTACGATCAGCCCCTGAAACTCACTGTCATCGTCATGCAAGATATCGTCTGGACGAACCAATAAATCCACCTTGGTACCGGCGGCAAAGCCATGGTTAAGCTGACCACGGATTTCCCCCAAATCTGAATGCACGCAGTTATCACCGCATACCACCGCAGGTAAGAAGTCTCCCTGCCCGATAAACATGGCGACAAAACGTGACACGGGCTCGTGATAAATTTGGTACGGTGTGCCCACCTGTAAAATACGTCCCGATTCCATAATGGCCACCTGATCTGCCATGGCAAAGGCTTCCGCCTGATCGTGTGTGACCAAAATCGCGCTGACCTTTTCCAACTGTAAAATCGCACGGATATCGGGTACTAACTCTTCCCGTAGCTTGGCGTCTAAACCCGAAAATGGCTCATCCATCAGCAGCAATTTTGGCTTGGGCGCAATCGCACGCGCCAAGGCGATACGCTGCTGCTGACCGCCCGATAAAGAATGCGGGTAGCGGTCTTTGTAGCCCGTTAATCCGACCAACTCGAGTAGGTGATCAATACGGGCGTTGGCGTCTTTCTTCGACCAACCTTTTAAACCAAAGGCGATGTTGGCGCCAATGGTTAAATGAGGAAACAAGGCAATGTCCTGAAACACCATGCCGATGCTGCGTTTTTCAGGACTGAGAGTTTTCGTAGCAGAGGAAAGCAGCTCATTATCGAGCGTAATTTCTCCGCCTAGCAAAGGTTCAAAGCCCGCAATCGCACGCAGCAAAGTCGACTTACCACAGCCACTTGGGCCAAGCAAACAGCCGATCTGCCCTTCGACAATGCGAAAGTTAGCCTCTTCTACGACTGGGATACCTTGGTAGCCCACAGCAACGTTGTTTAATTTGAGTTCTTTTAACATTTTATTTGGTGGCATTGCCGTCATGTTATTCCCCATTAAGCCTAGTGCGTACTCGATGAAATCGAGCGGCTTAATAAAATTACTGGGATCAGACCCACTGCGACAATCATCAGCGAGGCTGGTGCCGCATCAACCAAACGCTCATCGGATGCGAGCTCAAAAGCACGCACCGCCAGCGTATTAAAATTAAAGGGACGTAAGATCAGCGTCGCAGGCAGCTCTTTGAGCACATCTACAAACACGATCAATAGCGCCGTCAGTACTGAACTTTTCAGCAGGGGCACATGGATACGACGCAACACTTGCGCCGGCGAGCAACCTAATGAGCGTCCCGCCATGTCCATACTCGGTTTAATCTTACCTAAACCACTTTGTACCGAGCCCAAGGATACCGCCATAAAGCGCACCGTGTAGGCTAACAATAAAGCGATGATGGTTCCTGAAAACAATAAGCCAATTTTGGTATCAAAGGTGTGCTGAACAAAGGCAATGATACGGTGATCCAGCCACGCCAAGGGCACAATCACACCAATGGCAATAATGGTGCCTGGTAGCGCGTAGCCCATACCCGAGGTAATGATTGCCGCTTGGACGCTTTTCTCTTTATGTAAACGTCCGGCATACGCCAGCACCAAGGCTAAAGATACCGTGATCAATGACGCTAACGCCGCTAGGTAAAATGAGTTCCAAGACAGCTGAATAAAGTCCCAACCCACCGCTTCGGCTTCAAATACTGCCCAATACAGCAATACTAGTGCGGGAATGACAAAGCCTGCCAATACAGGGATAGCGCAGGCAATAAAAGCAACCACACCATAGATGCCGCGCAGCTCGATTTTACGCTGACTGGCTTTACGCAAGCCTGAACCATGGTAGCTGATCTCTCGGCGAGAATAACGCTCAGCAAACATCAACACTGCCACAAACAATAACAGGATACCGGCTAATTGCGATGCTGCCGCCAAATCCCCAAAACCATAGAAGGTACGCATGATGCCAGTGGTAAAGGTGGTCACACCAAAGTATTGCACAGTACCGTAGTCGGCTAAGGTTTCCATCATCGCCAAGGTCACGCCAGCCACGATTGCTGGACGCGCCATCGGCAAGGCCAAACGGAAAAACGCTTGCGGTGTGGAATAGCCCAGCGTGCGACAGACTTCCAAAGTATTGGCCGATTGCTCCAAAAACGCCGCACGGCTCATCAGATAAACATAGGGGTACAGCACTAGGGACAGCATGGCAAAGGCGCCGCCCAATGAGCGCATTTCAAAGAACCAGTATTGTCCGTAGCCAAGGCCTGTCACATCACGGATAAAGGTTTGCACCGGACCGGCGAAATCAAACAACCCCGTATAGGTGTAGGCAATGATGTAAGCCGGCATCGCCAGTGGCAACAACAAAGCCCAGGAAAAGAAGCCACGACCACGGAAGTCACAAACACTGGTGAGCCAAGCCGCTGGCACGCCCATGGCTAAGGTGCCAAGGGTCACCCCAAGCATCAGTAGAAAGGAGTTCGAGACATAATCAAACAGCAGCGTGTCATACAGGTGCTGCCACACCCCACTGCCGCCGAGGAAGATATTGACCACTATGATCAATACCGGAATCGCCAACGTTAAGGCGACTAGAATCGCACTTAGCTTAAGTAAAGAAATCCCACTTCGTTGCGTCGAAGTGGGATTAGCATGGGTCAATGTCGACATTAAAACACTTACTCTAATTCAGTGAACTTATTTCCAACCCGCAGCGTCCATCATCTCAACCGCTTGACGGTTGTTGTCGCCCAGTACGCTTAGAGACATAGAGTCAGCTTTGAATTCGCCAAATGGTTGTAGGCTCTTCGGTGGATCAATGCCCTCAACCACTGGGTATTCATTGTTCACATCTGCGTACCATACTTGGCTTTCGTGGTTGGTGAGGTATTCCACCAACAGCTTAGCATTGTCGATGTTAGTGGCTGACGCCGTTAAGCCAATACCACTGACGTTAACATGGGCACCACGGTCGCCTTCACCTTGGTTTGGCCAAAATAGCGCCACCTTGTCATACACTTCACGATCCTTAGCATTCTCACTTTGCCCTAAACGACCAAAGTAGTAAGTATTCGCTAGCGTCACATCACAAACACCTGCTGCGACGGCTTTTAATAGATCGGTATCACCACCAAATGGCGGACGCGCTAGGTTACTCACGAAACCATTCAACCAAGCTTGCGTCGCTTCCGCGCCATCGGCTTCAATCATTGAAGCCACTAGGGATTGGTTATAGATATTCGATGAAGAACGAGTACAAATACGGCCTTTCCATTTTGGATCCGCTAAGTTTTCGTAAGTTGAAAACTCACTCGCGTCGACTTTCTCTGGATTGTAGAAAATCACGCGGGCACGCTGCGACAAACCATACCAGTAACCATCACGGTCATGCAGATTGTCTGGCACCACATCGTTTAGCACATCGGTTTCAAACGACTGCAATACGCCAGCGTCTTTGGCGCGGTATAAACGCCCCGCATCCACCGTGATAAAGACATCCGCAGGGCTTGCAGAGCCTTCGACTTGCAAACGGCGTAGTAGCGCGTCGGCATCGCCTGTTACTAGGTTAACGGTAACGTCATGAGCTTTTGAAAACGCATCCAGTGCTGGCGCAATCAAGGCTTCTTTACGTGCCGAGTATACATTCACTTCCCCGGCAGCTGTGGCCAATGAACTAGCAAACAGTGCACCCGCAAGCGCAGACAGAGACAAACCTTTGACCATTTGAGAACGTGGGCTAGCGCCCAAAACTTGTGCAAGACCTTTCATCGTAACAACCTATCTATCCAAAGCTCGACACATGAGTGTGTAACCTAATGATTTAAACATTACTATAAATGAAAACTGTTTTTGTTTACATAGCTTTTCCGCCACTAGGGTCGCGGACTTGCTGTAAATCTAAATTAGCGGTTTGAATAGACAAAAAAAGAGAACCAAGGTTCTCTTTTTGATAAAGGAATGTTAGACCAATTAGGCTGCCAGTGCTTCTAGCTCTTTGCCACGGGCAATAATGTTGTCCAGCTCATTGATCACCTTCATTTCCACTTCCGCTGCCATCGCCACTTTAATCGGAAATTCACTGACCATCTCTTCTTTCGAGCGACCTTCACGAACGCAGGCATTTAGGTAGGCAGCCAAATGTAGTATACGCGCTAAATGGCTGGTTTCTTCCGCCATCGGCTTGCGGTATTGCACCAGCGCGTCACAAATTTCTTGCGGGAAATGCCACTTAATCAACAGCTCACGTCCTACTTCTTGGGAAGTGAAACCAAAGCGCTCAATCTCGGCTTTGCTGCGACTCACTTTCTTCTCTTGGATCAATTGTTGCACCGCTTTCGCGCGGTTTGGTTCCGCCAAATGCAGCATCAAACGACCGATGTTATGTAACACACCGGTGGCAAAGGCGGTGTCGGCATTTACCAAAGGAGAATGTTTTGCCAGCCACTTGGACATTTCAGCAATGCGGAAAGTCTCTGCCCAGAACTTTTTCAGATCGACTCCCTCAACGCCTGAGACACTGCTGGCAAAGCCAGAGGCAATCACTAGGGTTTTTAAGCGCTCCATGCCCAACATGACAACCGCTTCATCAATCGAAGCCACTTTGCGTGACAGGCCAAAATAGGCCGAGTTCACTATTCGCAACACTTTTAGAGACAAGGTTTGATCTTTGGCGACCTTAGCCGCGATTTCATTGTACTTGGCGTTGGGGTTATCCAGCGCCACGATCAGCTCCCGTACCACTTCAGGAACGTTTGGTAGTTTATCGGCTTGGCTAAGTAAATCGGTCGGTTTCATATCCCATCCTCACTGATGAATATGAATTAACTATATGCCAGACAAAAAAGATACATCTAACTAAAACTTAGATACAGAAGTTAGAGAACCTAGTTCTGACAAGGGTTTCAGGGTAGTTCTCTAACTTTTATCTAAAAAAGCTAATTTTTTAGCCAACCTTACATACTAGAACTCAATTTAGAACGTTTAAAAGTTAGATTTCCCTACCCAATCCAGTCTAACTATTACCAGCTGTTAACCTCAGGATTCTTATGTGTTAACCCCAAGGCTCAGTTAATACTAAGTGGCGACTTTGTGGTACGTTAGACTGATTTATGATTGATGGTAGAGACAAATGAAAGGGATTGTAAGTGACGACAAAATTTCTGGCTTTAGAGAGTTGGTAAATTCTAATTCAAAGTTCGTTTACCAAATTTTCAAAAACAAAGATGGTAAGAACCTTTTTAATCTTGTTTGCTCATGTATGGATTGGATTAGCGTGTCAGTGCGACATATAGAGAATTCACCTGAATTTGATTCAAACATAGACGTTCGGTGTATGCAGCTTTACTCTTTCATATCCTCCATTGACCTAGTTTCTAAGTCTATAACACAACTACACAGAGTTTTTGTTGATGAAAAGACAACTCCTTTTAAAGGTGACAAGAAATGCTTTAAAGATCGCCTTTTTGTAAACGAAGATGATGATAATTACTTCATAACACTAAGAGCCTGCTTTGGAGCCCACCCAACTGATCTAAGACAAAACGGATCAAAACGGTTTGCTAGTTGGCCTTTCAAGAGCCACCTAAATGGTTCGGACTTAACTGTACATTTATATAGCAGGGATATTGAAGAAGATGATCTAACGCTACAGCTTCGCATAAACGAGCTTATTGAGTTTCTTACTACTCGATACAACTATCTCGATATAATCGCTGAGCAGATACAGATTTTGTTTGAGGAGTATCGGAGTATTCTCTCAAATCAGACCATTGAGACCACACCTGACCCTCTAGAGCAGCTCTACATTCTTAAAGTTGAATCAGAGAATCGATTGGATAATGAATATTATAATGGTGAAATAGAGGACCTAATTATGATATTTGAAGCAAAAGTGATTGATACTGAGCTTGTGCCTTTGGCTAACTCTTATAAAGCGTCGTTATTACCTACCATCGAAGAAATCAAACAAAACCTCCAATCGATGAACATAGTTGACTTGAAGACTAGCTCTAATTTTGAAAAGCATTCAGATATTAGGCGTGAGTTAAGTTATGAGCTTCCAAAGTTTTACTCTTGGATTTATTCTGGCAGATATGACGCGCTATTAGATTACTATATTGATCGTTTAAACGCCGTCACTAACGGCAAGTTTAAGTTTAGAAAAAGTGATGATAGAAAACTTACACTTCTTAAGGTTAAACTGATGTTAGCTGACGGATCACAGTGATTACTAAGAGTCACTACTAAATTATTTTTTAAAGTTTGGCTTTAACCTGCCATGGATATTAACGTCCATGGCACTTCTTATACTTCGTACCACTTCCGCATGGACAAGGATCATTACGACCTATTTTTGAAGCTTCGTGACCTGATGAAGTAGTTTGCTGTAAACTTATTTCTCTTGTTTTTTGTCTGATTTTTTGGGCATCATCAAAGATATGAGCATTTTTATCACTCTTCTTGAGAGGGGCTTCTACTTTAAAGTACTGAGCATTTTCATAAGAGCTACTCTTACTAATCTCAACAAATAAGCCTGCAACTTTAGGTGAGTCAATTGATAAAGCGAAGGCTTTTGCTTTGTCCTTTATCATATTCCAATCTACAGATTTGCCTTTGCTTTTCATAAAAACAAATAGAGGTTGACCATTATAAAAAAACACAAAGAAGCGCTCTGAACGGCTCTCTACAGTGCATTTCATTCTTGACATTAAGTCAGCAAAATCATTGCGAGCTTGTTTATCGTAGTTACGAATTAGACTATCGGCAGCAAGCCATCCCTTTGCACGGTTAGTATCGAGTGATTCTAGTAGCTCCAGAAGTTCATCTGGGAACTCCTGTGTTGGAATTAGATTGTTTTCCCATTCCTTCCCTGAAAAAAAACTGTCGATCACAGTATTCGTATCGCTTAATATGGCAAAACTTTCTTGATTATTAGTCAGCTGTTTTTTAAGGTATTCATCAAAGCGGTTTATCTTTATATAGGCTCCTAGATGATCTATCTCATCAAACAAATAGCCTCGTTTTATTCCTGCTACTGCCTGTCGTACTTCCATATAATGTGTAAAGACTCCTGATGTCGGTAAAATACGCCTTAAAACAAATAGGTCATCTATCGACATTGACACAAATGCATGCTTACCAAGAATTGGCTGTATTTGAGGTAGCTCCTTACAAAAAGAGGCTAATGGAGAAAGTGATTCTACAGTCAATCCGATAGGAATCATAACCCGGAAGTCAGAGTATCGGATTCGACCACACTCTTTATACTTACCCTTTTCTAAAGTATACAGTGAAACTTCATCTGCTGATTTAAGGTATTTAAAAAAGCGCTCACATTGTTCGTAAGCCTTAATAATCAGATCCTTAACTGACTGCGCGTGACGTTCAAAATCAAGTTCTGGAGAAGCAATTGTTGCTGCCGCTCCAGATTTAGCTTCAACTAGATAAAGCACATCATCAACAACAATTAAAGTATCATTTTCAACCCATTTCCCAGTCATAGGGTCTTTATAATAAACTTCTTGAAATACTGTAGCTCCAGGCAACTGCTCTGTAAGAATATCATGAAATGCCTCTTCGCTCATCACCTTCTGACGATCGTTAAATAATTTACTATAACTAGTATTTCTTTGTAATAAATTAAAAAGAAGTGACCGATACCCTGAATCTCGGATAAAACAATAGTCAATAGCATAATACTCTTGACCAAGTTTAATTAGCGGTTTTTTACGCGCAGGGAGAGTTCTGAATGGGGTTCCTGAAAAATCGCCTTGAGAAAAAAAATCTTTTTCTTCGCCGCGTTTGTATGCTAAATCTTCCAGAAGTTTAGATGGTAGATCGGTATGGCGTGTGACATTCGAGACCCCTCCATAAAACAGATTGTCTATTGCAAGTGCAGCTAAATTTGACTGACCTACATTTTCTGAAATCCAGCCCTTGATGGCCTCTTCAAAAGTCTGCCCTCTTTCCAAAGAAAGTTTTTTTGCTTCTTGGGAAAATTCCATTATCTCCTTTATGGCATTTCCATGGCCCACACGAGCGGCATTAGCAATGCTTTGAAAGCCTTTTGCTACCTCGGTAGAGCCAACTCCATAATGCTCTTTCAAAACATCGTCATGCGGTGCGAGTACATAATTATAAAACTCTTCTTCTAGAACCTGATAGCGGTTCCCTCTAAGAGAAACCCATGAAGATTTTATGTGATACTCTATATCTGATGTGTTTGAACCAAATTCCTTATTTTTTGATATGGCAGATGAACGCGCTGCGAAGCACATAGACAGATTCCGTAGCTTGGAGCTAAGATCAAACAGTTTTGTACATTTGGACTCGTCAAATTCAACTTTATCTAAGCCAATATCTGATGCCAATACGGCATGAACATACTCAAGAAGAAACTGTATTTCACTAGTTGAGTTAACTGAACCATCAATATCTGCATCTTTAATACTGACCAGCAAGCGTCGAGATTGGATATACCCTAGAAGCTCTTCTGGTGGCATGGAAACTATCAAGGTACGCATCTCAGCAGCAGTAGCTTTCATTTCTTCCATTAGAAAGGCAACATTCTGTTCTTGTTCAGAAAATATTGAGTTCATGATAATTAACTATTCCCTTAGATATTAATAAAGTGTTTGTATACAAGAGCAAATAAAATAGGCTAATTGGAAAATGGCTCTACGTTTGATCTTTGTTTCCGAGTTGCTGTTTTATGGCGATGTAGCTCCCATGTTAACTGAGCTACTGACGTTGCCATCACAGCCATTTCTTGCTTCAACTGGTCATTTTCAGCTTTTAGACGCTTGCTGCTATTTTCGAGCGCATCGTTCTTTTTCTTATCAGAATGCTTTTTACGTTCAGCTACGTTGGTCTTTTTAGCTACCTCTGGATTTGGGTGGTATCGTGCTTTCTCATCCCTAACCATCTCTAGGATTGCAGGGTGATTTTTACACGAACCGTTGGCGACACCAGCCCGCTTTTCCACTGCAAAAGGGCTGATCTTCTTGCCTTCTTTTTTAAGCTCATCAAATGCTTTTAGCAGCTTAGCTCTTACGTTTGCCATTACAAATCTCCTAGCTCGAATCGCTCAAATGCTATGTTATGGTCTTTCATAACTTTCTCAGCAGCACGAATGTCGGTGAGTTCTCGTGCCAAAGTGTTTTGGTTGTAGAACCCCATTTCTTTCATTTGCTGAATTTTACCCGCAATGTGTTTGTGTCTCGCTTGCCATCGCAAGGCTTCATCATGGTTGATATTTAGGTTTTCACAATCTCGCCCTATACAAGTAGACGCTTCAAATAAGTGGGTCATCTTGCATTGGAAACCTGCAAAGCATCGACCATAGCCTGTCGTTTTGTTAGCGCCTTTAGTCTCTTTGGCGAGCTTTTCAAATTGTTCACCAGTTAAGACCTTTGGATCACCTTCAAACGCTTTCATGAATCCACCAGATTGTTTCTCTGGATGGTCTAGCATGTCTCGCAAATAAATTTTGTGACTTTCCATTTCAGCGTCTTCTACGGCCTTTTTAACACTGGCTGGATTTTCTATGCCTAACAGGGTTAAAACCTCTGTATGGCTAGCATAGATCGCTGTCATAGATAAACTGATATGCTTGAATTGATGCTTTAATGCGGCAAGTGTTACAAGACCATTCCCAACGACAAAGTGAGCGAAGGTTCTGCGCAGAGAGTGGGTTGAAAAATGCCAGTAAAATGAGCCATCTTCTCGCTTTCTAACAGGGTTGAATTGATCTGGAATAACAGGGTTTAACAAACGATAAATCTCGTCCATTTCTTCTGGGACATAGTTAATATCAAGGTGCTTTGAATGAATTTTGAAGAGGGCACGAAGCCCAGATTCATTCAAAATAACGCTATTTAGTTGCGTTGAAATGTTTTCACCTGATCTACTAATACCATCCATTGCAAATCTAGGAGACTCATGAATATCGCCTTTTTGGGTACGATAATCGTCATTTAGTTCTGTTAAAACTTTCAGGGCTTTTTCGCAGATGGGCGCACAAGCCCACGAATCTTCTCTTGGAAGTTTTTCAAGCTTTCTTGTCCAAGATCGTAATGTGCATAACACCATGCCATCAAGGTCAACTTCTTTATATGAGCTTGAATCAATTTGTGTTAATTCGCTAATACGCATACCAGTGAAAGCAGAGATCGTCAGAAAACAAGCCCCTTCTATAGCACGAAACGCATCCACCGCATTGCGCTCTGTTAGGCGATATTTTTTTGCGTACTTCTTAACATCACGAAGGTCTTCCAACTTGCTATACGCTGCTTCCACATCGCTAATCAAACGTCCCATGAGTTGCTCATAAATGGCTGGAATCACGGTTGGGTGGTGTCCTTGGCCACTAGATGAATACTGCTTAGCGATTTGCGCTAGGCTTTTTCCTTCTGGAATCCCTAGTGAAAAATGGCGATTATCAGGAAAGTGATTGTTAAGCTGTGTTAAAACGCTAAATGCTTCTAGATAAAGCTTTGTGCTTTTTTCGCTATGTTTTTTTTGCTCATGCAAAATTTGAGTGAATACCAACTCGTTGCTTAGGAAGGAAAAAGACTTCACGGAGGAGCCTTTAAATACTCTCAAGCAAGCATTTGCTCTCTTAGCTATATTTTGGCATTGACTAAACTTTCGGAAAGTCTTATCCCCCATGTGTAGCAGTTCGCCTTTTGATCCCCATATTAAGAAGTAGATGCGTTGCTTTAGTTCAAGCAGTAATTCAGGCTGATGCTTATCCGAATGAAAGTTTATTTGGTAAACTGATTTTATTTCTCTCGTAAGGTTAAAAAATGCATTGAAGTCCCAAATGTCATCTCGAAAATAAGAGACAGGTTGAGCTTCCTTATTAATACTCACCACCGTATCGTCATCGGGCATAACAAACTCACCTGACTCACGTTTTTGTGGTAATGCGTATTGATCAAACAATTCAAAGTCGTTGCTAACGCTATACATTGTCTACCCTCTGAAAATATCCATAATTGAGTTCTCGTCCCACAAAGGGTGACACTCTCGTTCCAGCATTTTCATTGCAGCTTTTAGATGAGTTTTTTTAAAACGAGCTTTTAGGGCGTTGAGATTGGCTTTGATCTCACCGAAATTGGTGATGAAGTGTTCGATATTTTGATGCAGCATCATGGCTTCATTTAAGCGCTTTTCAAATGATAAAAGCCGCCAAATATCGTGTGGTACATCCACTATCCCTAAATTGGAACAGCCAAAGCACTTCACTACAAATCCACAACCTAAATTACCTTTATCTTCGTTAGATAAGACGCCACTGGCCTCGGCAATTTTCTGAAAGTCTTTCTTTTGCGGAGTCTCTGCGCCTTTACAAAAGCCGCCATTAACAACCTTTACAATTTGATTTTCTGTGTCGCTTTCTTTTAAAGCGATCCACTCATCCTGAGAAATCACTGCATTCGCTGCCTCTTTAGCCTTTGCCACCGCGACAACAGTACCGCCAGTTGGGTTTAACCCTACGTTGTGCAAAGCACTTAAACCAAGTGCCAGTTGGCTTCTAGCCTCGCCCTTAGTGACTTTTCCATACTTAGCATAGTCATACGTCCCCACAGCATTTCGTGTATTAGAAGCTGCCTGAATGCGTCCTAGCTTCTGCTCTGCATATTGTTTGATAGAGGATTTTAAGAGATTACAATTCAGGCGAAATTCAGGGTTTTCTTTAATTAAATTCTGAAGGCGTTTAGAGTGCTTCGGCAGAAACTCTTGTGCATACCTAAATAGGCTCTTAACAGGAGGGGCGTTACCGTTAACTTTTCTAAAAAGGAAGTGCTTGTCTAGTCCAAGTGAAATTGAATGAGCTTTAGAAAGTTTTAGATGAGACTCAAAAAAACTCTTACAAGACGCTCTAGGGGTAAATGTACGTTGCTCAACGGTATTTGTGCGTGTCTTGAAGCCTTCTATGCTGATACGGCCAGCTCCTGACGTTTGAACAGTCCATTCGTCATCCAAAAACATATTTAGGGTTTCTGTTTGACCAGTGCCAAGATAGTAAATAGTTAAAAACACGGCGTTATAAACCAATTTATCAAAGGCCAGATTTCTTTCATATTGCGAGAGCGAAGCATCTTGATAGCGCCTCAACAACAGGGTGCGGTTTTCTAACAACGCTAACGCAATAGAACGTAGTTGCTTTGTGGTGTAGTTATCAGAATCCAATGAGGCAGAGTGCGTATTAAGGTTACGCGCCCCTTTGGGAATCGTGCCTAAGCCACATTTTTTACAGATTGAATTCAGGTTTGATCCTATCCAGCCAAGACTCTTTGCACTAATTTGTTTACCGTGAATCCCAATACCCTTGCTTGCCATGGATAAATAGTTTGCATGGATGTACCGAGTACAAGTGTCAGGAGAAAACGCCACCTTTGACTTCTTTCTATCATCTTGACTTTCATAGGCATAACGCAAAACCATCCTGATTGATCGAAAATGATGTACCTTTGAAGTATCCGCCCAACCAGATAATTCAAACTTGGAAATCAGTAAGCGGATATGCTCATCTGTGGCATACGCTTTAAATTCATTAAAATCACAGGTTGAATTGCCGCCGCCGCCATCCTTCCACACATACTTCCATTTTGTGATGACCTTCAACGTATTGTCAGAGAGCATCTGGCTCGTGGGTATCGAGCGGTAAGAACGAGCGTTGTCACCATTCATGGAATCCGTCACTAAACCACCTCATCCTTTAGCAAGTTCATTGTAATTTCTGGTATTAGGTTTTTCTCAGGATTGCCTTCATAGTGTTTGAGGTACAACATAGTTGTATCAAGGTCTTTATGCCCCATTTCATTTTTTAGTAATGTCAGCGCTTGTATCATAGACAAGCCTTCTATGTTTGCTAAAGACTCTAGTTTGTTTGCTCCAAAAGTGGCTCTACAATCATGCTGTTTATGGTTGAAGTGTGGATTGCTATTTTCCCTTATGGCTGCACGAAGCTTAGCCCATTGCGTATTGATGCTTTGTGTCGTAAACATGCCTCCATCCTTGTTAATAAAAGCAGGAGCGGAAACGTCACCAGTGTTCATGAAGTACAACTGTTTTCTTTTTAGATAGCGCTCACTTTGAAAATAAACGTCCATTTTCTCCAATAACCAGATAGGCATGGATATTTGACGATTAACGCTGTACTTAGTCTTACAGTCGTGATCAGGACCGATCCAAATACCCGTTAAGGTTTTTCCTGTAAACCCTTTGGGAATAGCGAAATGTCTTGGCTTTATGTCGGTTATTTCAATAGAGCGCAAACCTGAACACAACGCCACGGAAATCATCAAACGAAATTCAAGCGACAAGCCATTACAATGCCAATTATCACGTACATGCTGTAAATCGAGTTCATTTAAAGGCTGTAGGTTTGTTTCTCTTGATGCGCCTCGTATAGAACAGTCAGTAAGAACTTGCCCGTACTTTGTATGACCAGTCACAGCAAATGGTAACTCTGATGTGTAGCCATGCCGATAGCAAAACAGATAAAAGCGCCTTACTACTGACATTGCAGCAACCGCAACGGATCGTTTTAAATTCCCATTATCAATTTCACGAAGCAGAAAGGCTCTATAGAGGAAGATTGGTTGTCGTTGTAATTCTTCATGCTGATCATTCCAAGATAAATGGTTTGATCCAAGGAATCGGAAATATCTCAATAGATGGAAGCAAGTAGGTTTTATGTCTTTGACACCCTCAATAACCCGACGACTCATTATGTAGGCGTTTGCTTCAAATACTGGATTGCCCTCACTGGTAAACAGCATGAACACACCTTTGTGTGACATTGGGTGCTCAACGCCGAATGATAAAGTTTCACTATCCGCTTCAATACGAATAGAGCCTATATCTATCGTTTTTTCTGTTTCAACAAGGTGATAAAAATGTTCCATTATCAATCAACTCCATACCATCTAACTTTTAGTATAGGAGTTAATCTAGTTTTATGAAAGTTACTTTATATAAGTGTTAATCTAATTATAACTACTTAGCATGTAAGTTGAATGTAAAAAAAACACCGTAGTCATTCCGGTGTTTTTTGCAATGTAAGGTAATTCAAGTGTAACGATATTTAGCGCACACCGGCTGCATGCGCCACCAATTGCCGCTTAATCATCGGCGAAGACTGACACAGTTTTAGCCCCATGTTGCGTAGCTGCACCACAATCGGCTGTTGTGTAGTGAACATGCGTTTAAAGGCTTCCATCGATGCGGACATGGCAATGTTGTCGAGCATACGCGCACGCTGGTAGCGACGTAGGATTTTCAATGAGCCAATTGCCTCTCCACGTTGATGTGCTTTGATCAAAATCGGCACTAGCGCACTGACATCGGCAAACCCCAGGTTCGCCCCTTGCCCTGCTAATGGGTGAATCGTATGGGCCGCATCGCCAATCAAAACTAAGCCCTCTTGCACATATTGTTTCGCATGACGCTGACGCAATGGAATCGCCATACGCGGTACCGTAATCGATAACGCTGCAAAACGGCGATTGATGGCGTAGGTTAAACGCTTGCAGAAATCAGCTTCGTCTAGGGCGACCAATTGCTCAGCATCTTCTGGCGCTACCGACCAAACAATCGACACATAGTGCTTATCGTCCACGCTTGGTAGGGGTAAGAACGCTAAGATGCCTTCTTCGCCAAACGCTTGCCAAGCAGTGCTTTCATGGGGCTGATCGATCTCCACCGTGGTGACGATGGCATGATGGCCGTAATCCCACTCAATGGTGTCAAAACCATTTTGCTGACGCAGTTGTGAATTGGCGCCATCGGCAGCGATCAAGACCGCGCCTTGTAATTGACGATCTGACGCCAAGTCAATTTCCACGCCCGCTTCCGTATGACGCTGAGCAGCGACGCTGTCGTCAAAATACAGATCAATACCACGGGTATCGTGTACGCTTTTCATCAAGGCATCGCACAACACGGTGTTTTCCACAAGCTGACCTAAATCGCCCGCCTGTTGATAATTTGCATCGAAATCCACATATCCATCCCCAAGTCCGTCCCAAACCGCCATTTTATGGTACGGCGCGAGACGATTTTGCGCGATACGTTGCCACGCACCCGCTTCTTCGAGCAGTTGTTGGGATAACTTTGAAATAGCACTCACACGCGCATCGTAGGCAGGCGGTGTGGATAAGGTATAGCGACCAGAGTGCTTATCAATCAAGGCGACGGTGAGCCCCTTTTGCGCGGTTAAAACGGCGGTTAATGCGCCCACCATACCGGCACCCACAATGATTACATCGTATTCTCTGGCCATGCCAAACCTCTACTACAACTTAATGAGACGCCATTAAGGCTTTCGATGCCATTAAGGCTTCAATTTCATGAATTTCTTTTGCTAACCCTTGGGTCAGTACGTAGGGACCGTCTTCGCGGATGAGAATGTCATCCTCAATACGAATGCCAATACCACGCCACTTAGGATCCACATTTTCATTATCAGCGTTGACGTACAAACCTGGCTCTAGGGTGACCACCATACCTGCTTCAAACGGACGCGATTCACCGTTGATCTTGTAACGGCCACAATCGTGTACATCCAAACCCAGCCAGTGGCCAGTATTGTGCATATAAAACTCGCGGTAGGCCTTGTTCTCAATCAGCTCTTCCACAGAACCTTTCAACAAGCCAAGCTCGACCAAGCCCTTGGTCAGCACTGCGACCGCGGCATTATGGAAGTCTTCGTAAGGTTTGCCGACCTGCATATGGGTCATGGCTTCGTGGTAAGCATCCAGCACTAATTGGTATAGCTGAGCTTGCGGTTCGCTGAATTTGCCATTGGCTGGGAAGGTACGGGTAATGTCTGAGGCGTAGCAGCCTAATTCACCACCGGCGTCGATCAAAATCAGATCGCCGTCTTCGATTTTTTCATCGTTTTTGATGTAGTGCAGTACGCAGGCATTACTGCCGGAGGCCACGATGTTGTTGTACGCTGGCACGCGCGCACCATTCTTCATAAAGATATAGTTCAGCTCGGCTTCCAGTTCGTATTCCATCATGCCAGGCTTCACCGCCTGCATCGCAGCAATATGGGCCTGGACACTGATGTGCGCGGCACGCTCCATGATTTCAATCTCGCCAATATCCTTGATCAGGCGCATTTCATGTAAGGTATCACTTAAATCCACTAGATTCGTAGGCGCCACAGCACCTTGACGAGCCTTAGCTGCTAGCTGATCACGCCAATGCAGCACTTGATCACGCTGATATTCATCAGCCATCAACACAGCGACGTGTTCCGTGCCATCCAACAGCTCTAACGCCAAATCATCTAGCTCATCCAGCTCCACCGCTTGGTCTAAACCAAAGGTTTGCATAGCGCCAGTGATACCATGACGGAAGCCATCCCATTGCTCACGCTCTGGGTCTTTGGGCAATACCGCCATATGGCTTTCGCCTGACGGTAGGATAAACACCACTGCATTGGGCTCTTTAAAGCCGGTTAAGTAAAAGAAGCTGGAATGCGCTCGAAACTCGTACTCACAATCGTTGTTACGGGTGACCATTTCACCGGAGCGTAGCACCGCAACGGCGTTCTCTAGGCCGAGGTTATTCATCAAACGCTGACGGCGTTCACGATAAATTTCTTTCGATAAGTTCATTCCCTACTCCTTTTACACCACAATGGGGTGATTAATGGAAAAGCGGTGCTTGGCCTGCATTACTGTCATCTGATGGCGAATGGTGCTCGGAATACAGCATCATGGCGGACAAACGTACGTATTCAACCAATTCAGTTAGGTCATTATCATTGTCGTTGTTGTCTTCCAGATCCGCCATATCCGCTTGCATCGCCGAGATGTTAGCGAAGTCCTGCAGCACTTGTTTGGCATCGTCCGACAAGTTTGGTTTATGACCCGACAAGCCATAGCCTGCTAGAAATCCGTGCGCCCATTGCGACAAGGTGGTACCACGCTCACTGAGTGGCGCATCGTCATCGCTGATACAAGGCACGAGGGCGTATTCGCCGTTTTGGTACAGGGCAATGGTCGACTGGTACAGTTCAACAATGGCAGCACGGCTGGCGTCTTCTTTCCAGCCTTCGATATCGCAGAACTCTGCCACCATGGTGAGCCAGTCTTCTAATGGCAAACCCACACCAGACGCTAGGTAGCCACACAATTGACCGTGCAGTTCAGCGGGTGACGCAGAAATGGATTCGGTGACAAATACGTCGGCGATCAGATCAAAATCCAGCGCATCGAGTAACATTTCAGTGGACATGCAAAGCAACCTTTAAATTCAACAAAAAACAAAGCCGTACCAAAGGCACGGCTCGCTATCACTTATATGAGGATCACCTAGGGTGACTTCAAGTTTAACCTAAGTGTTTCAAACCCGCTTCAAGGGTTTGTAGAATCAATGTGTTGATCGTCATTGGACCAACGCCACCAGGCACTGGTGTCACGGCGCTGGCACGCTCGTATAGAGGTCCCAATTCGATATCGCCGATACCACCAGGATGGTAACCAGCGTCCACAACCACCGCACCGTCTTTGATCCAATCTGCTTTGATTAGTTCAGGCTTCCCTACTGCACCAACGATGATGTCTGCTTGTTTGACAATCTCAGACAAGCCTTGTGTACGTGAGTGACAGATGGTCACTGTGGCATTGGCATTCAATAGCATCATAGCCATTGGTTTACCAAGGATCGGACTGCGACCCACTACCACGGCATGTTTGCCTTCTAGAGGAATGTTGTACGCCTGTAGCAAACGCATCACACCCGCTGGAGTGGCTGCGCCGTATGCTGGCTCTTTCATCGCCATGCGGCCAAAGCCAAGACAGGTCACACCATCAACGTCTTTGTGCGCTGCGATCGCATCGAAACAGGCGCGCTCGTTGATCTGTGCTGGCACAGGGTGTTGTAACAAAATACCGTGAACATCAGGATTTGCGTTAAGTTCTTCGATCTTCGCAAGCAATTCGTCAGTCGTGGTGGTTTCTGGTAGCTCAATCGCAAGAGAGTCCATTCCGACACGGCGGCAAGCATTGCCTTTCATTTTCACGTATGTCGCAGAAGCAGGGTCCGCGCCTACTAGAATTGTAGCCAGAATCGGGGTACCGCCGGTACGTTCTTTTAGTTCAGCAACTTGTTTTGCTAAACGCTCGTCGGTCTCTATCGCGCATTGTTTGCCGTCAAGAACCAGTGCAGCCATGAATGAACTCCTGCAAAAAATATTCGGTGGTTGAGTGAGGGACGGCGATTATATCCTATTATCGGAAGAATGCCGCCCCCATGTATGCAAATAGCCGCTATTTATTCTTTCATTTCCTTGCAACTGGCTCGATATGGTCTACCAAAAGCTGCAAATTACGCTGTCCACGAAATTCATTGATGTCTAATTTGTAGACCAACTTTGCCTGTTGTGCAGTATTTGGCCAGACCGACAGATCACAAAAGAAGTGAATGCCGTCCACCAATAGGCCAGTTTTCGGATCCCGCAGGGTGAGTTTAAGGTGCTTCTCACCGACAATACGCTGTTGCAGCAGTTCAAACTCACCATCAAAACAAGGCTCAGGAAACGCTTGCCCCCATGGCCCTGCCACACGCAGCTGCTCAGCAAATTCCAAACTAAAATCTTCTGGCGCGAGTTCACCGTCCGTATAGATAGTGGCTTCTAACTGCTCCGGTGTGACCCACTCTTCAATAATGGCGTCAAATGCCTTGGCAAACTCTTCGTAATGCTGTGCCTTAATTGACATCCCCGCCGCCATGGCATGACCACCAAATTTGGTCAGGATATGCGGGTAGCGCTTCGCCAACAGATCCAAGGCATCACGAATATGCACCCCAGGAATCGAGCGCGCTGAGCCTTTTAACGTTTCTTCATCTGCTTTGGCAAACGCTATCACAGGACGATGGCATTTTTCTTTCATCCGAGAGGCTAGGATACCGATCACCCCCTGGTGCCAGTCTTCGCGGTAGAAACACATGCCGTAAGGTAAATCCGTACCCGCATCTAATTCCGCTAACGAGCGCTCGGCCTGCTGCTTCATATCCGATTCGATGGCTTTACGTTCGCGGTTAAATTGATCCAATTGCTCCGCATAGGAGCGCGCCAGCATCACCTGCTCACTGAGCAAACATTCAATGCCAATCGACATATCGTCCAAGCGACCTGCGGCGTTAAGCCTCGGCCCCACCACAAAACCCAGATCGGTGGCTTTGACACGACTTGGATCACGACCACCGATTTCTAATAAGGCAAGGATGCCAGGACGCGCTTTCCCCGCTTGGATCCGCGCCAAGCCTTGCTGAACTAAAATGCGGTTATTGGCATCCAGTGGCACCACATCGGCCACAGTGCCGAGGGCGACTATGTCTAGATAGTCGGACATGTTCGGGCGTGGGATATGGGCTTTTTCAAACCATTGTCGCTCAGTCAGTACCGCACGCAGGGCCGACATCACATAGAAAATCACGCCCACACCCGCCAAGGCTTTACTAGGGAACTGACACAAAGGATGGCTTGGGTTCACAATCGCATCCGCTTGTGGCAGGGTATCTCCTGGCAAGTGGTGGTCAGTAACAATCACTTTCATACCAGCGGCTTTCGCGGCCGCCACCCCATCAATACTGGCAATGCCATTATCCACGGTCACTAACACATCCGCTTCCAGCTCTTGCACCAGTGCAACGATTTCAGGGGTCAGTCCGTAACCGTATTCAAAACGGTTGGGCACAATATATTGTGGTTCAATCGCCCCCATGGCCGTGAGTGCCAGAATCCCCAAGGTGGTCGAGGTGGCGCCGTCCGCATCAAAGTCGCCAACAATGACAATACGTTGCTCTTGTTCAATGGCATCGGCCAACAGCGTGGCGGCGTTTTGAATATCAAAAAACTGCTTTGGATGCTCAAGGCTGGTGAGTTTGTATTCCAGCTCCTCTGGCCCAGTGACGCCGCGGGCACGATAAATCCGCGCTAAGGTAGTGGGGAATTGCGGCGGGAAATGATTGGCCACCTCATGGGAAGGAGCTCGATTTACGATGCGCATAAAAACAATTAAGCCTTGCTTGAACAAACCAATGAAAGCGCCACTTTAACATACTTCTTCCTTGTTAAGCGGCACACCATGGTGGCGCAAACGCTCCGCTAAAATTTGCTGTCATAGGTGGCTTGCTTTAAACAGCCTTTTTTACCGGTAACATAGAGTTTTTTAGGATACGCAAGAAAGCGTTACATAAGCCGCTGCAGTTTGCAGGTTTAATGAATTTACTGCGCTGATAGTGCGTTTTTACGTCGCTTCTGAAACAAGCTCAGTTATCATCCACGCCCACTCACTATCCCATTTCATAAATATTAAAAGGTTGGTTTTATGAGCAATCAAGCCGCTACTGTGGGCCAAGGTGCATCAGGTCAACGCTTCGCGTTGGTGGCACTGACATCATTATTCTTCATGTGGGGTTTTATTACGTCACTGAACGATATTTTGATTCCCCATCTTAAATCTGTGTTCTCGCTAAACTACACACAAGCCATGTTGATCCAGCTGTGTTTCTTTGGTGCATACTTCCTAGTGTCTGTTCCGGCAGGTAACTTGGTGAAAAAAGTGGGCTTTCAACGCGGTCTAGGGATAGGACTGATGATTGCAGCCGCGGGTTGTTTATTGTTTATCGGCGCTGCTAAAGCACAAACTTACTGGGTGTTTCTAACAGCACTGTTCGTGTTGGCCTCTGGCATTACCATTCTACAGGTGGCGGCGAACCCATTAGTAACCATTATGGGGCCAGAAGACACTGCCTCTAGCCGCCTGACCATGACCCAAGCCTTCAACTCGCTAGGGACAACGGTTGCTCCTATCATTGGTAGCATCCTGATCTTCTCGGCTACCGCAGAATTCGCGACGAAAGCTCAAGAAGCAGAAAGCGTCATCGTGCCTTACTTTGGTTTGGCCATTGCCTTGATCGTGCTGGCACTGATCTTCACACGCATCTCTCTACCGACTCCAAACCTTGAAGAAGACGCTCAAGCCGGCAATGCACAAAGCAGCCTACTAGAATTCCGTCACTTGGTATTAGGTGCGGTGGCGATCTTTATGTACGTGGGTGCCGAAGTATCCGTGGGCAGTTTCTTGGTGAACTACTTCGGTCTAGAGAACATCGCAGGTCTACCTGAATCAGAAGCCGCACACTACATTGCTTACTACTGGGGCGGTGCTATGGTGGGTCGTTTTGCCGGTGCCATCCTAATGCAGAAAATTGCCGCAGGTAAATTGCTGGCATTTAACAGTGTCGCCGCAGCAGCGTTGATCGCGCTATCCATCTCAAGCGAAGGCGCCTTGGCGATGTACTCTATTTTGTTGGTGGGCCTATGTAACTCGATTATGTTCCCAACCATCTTTAGTTTGGCCCTAAAAGGTCTTGGCGTGAACACTAGCCGCGGCTCTGGTTTGCTGTGTCTTGCTATTGTTGGGGGTGCCATTGTCCCAGTGATGCAAGGTGGTCTAGCGGATAGCATTGGTTTGCAGATCTCCTTTGCACTACCAGTGATCTGTTACCTATACATCGCTTTCTACGGCCTAGTCGGCTCAAAAGTACGCCATTAACAGGTGTCTCGATAAAGCATTAAAAAAGCCCTTTTAGGTATTCCTAAAAGGGCTTTTTATTGGCTACTAAAAATGATGCTTTGCAATCAGCCACTACGCTTTCTTTGCGAACACAACCTTGTTACGTCCAGTGTGCTTCGCTTGATATAAGGCTTCATCTGCTCGGCTCAAGGCCTTAATCACACTCTCACCGACCTTCACCTCAGTCACACCGATACTGATCGTTGTGGCAATCGTCTCGCCCTGCTGTGTCATCAGAGTGGCCTCCGCTATGGCCCTACGAATTAGTTCTGCCACGTCTTTCATACTGGCAGGATGTTCGAGTATCACTAAAAACTCCTCTCCCCCCCAACGCGAGATAAGAGTAGGATATTTTGCTAATACCCCTTCAAGGGTACAGGCCACCAACTGCAGGTAAGCATCGCCATACTCATGACCATGCACATCGTTAATCTTCTTAAAATGATCCACATCCATCAGCATCAATGCCGGCGCATCCCAGGCTTTTTTCTCTAATTGCTGCTCTAAACCGCGTCGGTTTAATAAGCCCGTTAGTGGATCAGTGGTCGCCGCCAGCTCAAGCTTTACCGATAACTCTTGCAACGACTGGTTAAAACGTGAGGAGATGTACTCATAAATCGTCGATAAGAAGGCGATCAAAATAAACGAGTAGATAATGCGCGACTTAAGGTCTGGATGATAGCCCAAATGGTTAAAGGGTGTATCCACATAAAACAGGATAAAGACCAACGCCAGAATAAATAAAAAGACTTCTAACAGGCCCCGTTTCAATCCATGCAGGAACAGCGAAACCGGCGGAATACAATAGATCCAAACATGCCCCGTGCCATGAACGCCGCCACTGTAAACCAAATACAGCATCAGCGCATACAGGGGATATAAGATGACGTTGGCGGAAAATAGATAGTTCTTAGTGACGCGAAGATAAAGGTGATTTAGGGTATAAATCATCGCGATGGTCAGTAAACCACCACCGACTAACAGATTACCTTTTACAAGCGATAGCACGCCCAATGGCGCAGTAAACAGCACGCCCACCAAACAGAATAAATTGATAATAAAGGCGCGACGAGAGCTATTGGTGAATGAATGGTTTATCGCTCCCGCATTGAGAGTCGTCGCAAACCATTGTTTCCACTTCTGATGCCATGACATCGGGTTGCTCTTAGGCATGCTAAATAAGACTCACCTGTTCACTAAATCCACAAGACAATAGCTTAAAACTCAACCAACTGGATAGTAAAGTTTTATTATTTTGCTGGGTACAAACGTGACAATAACACTGGCACGGCGGTTTCTACTTTTAAAATACGATCGCCTAAATGCACCACTTGCATGCCCGCTGCGGTCCACTTTTCCATTTCAAACTCATTCCAGCCGCCTTCTGGGCCAATGGCCAAGACACAAGACTGTTGTAGATCGACAGGGCAAGACTCGGCCTGATAAGGATGTGCCACTAAACCCAAACGCCCTTCTAATATGGTCGGCAAAACGTCTTCGACAAACGGACGAAAACGGGTGTACTGATGCACTGTCGGTAGCACGGTATCACGGGCCTGTTCCAAGCCTTCAATAAGGTACTCATGAATCGACGCTTCTGTCAGCACCGGACTTTGCCAATAGCTTTTTTCGACCTTCGCCGAATGCAGCAAATGTACTGTCTTGACCCCCATCGCCGTGATGTTCATCAAGGTGCGTTTGAGCATGTTAGGGCGTGGCAAAGCCAACACCAACTCCATCGGTAAGGCCTTTGGCGGTTGAATCGCTAACTGACCAAGGGTTACTTGCCAATGTTCAAGATCAAGCACCGCATCACCAATCAAGCCATTGAGCAAGCCGACACGTAAGGTGTCACCATGGGCTTTTTTTAGTACCTTGGCAATGTGCTCTTGTTGACGAGCATTGAGTTGGTAAACAGAGTCAGACAACGCCTGATCAGAGGCAAGCAAGATTAGGTTCATAGGCAGGATAAACCAGACAAAAGGAAGGAATAACGGGTAAGCAGATGGCCTGCTTACCCGAATAGAGCTTAGATGTGCTTAGCAACAAAGCCTTGTACAGCAGATAGATCGTTGTCGATCACTTCGTACGCTTCTTCACGCTCAAACAGATCTTTCATGTGCTCAGGTAGACTTGGAGACTGACAACCCGCTTTTTCCACTGCTTCAGGGAATTTCACTGGGTGCGCCGTAGCCAAGGTAATCATTGGCACAGACTTGTCTTTCCAACACTTACGTGCCGCTTCAAGACCGATCGCTGTATGTGGATCAAGCAAGTACTGAGTCGCGTTGAAGACTTCAGAAATCACTTCACAAGTACGCGCATCGTCTACTTTGTAGCTATCGAAGTTCGCTTTCACAAATGACCAAGCGTCATCGTTTAGCGTGACATCGCCAGCATTGAAACGAGCCATTAGATCCGCTAGCGCAGCGCTGTCACGACCGTGGGCATCGAACAATAGACGCTCGAAGTTACTCGACACCATGATGTCCATACTTGGCGACAGCGTTACGTTCAGTGCGTGACGGCTCATATCGTTCGCTGCGATGGTACGGTGTAGGATATCGTTCTGGTTAGTCGCGACCACTAGCTGATCAATTGGCAAGCCCATTTGCTTCGCCAAGTAACCGGCAAAAATGTCACCAAAGTTACCCGTCGGAACAGAGAACGACACTTTACGGTGCGGACCACCCACTGCCAACGCAGAAGAGAAGTAGTAAACGATCTGCGCCATGATGCGCGCCCAGTTGATCGAGTTGACTGCGCCCAATTTCGCGCCTTTCAAGAAGGATTGATCAGCAAAGCTTGATTTCACCATGCCCTGACAGTCGTCGAAGTTACCTTTCACCGCGATGTTGAAAACATTGTCATCGATGACAGTAGTCATTTGACGACGCTGTACTTCAGATACGCGCTGGTACGGGTGCAGAATAAAGATATCTAGATGCTCAGAGTGACGGCAACCTTCGATCGCCGCAGAACCTGTGTCACCAGAGGTCGCGCCTAGGATCACTAGCTTCTCGCCACGTTGACCTAGTACGTAGTCCATTAGACGGCCTAGCAATTGCAGAGCGAAGTCTTTAAACGCCAACGTTGGGCCACGGAACAATTCCAACACCCATTCGTTGTTGTCCGTTTGCACCATAGGCGCAACCGCAGAGTGATTGAAGCCAGCGTAGGCTTCATCAATCATGCGTTTGAATTCTTGCTCAGGAATTTCGCCTTCTACAAATGGCCACATCACTTTGAACGCCAATTCTTGGTAGCTCAAAGACGCCCAAGAAGCGATTTCTTCTTGTGAGTAAGTTGGCAACTGCTCTGGTACGTAAAGACCACCGTCGCTTGCCAAACCGGCCAATAGTACATCGCCAAAGCTTAATGCAGGAGCTTGGCCACGAGTCGAAATGTATTTCATTACTTGGTCCTCTTACGCCAGATTTTCAACACGGATACGTTGTACTGGACCCGCTACATCTGGCAAAGCTTCGATTGCTGCAATGGCAGCATTCATATTGCGTTCTTTCACATCATGGGTCATCACAACTAGCGGTACTAGATCAGTACCTTCACGCTGGATCACAGACTCAATGCTGATACCGTTGTTCGATAGAATTTGTGTGATGTTCGCCAACACACCTGCGCGGTCTTGGATCTTCATGTTCAAGAAGAAACCACATTCCACTTCTTCGATTGGCAACATGTTCACCTGAGACAACTGCTCTGGTTGGAACGCTAAGTGTGGTACACGGTTGGTTGGATCAGCCGTTAGCGTACGTGCCACATCAATGATGTCAGCCACCACAGAAGAACCCGTTGGCATAGCGCCAGCACCGGCACCGTAAGTCAACGTTGGACCTACCGCATCGCCTTTTACCATGACAGCGTTCATTACGCCGTTCACGTTAGCAAGCAAGGTTTTTTGTGAAATCAACGTTGGGTGTACACGCAATTCAACACCTGCAGAAGTACGACGAGCGATACCTAGGTGTTTGATGGCATAACCCAGCTCACGGGCATAAGACACGTCTTCTGCCGTGATGCGGCTGATGCCTTCGGTGTAAGTTTTTTCAAATTGTAGCGGAATGCCGTAGGCAATCGACGCTAGGATGGTTAGCTTGTGCGCCGCATCGATACCTTCTACGTCAAAGGTTGGGTCCGCTTCAGCGTAGCCTAGTGCTTGCGCTTCTTTTAGCACGTCTTCAAAAGCACGACCTTTTTCGCTCATTTCAGTCATGATGAAGTTGCCAGTACCATTGATGATACCTGCTAGCCATTCAATCTTGTTGGCAGATAGACCTTCACGCAGCGACTTGATGATTGGAATACCACCCGCTACCGCAGCTTCAAAGGCAACCATAACGCCTTTT
Source organism: Marinomonas sp. HM11-D (assembly GCF_057626615.1). NCBI lineage: Bacteria > Pseudomonadati > Pseudomonadota > Gammaproteobacteria > Oceanospirillales > Oceanospirillaceae > Marinomonas > Marinomonas sp. HM11-D. Next base: position 47,957 of record NZ_JBMMKT010000014.1, on the reverse strand, counting down.
TCTTGCGCCTTAGCGAAAATTTCGTTGCCGTGTACTGCGATCAACGCTTTGTTCGCAGTGACTACGTGTTTACCATTTTCAATCGCGGTCATCACTAACTCAAGGGCTACCGTTGTGCCGCCAATCAGCTCAACAACGATATCAACCTCAGGGTTGTTTGCCACATCAAAAATATCACTCGTGGTGTTAATGTCAGTGGTGTCACAGGTAGGGTTAACTTGACGTGCAGCAATTTGCTCAACAACAATGCTACGGCCAACACGTCGTGTAATTTCCTCTGCGTTGTTACGCAGGATGTTAAACGTACCGGAACCTACTGTTCCAAGCCCACAAATTCCGACTTTTACCGGTTTCAAAACGATACCCCACAACTGACGGTTCTAATAATTTTGTTAACGCTAAATATAAAGCGATTTAGGTGTCCAAGGATTATACCGACAGTAGCGCATAAACCCAACGTCGAAAAGCCTGAACTACGCCATAGTTTGGTAGATTATTTGTCGAAATAACTAAAGGTTCAGTTCTTTCGCCAACTCTTTGGCTGGGAGGTATCCAGGAATGAACTTACCATTGTCCAAAATGATACTTGGCGTACCACGCACACCCACAGCATTACCCAAACGATATTGGCTTGCCACAGGGTTGGTACATTTGTTTTCAGGTACTTCTTTGCCTAATTTTGCCGCCGTCATCCATTTTTTCGGATCGTCAGAACACCAAATATTGACCATTTGATTGTAGGCTTCAGAACCGACGCCAGCGCGAGGGTAAGCAAGGTAGCGCACGGTAATGCCCTGCTCATTTAGCTCATCGATTTCTTTGTGCAACATGCGACAGTAACCGCAGGTAATGTCCGTAAAGACAGAGATATGGGCTTTCTCGTTGGCCGCCTTGAACACCACCATTTCGGATTCGGGGATTTGCTCGATCTTAGCCAGTTTCTTTTGCTCAGTTTCATTGACCAAGTTCTGACCGTCTACCTGATACAGATCGCCCGCGACAAAATACTTACCATCTGCCGTTACATGCAGGATCGGGCCATTGTTCAAGGTCACCACATACAAACCACTGCCCGCGTGGGCGTCGATGGATTCAATGGTGTATTGCGGCAAGGTATTTGCCATGGCGTCACGGACTTCTTGCTCACCCGCTTGTACTTGAGTCATCCCGAATAGTGTCAAAGCGAGTGCTGACACCGTCTTGGCTACATATCCCATATCCACCTCTGTTCTCTATGATTGCTCCATTAGGCCATCATACCCTGATGAAGTTCCATAAAAAAAGGCGACCGAGGTCGCCTTTTTTTAGTTCTACGGAGAGATTAGCGCTTAGCCAATTTCTCTTTGATACGTGCAGATTTACCTGAACGATCACGTAGGAAGTAGATTTTCGCCTGACGAACGTCACCGCGACGTTTCACTTCAATGCTATCAACTAGTGGGCTGTAAGTTTGGAATGCACGCTCAACGCCTACACCACTAGAGATTTTACGTACTGTGAAAGCAGAGTTTAGGCCACGGTTGCGTTTTGCAATTACAACACCTTCGTAAGCCTGTAGACGCTCACGAGTACCTTCTTTAACTTTTACTTGAACAACAACAGTATCACCAGGGCCGAACGCTGGGATCTCTTTTGTCATTTGTTCTGATTCAAGTTGTTGAATCAGTTTAGTTTTATTGCTCATGGATGTGACTCCTAATGAATATGGTTTCTTATCAGCGCGAAGGTTTAACGTTCTGACAAGCTCGTGATTCTTACTCTGCCGAGGTTGAAACTTCAGTTTCACGAATAAACTCTTTTAACAACTCTTGCTGTTCCTTGTCCAACTCAAGGTCTTGCAGGAGGTCAGGCCGACGTTGCCAAGTTCTTCCGAGCTTTTGCTTTAATCGCCAGCGCCGTATCGCCTCATGGTTGCCACTAAGTAGTACAGGTGGTACAGGTTCACCTTCAAGTACCTCGGGGCGAGTATAGTGAGGGCAATCAAGTAATCCATCGGCAAACGAATCTTCGTCTGCTGAGGCTTGCTTACCAAGCACTCCCGGTACCATGCGAAAGACAGCGTCCATCAGCACCATAGCCGGTAACTCTCCACCACTTAGGACAAAGTCGCCAATCGACCATTCTTCATCAACCTGAGATTGAATCAAACGCTCATCAACGCCTTCATAACGGCCTGCTACCAGAATAAATTCTGCTTCTTTAGCAAGCTGTTGCACGCCTTCCTGTGTGAGCGTGCGCCCCTGAGGGGATAGATAAATAACTTTTGCATTGGGAACCCATTGTCTGGCGCTCTCAATCGCATCTTTTAGGGGCTGAACTTTCATCAGCATCCCTGGGCCACCACCATAAGGACGGTCATCGACCGTTTTGTGTTTGTCGTACGCAAAGGCGCGAGGATTAAAAAAATCCACTTCGACAATGCCAGATTTGACAGCTCTGCCCGTTACACCATGCTGGGTAATGGCTTGAAACATCTCTGGAAACAGCGTCACAACACCGATTCGCACGCTAGGCCTCGTTCGATCTATTTAGAAGTCTGGATCCCAGTCCACAACCATTTCTTGCTTTTCTAAATCGATGTTTAGAATAAACTGATCCGGTGCGTAGGGAATCAAACGCTCTTCACGATCGTAACTGCCCTCACAAGCTCGTACCACCAACACATCATTTGCGCCGGTTTCCATCATTTGTGAGACCTTACCTAGAAGAACACCCTCTTTGGTAATCACCTTTAGACCTTCTAGCTGCGACCAGTAATATTCACCGTCCTCAAGCTTAGGAAGATCTTTTGCATCAATATAGATATCCAAACCACAGATCTCTTTAACAAGATCGCGATCGTTATATCCTTTAATTGCTGCCACCAAACCGCGCCCTTGGGTGCGACCTTGGCTTAGTTCTATGACTTTCCACCCACTAGGAGTTTTCAGCCACCAATGCTTGTAATCAAAGATTCCAGTCATTGGCTCGGTGTGGGAATACAACTTAACCCACCCTTTAACACCATAAACTGATGTAATGCGTCCCACTACAAGCGCCTGCTCAGGAGCTTTCGCCTGCTTTAACGTAGACATAGCATTACCTCAGTATTAAGCGTTTTTGCCAGCTTCTTTAACAAGCTGAGCAACACGGTCAGAAAGCTGAGCGCCTTGGCCTACCCAGTGATTTACACGGTCTAGGTCAACACGTAGACGTTCTTCTTGACCACGAGCAACTGGGTTAAAGAAACCTACGCGCTCGATAAAACGACCATCACGTGCACGACGGCTGTCTGCCACGCTCAAGTGATAGAATGGGCGCTTCTTAGAGCCACCACGAGAAAGACGAATAGTTACCATATGATTGGTTCCTTATTGCTTAACGAAACACCTCTTGTCGGCCTCTTTATGAGACCTACTACAAGAAGGCGGCATATTCTAGTCGATTCGACCGAAAAACAAAAGGGCGAATTGATCGCCCTTTAAACATTTTTTCATTCTAAGCACATGTCTTAGAATTTCGGGAAGTTCCCGCCGCCAGGAAAACCACCTGGCATCATTCCACCCAAGCCGCGCATCATTTTCTTCATGCCGCCTGCTGAGCTGAATTTCTTCATCATTTTCTGCATTTGCTTATGTTGTTTCAACAAACGGTTTAGATCTTGGATCTGTAAACCCGCACCGGCAGAAATACGTTTCTTACGTGAACCATTGATCGCATCTGGGTTGCGACGTTCATCTGGCGTCATGGAATTAATCAAGGCCTCCATTTGCACGAACATTTTATCGTTCACTTTATCCTGGATATCGCCCAGCTGCCCCATTCCCGGAAGCTTGTCCAACATAGAGGCCATACCGCCCATGTTTTTCATTTGCTGCAACTGCTCACGGAAGTCTTCTAAATCGAAGCTTTTACCTTTTTTAAGTTTGCCCGCTAGCTTTTCAGCTTTTTCTTTGTCGATCTTCTGCTCTGCTTGCTCGATCAACGACAGCATGTCACCCATGCCTAGGATTCGAGACGCCAAACGATCTGGGTGGAACGGTTCTAAGGCATCGGTTTTCTCGCCCACACCCAAGAACTTGATCGGTTTACCGGTAATGTGACGTACCGACAGTGCTGCACCACCGCGGGCATCACCGTCGGTCTTGGTTAGGATGACACCGGTTAACGGCAATACATCGCCAAAGGCTTTCGCTGTATTGGCCGCGTCCTGACCGGTCATGGCGTCGACCACAAACAGGGTTTCCACTGGATCAATCGCCGTATGTAACGCTTTGATCTCCGCCATCATATCTTCGTCGATGGCCAAACGACCTGCAGTATCGACGATCAAAACATCTTTGTGTGCTTTCTTCGCCACATCAATAGCGTTGTTGGCAATGTCGATTGGCTTTTGTGAAATATCACTTGGAATGAATTCCACACCCACGTCTTTAGCAAGGGTTTCTAGCTGCTTGATCGCTGCTGGACGGTACACGTCGGCACTGACCACTGCGACCGATTTCTTTTGACGCTCTTTTAGGAACTTTGCCAGTTTTGCTGCCGACGTGGTTTTACCCGCACCTTGAAGACCGGCTAGAAGAATAATCGCTGGTGGTTTAGCGCGCAGGTTCAGTTCATCATTGGCCTGCCCCATGACCGCTTCAAGCTCTTGCTTAACGATCTTTAGGAACACCTGACCAGGGCTTAAACTGCGAGTCACTTCGGTACCGACTGCACGCTCTTTCACCGCATTAATAAAGTCTTTTACAACGGGCAACGCGACGTCAGCTTCCAACAGCGCCATGCGCACTTCGCGCAATACATCTTTAATATTGTCTTCGGTGAGTTTGGCACGACCACGAATTCGGTCTAAGGATGACGTTAAACGTTCTGATAAATTGTCAAACATGTTGCCCTCAAAAATTTGCTCTAGATGGAAAAAACCGCGTTATTCAGTTTATCCAAGGTGAAATTGACTTTATTATAACGAAGATTTGATCGTCACCCTATAGTTTTAACCAGTGGATCGGCTTATACATGACACATCTTTCGCTTTGGCTTGCTTGTATTCTATCGCTCACAGCTGGGGGCATCTATTACCTGCGCCCTGGACTTCGCTCTACGCAGACCATTGGTGCGATTGCGATCGTGTTGCATACCATGGCTTTAATCCAGTTACTGGCGAGCAAAGATGGCTTCGACTTTTTAACCATTGGCCTGTTGATTGCCCTAATTGGCAACTTACTGCTGTGGTTTAGCAATCGTGACAAAGATCTTTCGCTACTGCTTTCGATCGCCTTCCCGATGGCGGCGATTATTATTGCCCTTAATGCGGTCGAACCTTGGAATTTACAACAGCTGCACAGCGCTTCGCTGGGCACTTCCCTGCACATTCTGATTGCCTCAGTGGCTTACAGCCTCTTTACCGCAGCCTGCGGCATCGGGATTTTATTGGCCATTCAAGAATACCAGCTCAAACACCACCATCTTAAACAGCTATTGCGCGTCCCTCCTTTACAGGTACTGGAGCGATTAATGTTTGAATTTATTTGGGCGGCGTTTGTCTTACTCAGCATCACCATGGCCACTGGCTTCTACTTTATTGAAGACATGTTCGCACAGCACCTGGTTCACAAGACCGCTTTCACCATCGCATCGTGGTTCGTATTCGCAGGGTTATTGGCTGGGCGTTTATTCCTTGGCTGGCGTGGACAGTTGGCAGTGAAACTTACTTTGAGTGGTTTTGTACTCCTAATGTTGGGCTATTTTGGCTCTCAGATTGCATTGGAAATTCTGAGTAATTAAGCACGACATTTGACACTCGCTGCTCAAGCCCTAATAATCCGATCAGATCTAATAACTGAGGCATTTTTTTCTTGAACGAAGTTCCCTTAAGTATTCTCTTTGGAATACTGTTTTTTCTAATCATTCTCTCTGCTTTTTTCTCAAGCTCAGAAACCAGCATGCTGTCGATGAACAAATATCGCCTCAAGCACATGGTCAAAAGCGGACACAAATCAGCCAAAAAGGCGAGCAAGCTACTTGAGCGCCCTGACCGCCTAATCGGCGTCATCTTGATTGGCAACAACTTCGTTAACATCCTAGCTTCTGCGATCGCGACGATTATCGCAGTACGCTTGTGGGGCGATGCCGGGGTCGCGATCGCGACAGGCGCCTTAACCTTGATCATTTTGATATTTGCCGAGGTTACCCCTAAAACCGTAGCCACCATCCACCCAGAAAAGATTGCCTTCCCTGCGTCTTGGGCACTGACTGTTCTACTGAAGGCCATGTATCCATTGGTGGTGATTGTGAACACCATGTCCAATGGTTTGATGCGTCTTTTTGGTATCAAACACATACACGGCAACCACGACAAGCTAGGCTCAGAAGAACTACGTACTGTGGTAAATGAAGCCAGCGGTTTGATTCCACCGGCTCACCAAGAGATGTTGCTGTCGATTCTTGACCTTGAAAAAGTCTCGGTTGAAGACATCATGGTGCCGCGTAACGAAGTCATCGGTATCGATATTGAAGATTCGATTGAAGAAATCATCGAGCAAATCTGTCAATCACGCCACACCCGCATGCCAGTTTACAACGGCGAGATCAACAAGGTGATTGGTATCTTGCATGCGCGCCATGCGGCACAGTTCTTACGTGAACCAAATCCAACTAAAGCGGCCTTGTTAAAGGCAACGCTAGAGCCTTACTTCATTCCGGAAAGCACTTCGATTAATACTGTGCTACTAAACTTCCAGAAAGATCACCAACAAATGGGTATCGTGGTGGATGAATACGGCGACGTACAAGGTATCGCAGCACTAGAAGATATTCTGGAAGAGATCGTAGGTGAGTTCACACCACCACAAGAAGATGAAGAAGAGGAAATCACCATCCTCGACGATGGCTCATTCCGCATCGAAGGTACCACTCATATTCGCGACATCAACAAAGCGCTGAGCTGGCACCTCCCAACGGATGGCCCAAAGACTTTGAATGGTCTGATTATCGAAACCCTTGAATTTATCCCAGAGCATCCAATCAGCTTATGGGTCGACAACTACATGATCGAGATTCAAGAGATCGAAGACAAAGTTGTTAAATACGCGCGCTTAGAACACAAACGCTAGCAGGTAACCTTATGAGATTTTGCCCAAAATGCGGTCATAAAGTGAATATGGAAATTCCAGATGGAGACAACCGCGAGCGTCCGGTGTGCCCAAGCTGTGACTTTATTGATTACGACAACCCGCGCATGATCACTGGCACAATCCCTTTGTATCAAGGCAAAGTGCTGCTTTGTAAGCGTAACATCGAGCCACGTTTTGGTTACTGGACGCTACCAGCGGGCTTTATGGAGAACGGTGAAACCACGGCGGGTGGCGCGCTACGCGAAACCCTAGAAGAAAGCGGTTCACGAGCGGTCATCAAGCAACCGTTTTCAATGATCAGCATTCCTCATGTTAACCAAGTACACCTGTACTACATTGCGGAACTACAAAAAGCCGACTTTCACCCGACGGCCGAAAGTTCTGAGGTAGCACTGTTTGAGTTTTCTGAGATCCCATGGGACGAGCTGGCCTTTAGTAGCGTCAGCAAGACCCTAGAGTTCTTCTTGGAAGACCATAAAAGCGGTCAATACGGTTTCCACGAAGACAACATTATTATCAACACTCAACCTGAATAAGGTGATAAGCCACCTCTTCATAGGGGTGGCTCTGTTTTAGAGCACTGATCACCGCTTCTTTTAGCTCTGCCAGCAACACCATCTCAACCCGATATTCCTCAACTATCTCAAGCTTGCCCGCCTCACCAATAAAAGGATTTGCCGCCGCTGACGGACGAAACTGCCCCTGTCCTTTGACCTGCCAGCAACAAGCTTCGTACTGCCCAATACGGCCCGCACCTGCCGCAAACACGGCTTCTTTGACTGCTTCTAAGTGCGTCTCTGGCACATAAAATACCAACGAATACATTTTTATCTTCTCCATTTTTACAGTAGCCCCATCTGCTCATGCTGCACTGGCAATTGCACTTGGGAAACGTAATTCGGCACCACTTGCTGTAGCTTTTCGTCTAACCAGCTCGCCAAAGTCGGCGCGGCAATATTATCGGAGGAATGCACAAATACGGTGGGCTCACGCCCCTCTCGCAACCATTGACCAAGCTTATTGGCCCATTGATCCAGCCAAGGATGATTGCGCTCTAAGTCAGGATGCCCAATAAAGCGCACCACGGGATGGCTCGCCGTGGCCACCGCATGACAGGGCACACGGGGCTTTTTACGTTGCGCATCAATCAGGCTGTCACAATAAGCCTCAGTGGAGAAGACCGGACGGGAATCCATCACTACCTTGTCACATCCAGAATCCGACAACAGACGTAACAAAGCCGCCTCATGTTCCGCTTTATCGAAGAACACTAGATGACGGACTTCTACGCTTAAAGGAGAAGCAAGCGACCAGCTCTGGCACAGTGCGGTGATGATAGGCAGCTGTCGCGGCGCCACTGATGCTGGAAATTGCAGCATGGTCGGCCCTAGCAAATGCTCAATCGGCTTGAGTAGATTTTGAAAGGCGCGCCAAGCCTGTAAACATTCCGCTTCGCTGAGCTCTTCAAATTGATGGGCAACCGCGCGCGGCACCTTAAAGCTGAATCGAAAAGTATCGGGGACTTGCGCTGCCCAACGCTCAATTTGCGCGGGCGCCACATCGGTATAAAAGGTACTGCCGACTTCAACCGATTGAAAATACTTAGCGTAATGCCCCAAACGCAAGCCAGTGGCCTCAGAGCGTGGGTAAATATAATCCACCCACGCAGGATGCTGCCACTGGGCCATACCAAAGCGAATCATGGTCAGGCTGTTTCCACGTATTCAATTTGCTCGATAAAGAAGGTCTTCTCACCACCAGCGCGACGCAACACTACTTCATCACCCTCATTGCGCTTAAGCAAAGCCTTCGCCACTGGCGAGTCCATGCTGATGTACGCCTCATGATGGTCAATTTCATCTGGACCGACAATACGAAAACGCTCCTGATTACCGTCATCATCCTCTAGGGTGACCCATGCACCAAAGAACACAATCGTGCGATCGATTGGCAGTCGATCCACTACAGTACATTGATCCAAGCGTTTTTCTAGGTAGCGCACACGACGGTCGATTTCGCGTAGCTGCTTCTTGCCGTAGATGTATTCTGCATTCTCAGAACGATCACCGAGCTTCGCCGCATCACTGACACTTTGCGTTACTTCAGGACGCTTTACTTTCCATAGGTACTTCAGTTCCGCCAGCAACTTATCAGCACCCTCTTTGGTGATGTAGGCACCTTTGGGTGCACCGGGTGGGCGATATCGACTCATACAACCTCTCTACAGAAACCTTGCGACAGCACTTATGCTGCCCAATAAATAAAAATGGCGCCACGATAGCTCGTGGCGCCATTTTGTAACTCGAAAAAAGACTTAGTCTTCTTTTGACAAATGTACATCCATTTGCGGGAATGGAATGCCAACGCCATTTTCGTCGAACGTGTATTTGATCTTTTCAAGTAGATCCGAACGCAGTGCCCAGTAATCGCCTGCATTTACCCATACACGAACACTGAAGTTCACGGAGCTGTCCGCTAATTCTGATACCCAAATGACCAGTGCTGGATCTTTCAGAGCACGTTCATCTGCTTCAATGATTTGCTTCATCAACTCACGGGCTTGTTTAATATCAGAATCGTAGCTGATACCAATCACCAAGTCCAAACGACGTGTCGCTTCACGTGAAAAGTTGATGATAGAACCGTCCATAATGGTCGAGTTCGGCATGATGATGACACGGTTATCCGGCGTCTTCATGTAAGTATGGAACAATTCAATTCGGTCGATTGTACCCGACTGACCGCCAGCATCGACGAAGTCACCCGCACGGAATGGACGCAATAGAATGATCAACACACCCGATGCGAAGTTCGACAAAGAACCCTGCAATGCCAAACCAACGGCTAGACCCGCAGCACCCAAGATAGCGATAAAGGACGTCGTTTCAACACCGATTTGCCCCAGCGCCATCAACACCACACCAGCAAACATCAAAGCATACAAGATGCTCGAAGCAAAGCCCGCCACCGCTTTATCCACTTTGGATTTCAGTAGGCGTTTTTCAATCCAATCCGCAAAACGATGGGCAATCATTTTACCGATAAAGAAGATTAAAATACCGACAACAATCGATACACTCTTCTCTGTCAACCAAGGTAGCCACTGACTCCCTTCATCTAATAACTTCTCTAATTCATCCATAGGTATTCTCACTCTGTTATTAATTTAGGCCAAATAATCCACTTTATGCTGCCATTCCTCTAACAGAACTTGTAACTCAGACACGCCCTGCTTGGAGAAAACGACATAAGTCTGCCCCATTTTGGTGACAGAATTTATAACATGATTTTCATCAATCACGATACACCGCAGACGTAGCTGCTCTATTTCGAGATCATAACGCACGCCAATCCCGATAAAGACATGCCAGTCCCGCTCCAACAACTCCCCCTCAACCGCTTGCCTTAGCAAACGCACACAGCCAGCCTGATCAATCTGATAATAAGGCATGCGCTGTTTGTAGCGAATAAAAAACACCAAGATCGACACAAACAGAACAAAACTAATCAGTATCGCAAGCAGAACCTGTGCCATGATCAATCAAACTTATAGGCGAGTAAGTAGTTTTTTGCCTGACGTAATTGTTCGATATGTTTTGCTTCCAAAGCGTCCATTTCGTCGCGGTATTTACGACGCGCTGATAGTGGCAGAGTATTCCATTGTTCATGGGTTGGAATATGCTGGGTGCCTGCCTCAACAGCATAGATGGCTTGCACCTGTTCGTGCTCAGACAAATCGATACTCAATTGATCCAACAAGTTTTTGACGCGAATAGCAGCCTCGGTCCAAGTCAGCTTTTCGTCTTGCTCAATCGCCTGCATGATCACCTGAATGCTCTCAATTCGCTTGGCGCGCTCTTCCTTCAGACGCTGCTCACCCGCTTGAATACGCTCAGCACGCTGACGATTCAGTTTTAGCTGTTTGACAATAAAGTAAATGGATACACCGATCACTGCTAAGCAGATGATTAGAACAGTAGAAAAGACGCTGATAGACATAAGTCCCCTGAAGTAGAATCAAGTAATGCGTCTATTCTACACAGGCTTCAGGAAACGATCAGCAAAAGAAGGGAATCAGGGCATAGTACATGAGTACTATGCCCTAAGTTTTCATTTTTTATCCTGCATAATATGGCGATAAGCAATGATCCCGAACCAGACCATAAGCACGGCACAAAGACCAATCACCACCACACTCGCAATCACCACACCATCCGAGAACATAACCACCTCCTAGTCAGCAATACCTTTTTGGCAAGAGTAGGACGCAGCCAGCCTTCGGCGAATGATATAGGTCAGTTTAATTCTTAGACACTTGCAATAGATCTAATAAACCGTGATACACATCAGGCGTTGCGGCAATCAGATAATCACCATTTATAGGCGATGGCCAAGCCTGCTTAGATTCAGCAAAATGCCCCACTTTGGCACCCGCTTCTGTGGCGATCAAAGCACCCGCTGCCATATCCCAAGGCTTCACTGATTCATAGTAAGCATCCATCTGCCCTCTGGCCACAGCACACAGATCCAGCGCGGCCGAACCATTGCGACGAATATCTTGGCAGTTCTCCAGCACTCGACCAACCAACTGCATTAACTCAGGCAAGGTGTCTTTATTGTAGGGAAAGCCCGTCGCCACAATCGCATTGCGCAACTCAGTACGACCACTCACTTTAAGCTCTTCACCATTAAGCCAAGCTCCCTGCCCCTTAATCGCAGAATAGGTTTCTGCTAGAAACGGTGCATGCACCACCCCTACCCAACGCTGACCTTGATAATACACTGCGATGGAGACCGCCACATGCAGCAGACCTTGGGCGAAATTAATGGTGCCATCAATTGGGTCAATCACCCACACCGGCACCTCACTGTGTGTCGCCAATTCAAGATCAGGAGACGATTCTTCCGAGAGAATCAGATGCTCAGGGAAGGTTTGCTTAATCTGCTCGCACAAGTAAGCATCAATGGCCAAATCCGTACTCGTCACCAACTCATGCCCAGATTTGTACTCTGCTGAAAAACTCGCTTTTGCACGAGCCTCAACCATCATAGTGCCAGCGCGAGCAGCCCAACTTTTGGCATAGCCAAGCCACTCATTTACCGATGAATCATCCATGCTGCGTTCCTACACCAATCGTTGTGCTAACCAGTTGGCAATATCCCCCACTTGCTCAGGACAAACGGAGTGCGGCATGTCGTAAACTTGGTATTCTGTTTGGAAGCCCAATTCGTTTAGACGTGCACGGGCACGTCCCGCCAACACTGGTGCCACAATCGGATCAAACGAACCGTGATGGATTAAAATTGGCGTCGCACCGTTAGCCGATGCTTCGGCTGTCGGTACGCTATCCGGATCCGCCAAATAAGTAGACAATGCCATCACGCCTGCAAGTGGATATTTACCAAATAAAGCGACTTGGTAAGCAATCACACCCCCTTGGGAGAAGCCAGCCATCACAATTCGCTCACTCGGAATACCTTGCCCAACTAACGTCTCAATAATCGCTTCAATCTGTGCCATCGACTCTTGAATATTGCCCATGTCCACCTTGCGATCTAGGGACATTTCTAAGATGTCATACCAAGCACGCATCTTCATACCACCATTAATGGTAACAGGGCGAATTGGCGCGTTCGGAAAGACAAAGCGCACTGCCTTATGAGATAAACCTAGCTGCGGCACCAAGCCTTCAAAATCATGGCAGTCTGCCCCCAAGCCATGCAACCAAATCACGGCATGGGTAGGGTTTGCAGACGTATCGACTGTAATGTATTCAAGCGCTTCAGACACTGGGCTCTCCAAAAAAATAGGCTATCGATTTAACTCGATAGCCTATCATATTTTTCAGCACTTACTGCGACGCTTAATGGGACACGGGCAACTTTGTTTCTAAGACTTTTTGATTCGCATCTAATACAAACTGCACATCCGCATGTTGCAACATCGAGCAAATCATATGGCGAGTGATACGTTCGAAATATTGCATAAAGCCTTTTAAGGTTTCCGGCGACATCACTTTAATATCTAAGGTATCCAGTACCCCACCATGAATATCGTGTAAATGCGCTTCCAGTACACGTTCTTGCTTATTACGCCAATCGTATACCACATCAAAGCTTGGCGGCTGCATCCACATGCGCACATCAATTAAGTCGAATAACTTACGATAATCATGTTCAAGATGCTCGTTCACTGCGGCACGCCAACTGCCGTCAGCATCTTTATCCTTCTCTAAGACATTGATCGGATCCATCAGATGCTCTGTTGCCATCGGCTGAGCACCGACACACCAGCCTTCAAAAAAAATCACATCCACAGGGCCCGCCACTTCCTGCCAACGATGCACGGGCTTACGATCATCAAGGGATTTATCAAAGGTGGGCACATACATGACTTCACCCGCTTGCAAGTGTTTTAAGCGGTCAAAGATATTAAGTGCCAGCGGAATGTCGTGGGTGCCAGGCACCCCACGAGTGGCAAATAGTGGGTGTACTTTTTGTGCGTAGTGCATACGATCAGAACGCTGTAAGTAAAGGTCATCTAAGCTGACCACAATGGCATTCAAATCAAAACCCTTGGCCAAAATATGACTTACCACCGAGCAAAAGGTGGTTTTACCACACCCTTGAGGACCACCTAATCCTAAGACCAAGGGCGCATGCTTAGGTTTAGAGTACTCACTGACCCATCTTGCGAACGGCAAAAAGAGATCGTCAATACGCTCTACCAAGGACTCATCAGCATACAATCCTTTCAGAGTTTGCTCGACTTCAAAACGCAAACGTTCTGCTAATGAGGCTGGCAGATTATGAGCCTGACTTAACAAGCTAAGTTCAAGAACATTCATCATACGCTACCTCCCGCGCTATATCCCCGTAAGTATAGACATCGATCAACATTTCACCACAACACGGAGACAGCCAGCCTTTACTTAAACCGCTATAAAATCGTAAAAATCCGCAAATCCCCCCTAACTTTGCGCAAATTTACTTCATGATTGGGTGGCAAACACCGTACACTAGGGGAAAAGATCGTATCTATACCGTCCAATAGATTTGATACTAGATTGGACACCCTATGTGGGCTGCAGAAATGGAGAAGCTTCAATGAGTCTTAAAGGTCGCTTGCTTGCTTTAGCATGTTTTTCGACACTGTTATCTGGTTGCGTGGTCACGCAACCCATTTCACCAGTGTGTAATTCTACGTCTCCTTGTGTGAACGGCGTCAATAGCCAAACCAGCAGCAACCTAAACTTCAATAGTTCTGCACAAAGCCTTGAGATCATCGACATTGAACCTCGTGATCCTATTATCATCAACGCCACGGGCTATTCTGCTCCAGTGACCAATAAATCACTGTCGAAAGCGCAGGCTCGTCTAATGTCTTTACGCGGCTCGAAACTGGATGCCTACCGCAACCTTTCAGAGCGTGTTTACGGTATTAGCTTGGATGGCTCAAGCTCGTTAAGCAATATGATGGCACAGCACGATGACCTGCGTGCCTACGTCAATGCTTACCTAGTCGGTGCCAAGGTAATTTCGCAACGCGAACTAGAAGACGGCAGCTTTGAAACCGTGGTCGAACTGGCCTTACAAGAAAACTTCCGTCAGTGTGCTAGCTCCCCTGAAGCGATCCGCCTAAATCCAAATTGTCAGGTCACCAAACGCGCGAGCAGCACGACGTCAGTGCCTAAGAAGCAACCTTCAACCTTTTATAGTGTGCAGTAATGAAAGCGCTTATCACGCCTCTGCTGATATTGATGTCACTTGGCCTACATGGCCAGGTGATGCGCGCCGACGGTCAAGCGGTAATCTACAACCAAGACATCAATGACGCCCGCTATCGCGCGACACAACAAGCCATCAAACAAGCTAGCTTACAAGCCAGTGCTTCGGTGCGTGCCAGCGACAGCCTGAGCAATGGCACCCTGCACACCAACACTCGTGTGCAATCCGCAGGTCAAGCCAGTGATGTGAAAATCCTCTCCGAGCAGGTATTCGATGACATATTGAGCCTCACCATTGAAGCCGATATCGAAACTGAGGGGATGTGTGACAATGGCACTACGAACACCTACCGCAAATCGGTAGGCGTCACAGGCTTCGCGTTACAAACACCACAGCAAGCAACCCTAGGTGCCTTACACAATATTGGCCGTGAATTCCCTAAAAGCTTAGTGGACGCCATGAATCAACAAGGCTATTTGCGCGCCTTAGCCGCCACCCACTTAAGTGTTTACCCAGACTTAATTAATGCCCCGACTTCCGCCAATAACGACGGTTCACTGACCGATGTTGCCCGCATTGGTGAAGAGCTTGGTGTACAATACGTGGTCAGCGGCGTAATTCGCGATATCGGCGAAGTGTATCCAAAGCATCCAAATCAGAAGACACCGCTCAATTCTTTGCTGAGCTGGGCTAATAAAGAAGACAACCAACGTAAATTTGTGTTGGATTTGTACATTTATGATGGTTTTAGTGGTGCGTTAATCTTCCAACATCGTTACGATGAGATTGGCAAATGGAACACCAAAGATAACAACAAGGTAGGTTTTGGTTCAGCGCAATTTTGGGCACTACATTACGGCAAAGTTGTGGCTCAAACCTTAACCGCCATGTCGCTGGACAGCAGTGACGATTTGAACTGCCAGCCTTTTGTGGCAAACATTTTTCGCACCGAAGGCAATCGTATCTACTTAAACGCTGGTGCGTTGGCAGGCATTAAAAAAGGCGACCAGTTTCAAGTTTTCCGTCGCTATGAGATATTTGACCAATTACAGAATGCGCAAACACAGCTTAATAATGCCAATATCAATGTTACTATTACGCAAGTGCAGCCGAATTTTGCGATCGGCGAATTGGCGGTGGAAGCAAGAATTCTAAACGTACAACAACAAGATGTTGTGATCGCTTGGTAAATACATAAAATCAGCGCACAACTTAAAAGATCAGGATTAGAAGTACCATGAACAACGAACTATTACATCACCTAGAGCAACGTATCAATGCTGCAGTTGAAGAGATCTCTACACTACGTCAACGTATCTCTGAACTAGAAATGCAAAACTACGAGCTTTCTGAAGAACGTGATGAAGCTCAGGCAAAACTAACGCAACAAGCTGAACAGAGCACAAACTGGGAAAACAGCTTGAACCAAATGCTAAGCAAACTTAACCAACTGGATTAAGCGCATGAAAAAATTTGTTACAGCGGCACTGCTTGCAGGGGCCACCAGCGCATTTGCCGCTGGACAATTTTCTCCACTTGTTAGCTACGAATATGTTTACAGTACGCCATCCACGGCGACCAGTAACACCACCAGCGTGATCAACGCTACGATGGAATACACCTACCCACGCAGCCTGTCTGTTTACGGTGGTTTCGCCTTTATTTTACGCGATAGCTTCGAAACAGCCGCTCAGTTAGGTACGCGCTTTTACACGCCTGAACCACTTTTCTACGTCAACGGCGTTGCGCCGGTCTGGACCTATGTTGGCCTAGGTGCCAACGTACTAGACAATGTTGCGTTTTTTCCTGAAATTGGTTTTCGTATCGGCATCACCGACAGCACACGCCTAGACCTCTTTATGAAAGTCTATAACAGCAGCGATACCGCCTACGACAAACACGCAACCCTTGGTGCAGGCCTAACCTTCTAAACGTCATGAAGCTGTTTGCATTTTTAATCATTAGTATCGTTTTGATTAACGGGTATCTCTGGGTAGAAAGTCAGGCTCCAGCAGACATAGTGCTCCCGACCTCTAAGCAGCTCAATGAAATGGTTGGCCGCACGGGGAGCCCTCGGGTTCCCCTATGGCTAGCCGATGCAGGAAACTAACCTATGGACCGCTTAATCAAAGCTCTTGAAGATCGAATCGATGGCCTAGTTGCGCAGCTGAAGCAGGCGCAGCAAGAGATCGCTCGTTTAAGCGAAAGCTCAAGCCCTATCCCTGAAAACAGACCCAGTGACGTGTCATTGGATTTGCTTTCAACCATGAGCCAAAAGCGCTCAACCGAGGAACAGCTACAGCTGTACATCGAAGACAGTTTGGATTTACTGGCACCGGCCTCCTCGCTAACTGATTTCACACAGCATTTAGAACATTCTGAGCCTGTGCCAGCAGAAAGCACTGCTGCGAGCGAAATCCAGAACCATTTTAACTTTGACCTTCTTCACAATGCTTTTGAAGATCAACCAACTGAAGACCTTAAAGAAACTAAAGACTCTCCTATGACTACTGAACAACAAACAACGATCACCGCTGACATCCAAGAGACTGCTGCGACTGAAGTTGAGCAAACCCAAGCAACTGCACAAAGCGACACTCCTGAAACAGCAGCACTCAGTGCCGAGGAGAAGCGTCGTCAGAAAAACCAAAAGAATAACCGCCGTCTAATCAAACTATTAGAAGAGCGCTACCCAAAAGCATTCGATTGGAACAACCCTCGCCCATTAAAAGTCGGTATCGACAAAGACATGGTGCTAGATGATGAGTTTAATGCCAGCAAGCAAAAACGCGCCATGGCCGCTTACACTCGCTCTGATCGCTACAAGAAGTGTCTATTGTCAGGCCAACCTCGCATCGACCTAGAAGGCAATGCCGTTAGCGATGAGCCAGCACTACCAAATGCGAAGAAGCCTGTCGTGGAAAACAAAAAACCAATGCCTAAGAGCAACAAAGGCAAGCGTCCACAAGGCAACAAACCTCACGCCAACAAAGCGAAAAGTCAGTCTCGCCCAGCGAACAAAGACAAAGCTGAGCCAAAACAAGACCCACAATTTGACAATTTGACTGCTGAAGAACGTATGCAGGCAAAATTAACGCAACTTCTTAATAAAAAATAGAAAAAGTGCTTTACAAGGAGCGGGGCGCTGAGTAATATACGTCTCGCTGCTGTGGAGGGGTTCCCGAGTGGCCAAAGGGAGCAGATTGTAAATCTGCCACGAAAGTTTCGGTGGTTCGAATCCACCTCCCTCCACCATTTTCTTTTCTTATATTTCTCTTCTGAAATATCTATCTCTTCTTAGTTATTCTCTTTTTTCAATACCAATAAGCTCCATTTTTCTCTACTTCAATCCACGTATTTTATTTCTACAACACCCAAAAAAAATCTCAGCGTAAGCTGTAAGCTGTAAGCTGTAAGCTAGGATCAGCACAACATTTCCCTTACACCCCTTCAAGACTCCTTTAAAGACAACTACACACGATCACTCATAGCTCATAGCTCATAGCTCATAGCTCATAGCTCATAGCTCATAGCTCATAGCTCATAGCTCATAGCTCATAGCTCATAGCTCATAGCTCATAGGCAAGCCTAATTCACCCCAAGCACCACGCAAGCAGAAAGCAGAAAGCAGAAAGCAGAAAGCAGAAAGCAGAAAGCAGAAAGCAGAAAGCAGAAAGCAGAAAGCAGAAAGCAGAAAGCAGAAAGCAGAAAGCAGAAAGCAGAAAGCAGAAAGCAGAATAGGATACAGACAAACAGTCTATTTAAAACAACTAAAAAGAAAGACTAAAAAGAATCAAAGAAACATCAAAAGTGGTGGGTCGTACTGGATTCGAACCAGTGACCAATTGATTAAAAGTCAACTGCTCTACCAACTGAGCTAACGACCCATTGATGCAACACTAGAAGTGAAGTTGTAACGCTAAGATATGATGCTAATGGGGTGGACGATGGGGCTCGAACCCACGACCGATGGAATCACAATCCATAGCTCTACCAACTGAGCTACGCCCACCATAAATAAGCATTAGAATGGCTCCCTGAACTGGACTCGAACCAGTGACCTAACGATTAACAGTCGTTTGCTCTACCAACTGAGCTATCAGGGAACAATAAAACCCGCACATAGCAGGTGAAATGGCGGAGGAGGAGAGATTCGAACTCTCGGAAGGCTACTAACCTTCGCCGGTTTTCAAGACCGGTGCATTAAACCGCTCTGCCACCCCTCCGTATATCAAAGTGGTGGGTCGTACTGGATTCGAACCAGTGACCAATTGATTAAAAGTCAACTGCTCTACCAACTGAGCTAACGACCCGCACATTTGAATTTTCACTATCTGACTGGTCGGAGTAGAGGGATTCGAACCCCCGACATCCTGCTCCCAAAGCAGGCGCGCTACCAGACTGCGCTATACTCCGAATGGCTCCCTGAACTGGACTCGAACCAGTGACCTAACGATTAACAGTCGTTTGCTCTACCAACTGAGCTATCAGGGAATTGTCAGAATACAGAAATATAGTTTCTGTAGACTATCATAGTTGGTGGGTCGTACTGGATTCGAACCAGTGACCAATTGATTAAAAGTCAACTGCTCTACCAACTGAGCTAACGACCCAACTATGTATGGCAATGGGGTGGACGATGGGGCTCGAACCCACGACCGATGGAATCACAATCCATAGCTCTACCAACTGAGCTACGCCCACCATTACCATTGATTTAAAATTAGTGGTCGGAGTAGAGGGATTCGAACCCCCGACATCCTGCTCCCAAAGCAGGCGCGCTACCAGACTGCGCTATACTCCGATGGCTCCCTGAACTGGACTCGAACCAGTGACCTAACGATTAACAGTCGTTTGCTCTACCAACTGAGCTATCAGGGAATTACTAATTTTTAACTCGCTTCAAACCAACCCCTAAAAGGAGATGGCGGAGGAGGAGAGATTCGAACTCTCGGAAGGCTATTAACCTTCGCCGGTTTTCAAGACCGGTGCATTAAACCGCTCTGCCACCCCTCCGTTGCGAGCGAGGTGTATATTACGGATTCTAAATTTCAGTGCAACACTTTTTTTAATTTTTTTTAATTTTTTCCGTCACATAAGTCTCATCTGCCGCCGCCTGAATCCAGACATTTGAAAACCAATAATAATGGCGCCCAGATTGATCAGGCATTGTACAATTTATGCGACCTCGACCGGCGGGAAAGGCCTTTTCCGCCTGAACCTGCACGGCATTTTCTTCAAGCCAATCTAATTTGGCTTTGCCCTGCCCTGCCACATAACAAGCTAATTCTTTTAAGCGGTAATCCCCAGCTTGAAAACGTAACGTCATAGAGACAGGATCTGCGCTCGCAAAAACACCTTGATCCTCAACCAAAAGCAACGGCATTGGCTTGGCATTGAGCTTTACCTTTAGAGACGATAGCTCTGCATAATGGCCTGCTGCCGGAAAACGTGGCAAATTGGTAAAGTCAGAGTATTTATTGACTACCCCTGATTGCTGACCAAATGCCATCATGCCCTGCTCTGCCACTTGCGCACGAATCTCGGCATTCGACTCACCATAAGGATAAGCCAACATTTTCGGGGAATGGCCAAGCCTTTCATTGAGCAGATTTTCTACCGCACTAACTTCCTCTGCCATACGAGTGCGCCATTGATCTAATGTCTCATCGGCTTCTAAACGCAACATATAAGGATGGTTCACCGTATGGTTGGCAAATACAGCACCCGAGCGCTCCATTTCTTTCATCTGTTGCCAAGTTAAAAAGCTTTCATGCCCCTTTTCAACCGGTCCAGTATTAATGAAGACAGTAAACGGGAAGTTATGGGCTTTTAAGATAGGGAAGCCATTTTGATAAATATTGCGATAGGCATCATCAAAGGTAATCGCCACCGCTTTCTCTGGCAGAGCAACGCCCGCTTTGATATCAGCCAAGGCATTGGCGAGATCAACCACCTGAAACCCCGCTTCTTTTAAATAGTCCATATGCTCATTGAACTCTTCCGGTGACACGGAAGTTGAACGCGGCGTATTGGCATCCACATGGTGATACTGAAGGATCGGTAAGTAATCTTGCGCCACAGCCATGGCACTCGTACACATAAGCGCACTGACCAGCAGAGTATTTTTTAATGACATGAATAACCTTAGCGAGAAATTTTGCTGGCAATTGTACGCGAAACAACCAACCGGTGACAGCCACGTAAGCCCCACTAATCACCAAGGCCAACTATACTAATAAGAAAAAAGCCAAGGGAGAAAGCGCATGCTATCACCATGCCTATTGGATCAACTCAATAACCAGCTTAACGACCTTAAAACAAAAGGCCTGTACAAAGCTGAGCAAGTGTTACTCACCCCTCAAGCCAGCCAAGTGGCGACCTTTAAGCACCCCAAACTCATTAATCTATGCGCCAATAATTACTTGGGGCTCGCCAACGATCCCGAGGTCATTGCTGCGGCCCATCAAGCACTGGAGCTATATGGTTATGGTATGGCCTCGGTGCGTTTTATTTGTGGTACTCAAACCATTCACCGTGAACTTGAGCAACAGCTGAGTGCATTCCTCGGCATGGAGGACTGCATCCTTTACTCCTCTTGTTTTGATGCCAACGGCGGCCTGTTTGAAACCTTGCTCGATGAACAGGACACCATCATCAGCGACGGCCTGAACCATGCCAGCATCATCGACGGTATACGTTTAAGCAAAGCGACCCGGTTGCGTTATAACAACAATGATATGCAGGCATTAGAAGATTGCCTCAAACGAGCTACACAACAAAACAGCAAAACCATCTTGATCGTCACCGATGGCGTCTTTTCAATGGATGGCACCATTGCCAATTTAAATGCCATCTGTGACCTAGCGGAGCAATATCACGCTCTGGTAATGGTAGATGACTCCCACGCGGTGGGTGTTTTAGGAGAACATGGCAAAGGCTCGATTGAACACTGCCAAGTAATGGGACGGGTGGACATAGTCACGGGCACTTTAGGCAAAGCCCTTGGCGGAGCATCTGGGGGTTATACCTGCGCCGCCCAACCGATTATTGATTGGCTGCGCCAACGCTCACGCCCTTACCTCTTTTCAAACAGCCTAGCCCCCATGATTGCCGCCACCAGTCTAAGTATTTTAAAACTTCTCCAGCAACGCCAAGGCATACAACATCAATTGCAACAAAATGCTGATTACTTTAGAAGTCGCATGACAGAACTAGGCTTTGAGCTTATTCTCGGACAGCACCCCATCATTCCAATCATGGTCCATGACGCCAACTTAGCGCAACGGATGGCCAATGCACTATTAGAAGAAGGCGTGTTAGTCGTCGGTTTTTCATACCCTGTCGTTCCCATGGGACAAGCTCGGATTCGTACGCAAATGTCGGCGGTTCTGAGCCAGAGCGACCTTGATCACGCCATCGCTTCTTTTTATAAAGTAGGTCAGCAGTTAAAGATGCTGTAAGGAACTGCAATGAAGACACTAATAAAACAGACAGCTGATCAAGGCATTTGGCTGACCACTACTCAACGCCCGAGTTATGGACACAGTGATGTGCTCATTAAAATCCGCAAGACCGCTATTTGCGGCACGGATATCCATATTTATAACTGGGATGAGTGGGCGCAAAGTACGGTACCACTTAATATGAGTGTGGGACATGAGTTCGTCGGCACCGTGGTAGAAGTTGGCAGCGAAGTTTCTCATATAAAGGTAGGTGATCGAGTCTCTGGCGAAGGACACATTACCTGCGGTCAATGTCGCAACTGCCGAGCGGGGAAACGCCATTATTGCAAAGACACTTTGGGAGTGGGGGTTAACCGCCCTGGCGCCTTTGCCGAATACTTGGCAATTCCTGCCAGCAATGTCGTACAACTTCCAGATGACATCAGTGATGATCTCGCGGCCATCTTAGATCCTCTAGGCAACGCTACCCACACCGCGTTGAGTTTCGACTTAATCGGTGAAGATGTACTAATTACCGGTGCTGGCCCAATCGGCGCCATGGCGGCAGCGATTGCGAAACATGTTGGGGCGCGCAATGTGGTCATTTCAGACATCAACGACTACCGCCTAGAATTGGCAAAATCCCTCGGCGCCACCCGCGTGGTGAATAGCAAACGAGAATCCCTGAATCAGGTCATCGAAGAACTACAATTAAGCGAAGGGTTCACTGTTGGCCTAGAAATGTCCGGAAACGGCGCAGCCTTTAAAAGTATGATTAGCCACATGAGTCACGGCGGCAAAATTGCCCAGTTAGGTATCCCCAGCAATGACATCAGCATCGACTGGAACCAAGTGATTTTCAAAGGCCTGACGATTAAAGGCATCTACGGTCGAGAGATGTATGAAACCTGGTACAAAATGATCGCCATGTTGCAATCTGGATTAAACATCGCCCCCATTATTACGCACCATTTCGCCATACAGGATTTTCAAAAAGGCTTTGATGCCATGCTCTCAGGTCAATCTGGTAAAGTCATATTAGATTGGCAAACCCTTGATTAATTTAGGATTCATAGCCATATGGTTGCGCGGACGCTGCGCTTTGAGTAGCGTTATAGAATCACCTGTAGAACGAGACAGTTATGCTAGAAATTGGAACCAGCACGCACCCATCGCCACACAGTAATGCGCGCTACATCTTACTTGCCAAGCAAAAAGTCCTAACCCTGCAACAGCAGTTTTTATTTCGCTTGTCCGACTTTCATCCCACAGCACAAATGCGCAGCGTGTTCGTCGGCAAGTTTGAAGACCAAGACCTGTTCGTCTGCTACTTTCCTCACCCCCCCAAAGGGTTTGAAGAAGTGGGCTTACGAGACATGCTGTTCGAAACCGACGACAGCTACTTTGGTATCTTAAGTCGCGCTCACCAACTGGCCACCTGGGACGCAGACCATCAATTTTGTGGCCGTTGCGGCAACCCCATGACGCAAAAGCATGACAAAGAGCACGCTAAACTTTGCCATCATTGCCACACGCGCCACTATCCGCGCATTTCGCCGTGCATCATTGTCTCAGTAAGAAAGGGCAAGCAGCTATTATTAGCGCGATCTTTTGTTATGCCAGAAGGTCGCTATAGCAATATCGCAGGCTTTGTCGAAGCCGGCGAAACCCTAGAGCACGCGGTGCAACGAGAAGTATTTGAAGAAGTAGGTGTGCGCATCAAAAACTTAGAATACCGCGGCAGTCAGCCTTGGTCTTTCCCGCACCAATTGATGGTCGGCTTCTTTGCCGAATTTGACAGTGGTGAACTGACGCCTGCGCCCGATGAAATCGCTGAAGCGGGCTGGTGGGATTTTGACGATTTACCCAATATTCCGAACCCGACCAGTATTTCTGGACAGCTTATCCTAGAACATGCTCAGCGCATCGCTGCTGAGTCTTAACAAGGACACTTGCATAAAAAAGCCCAGCATGATGCTGGGCTTTGCTTTTTACCTATTATGTAAGGCTATTAATCTGTAATCACTCGATAACATGGCTCATAAGCTGTGCCAGGTAGCTTCATACGCTGTTGCTTCACAAATGCTTCTAACAGCGCATCCAGTTTTTTCATCAACTCTTTATCACCGTGGATCTCAAATGGACCGTGCTGCTTAATGCTGGCCACCCCTTGTGGCTTCACATTACCGGCCACAATCGAAGAGAAAGCGCGGCGCAGATCGGCCGCTAACAAATGCGTTTCTTGACCGAAGAATAAATTCAAACTGGCGATGTTCTCGTGAGTTGGTTCAAAGGTACGTTGGAACTCATCGGGAATATGCAATTTCCAGTTATAGTAGAAAGCATCCTGATGCGCTTTGCGGTACAGACGTACTTCTTCCATACCAGCTTTCATCACACGCGCCACTTCTACCGCATCATCAATGATGATTTGGTACTTCGCTTGCGCTTCAGCCCCTAATACAGAGCCAATAAACTCATGAATCTGCTCGAAGTACGGTGCACTTTCTTTCGGTCCAGTAAAGACTAGCGGGAACGGCATGCCTTCATTTTTAGGGTGCAATAGAATCCCTAGAATATAGAGAATCTCTTCTGCCGTACCGGCGCCACCAGGGAATACCACAATACCATGGCCCGTTCGCACAAACGCCTCAAGGCGCTTCTCAATATCTGGCATAATCACCAGCTGGTTAACGATTGGGTTAGGTGATTCGGCGGCGATAATGCCAGGCTCAGTCAGACCAAGGTAAATACCATTTTGAATACGCTGTTTGGCGTGAGCAATGGCAGCCCCCTTCATTGGACCTTTCATGGCACCAGGGCCACAACCGGTACAGATATTTAGCTCACGCAGACCCAGTTCATGGCCCACATATTTGGTGTAGTCGTATTCATGACGAGCGATAGAGTGACCGCCCCAGCACACCACCATGTCCGGCGATTGAATGCGGCGGAAAACATTGGCGTTGCGCAGTAGCTCAAACACCACGTTAGTGATTTTGTCAGATGACGCATCATTTAGACCACGCGCCACATTGTATTCGTGGTAGGTAAAGATGATGTCGCGCAATACGCTGAACAACATCTCACGCACACTGCTAATCATTTTACCATCAACAAAAGCACTGCTTGGGGCATTGGTAAGCTCCAACTTAACACCACGCTCTTGTTGAATAATACGGATTTCGAAGTCCTTAAAGGCCGCCATAACTTCAGCGGGATCATCGGAGTCACTGCCACAATTTAAGATGGCCAATGCACAACGGCGAAATAGTTCGTGTAAATCGCCGCTGTCTTCTGACATACGTGCGATCTCTTCCTGTGACAACATTTCCAATGCGCCTTTTGGTGCTACCAGCGCATCAACGCGATCTGTATACATCATGATCGCCCTCCTTATTCTATGTGCTTGTCTTATAACTATATTGATCCTAGAAAATAAAATTGCAAGCGAATTTCTGCGAATCACTTAGACAGCACTGAGACAAAAAAAGCCGCAATCGCGGCTTTTCTAGATTTACAGCTGACTTAATACCTGCTCAGCTGAGCTAATACCAAACTCGCCAGGTGCTTCCAACCACAGCTGTTTAATCACACCATTTTCCACCAACATAGCATAGCGACGACTGCGCAATCCCATCTGGGCGGTAGCAATATCAATTTCCAAACCGAGCGCTTGGGTATAGTGCGCCAAATTATCTGCCGCCATCACAATTGCCCCAGCGTTGTGCTCTTTGCCCCAGGCATTCATGACAAACACATCATTCACCGACAGACAGACGATCTCATCTACGCCTTTAGCTTTAAAATCTTGATAATGGGCAACATAGCCAGGCAGATGACGCGCACTACAGGTCGGAGTGTAGGCCCCAGGTACAGCAAACATCAGCACCGTCTTGTCAGCAAAAAAGTTCGTTACGTTAACTTCTTCTGGCCCCTCTTGCCCCATCACTAAGAAGCTACCATAGGGCAACATATCTCCCATTTGTACACTCATGCATATTCTCCAATTAAGCGCGACGATAAACCATCATAGCGCGATTATAGAAGAACAGCGATTAAGCAATTTTAAACTGACCGACTAAGGTACGCTGGTGTTGTGCCAGTTCATTCATACGTTGGCAATTATCTTGGCTCGCCATCGCCTCTTCCATGGCCCCTTCCGAGCTATGAGAAATCTCGTGCACACTGCGGTTAATGTCTTGCGCCACGTTCGATTGCTGCTCCGCCGACGTGGCAATCTGCATACTCAAGTCACGAATCTCGACAATAAAGGCACGCAGATCAGACAACACCTCACCGACACTTTGCGCTTCCTTCATACTGTCGCGGGCATGCTGGCGACTTTGCGCCATGGTTGTCACCGTGGCTTTAACGCCGCCTTGAAGCTCAGTAATCACTTGCTGAATTTCCTCGGTCGAAGTGTGGGTGCGATTCGCCAGTGTGCGTACTTCATCAGCTACGACTGCAAATCCCCGCCCTTGCTCCCCAGCTCGGGCCGCTTCAATGGCGGCATTCAAGGCCAATAAGTTGGTTTGTTCGGCAATCTCTTGAATCACTTCTAAGATGGAACCGATATTTTGCGAATATTGATCCACCTGCTGCACTACTTGCGCGGAAGATTCCAGCTGTGCCACCAATTGCTCCACTTGAGCAATATTGGTATTCATACGCTGCAAACTTACTTCAGCGCTATGATCAACTTGCTGCACCTTCTCTAGCGTGACTTCGGAATGTTGCGCTACTTCTCGTACCGTGGCCGACATTTCATCCATGGCCGTTGCCACTGAGGTAGTACGGTCATTTTGCTCCTGCATAATCGCTTGGGTATGTGAGGTAGATTGATACACAGTATCTGCCGACGACACCACCTGATGGGAGGCGTCGTCAATCTGCTTGATCACCTCACCTAACTTTTGCACCAAAGCATTGACCCAGTGAGACAGCTGACCAAACTCGTCTTTACTGGATATGGTGACGCGCTGCGTCAGGTCGCCATTAGCGATTTGATCTAAGACGTTTAAAATTTTCGCTAGCGGCTTACGGATGCTGAGGCTTACCCAGTAGGCAATGGCCAAAGCAATTACCACAGAAATGGCCACTACTAGGTAGGAGATAAGTTTCGCATTATTGGAGCTGCCTACGGCGTTCAGCTTGGCGTGATTACGCAGCGTAGTGACTTGCGTTTCAAGTACATCTTGCAAAGCTTTCATATCCACCAAGCTGTTTAATAAAGTAGCCGCTGCCTGCTCTGAGTCGACTTGGATTTGGTTATATTGCATAAACTCATTCACCACCCCTTCATCGGCTTCAATCGACTGGCGGATGTTATTGATGTTCTCAGTGATCAAATCATCCCCTAATTTGCCGATCACTTTGTCCACAGGGGCAAAGGCTTTCCCCATTTCTTTGCGAATACTGGCCAACGCAGACACAGTTGTGGAGTCAAAATAGTCACCAATCAGCAGCTGCAAACTTTCCATCTGCGTTTTCGCAAGGCCAGCGGCGAAGGCTTGTTCATCGTTTTCTGGGTAGTCTGCGATGGCATCGAGATCTTCCACGACGTAACTGAGTTCATCTTTTAAATCGAGTTTTTTATCGGCCATACCACGTTCAAGCTGCACCATACGGCTATGATCCTCAATAGCATCATCCGCCAACGTGAAAAATGTTTGAGCTTGTTGCTCAACTTCAGCCACCGTCGCTAACACCTCTGAAAACTCAGCTGCTTGAGCTTTTAGAGCGTTCGCGTCCACATAAAAGCGCTCTTTGCCAGACTGATACTGAGTTTGAGCATCGCTTAACATGCTGTCAGAAGAAGCCACCAGATATTGCAGCACCGCACTGCTGGTCTGGGCGAGATTGGTACTGACTTCCATGCTGCCATCCGATATGCCGGCGATTTCCCCAGTTACAGTCTCGATACGCTGTTGTACGGAGTTCAAGCCACCCACACCCGCTCCTGCCACCACAAATAGCAGTAGCAACAGCACGACAAATCCCACTAATACTCGCTGGACAACGGATAAAGACATTGCATCCTCCTAGCCTCAAACAATTACCACTCCATGGAAAATTGATTCAGCCTTTTAATTAAATAGTCATTTAATTAAAAATACTGCCCGTTATTTGTTCAACCTGCAAGTACCCACACTTACATTTCTTACAATTCATAACAAAACTGACCAAGGCGCTAGATTGTTAGTTGGACTAGTTTATGCATAAGGAAACATATTCAGATGAACAGAAAGGATGGAGTACTAGGCAGCATCCGTGCTTTTCGAGAAGGCTTTTTTGATGGCACACTAGCTTGGATGAATAAAACTCTGAGATTCTGATATTTGATCAACAAAAAGTTATGCGTTGATTGAAATTTATCCTAAATTTCGTCTGTACAGCCAGAGTAAAAAGCGTACAATTCGCTTTCTTCTTAAACCATCTGGCTGTCCGGCCGATAGACTGATTAATTGAACAAAAACTGGCTTGTTGCGATGGAATTTGTTGCACATCCTAAAGACTTACCTTTAGACATCACGATTGTCGAAGACCAGTCTTTTCCAACTGTTGGTAGCGATCGGCTTGGCTTCGTAGGGATCACCTATTTAGCGCCGTTGTCATACCAAGCAGGCACTTGTGTGCGTATCACATTACAAGAAATCGACCCGCATTTTTGCGTGACGGGCCGCATAGCTTGGTGCGACAAAGAACAGGAAGAATATCGCATTGCGATTGAGTTCCCCAATAACGACGATTGTTATTGTGTGCGAATGATTGAGCAGCTCTCACAAATAGAGCACTACCGACGACAGGCCAAGCATCAAGGCCGACGCTTAAACTATAACGAAGCCGCGGCGGAGTGGATTAAACAATTTGCTGCCAGCTTCCCTGCTTTCACACTTTAAAATTTCTAATGACTAATACCCTATCTCAAGCTGATATTGACATCATTACTCAGCAATTAGGCCGCACACCAAGCGGCATTCGCAGCGTTGCCCACTATTCACCAAATGGCGTACCGCAAGTTCTCGAAATGGAAACCTGGGTGTTTGACCAACCATTCCCAACACTCTACTGGCTATCGAGCAGCGCCATCGATAAAGCACTGGCACGCATTGAAAGCCAAGGCGTGGTGAAAGAATTGGAACAACGTCTTCGTGACGATGAAGAATTGCGTGCGGCATACCACAAATCACACGAGGATTACGTACGCCGTCGTTGGGATGCCATGAGTGATGAGCACAAGCAAATCATCGAAGAAAAAGGCTTTACCCACCTATTTGAAGAATTAGGCATTGGCGGCATTAAAAACTGGGATCAAATCCGTTGCTTACATATGCAATACGCACATCACCTAGCAGGTGACAACATCATCGGTAAGATTCTTGATGAAGAATATGGCATCCGCGAGATTGCCGACGCCGAAGCAAAATAAATCACAGCAACAATGTATAAGTTAGCCCTGCTCACTTATACATTGTTTGTTTTAATAGGCATCAGCCTAGCCTTTCAAAAAGGCCTTCAATTCATCCGCGC
Source organism: Marinomonas sp. HM11-D (assembly GCF_057626615.1). Lineage (NCBI taxonomy): Bacteria > Pseudomonadati > Pseudomonadota > Gammaproteobacteria > Oceanospirillales > Oceanospirillaceae > Marinomonas > Marinomonas sp. HM11-D. The sequence continues at coordinate 18,136 of NZ_JBMMKT010000014.1, read as the reverse complement.
TCGACACTTTCGCTAGGCCTTCACGGATTTTGTTAAATGCGTTGGCAGCAACCACTGGACGCTGTGCATAAGTGGTCAATGCACCACCGGTCCAACCTGCCATTTTCAGTGCTTCTTTTTTGAAATTATTGCCAGACACGCCATGTCCACCCAGCGCCAGCAGGGCGTCTTCAATATCCAAGTAGCTAGGACGCTCTCCACCAAATTTCATAAAGTCATCTTGATGCACTTCTGCGTATTGTTTAGCCATCAATTCAATCCCTCAAAAATAACCAATATCAGTTCCATAAGTTAGCCATTTAAGCCACGAACCTCAAGCCAACCTACGTAGTAATACGTAACGCCCTGTCTAATAAATAGGCCAGCTAGCTTAGTAATGTAAACATACTGTAAGATGCCCTGCTGAGGCTATTACTTTTTTAGGCAAGGAGATGCAGGTGGAGTGGTTTTCGGATTTGTCTGTCTGGACGGTCGTCGCACTATTCAGCATCGCCTTTATTGCAGGGCTGATCGACGCCATTGCTGGCGGCGGCGGACTGATTACGGTACCGGCCCTCATTGCCGCTGGCGTGTCCCCTGTAGAAGCCCTTGCCACCAATAAATTACAGGGCTGCGCCGGCACCCTATCAGCGTCTTACCATTTCGTTAAAACCCAGCAAGTTTCCCTTTCTGATATGCGTTTTCCGATTGCCATGACCGCACTTGGTAGCTTTTCTGGGACCGCATTGGTGTCTTACCTAGATAGCAGTCTGCTGATCAAGCTGATTCCGGCCATTTTGATTGCTGTGGCGATTTTCTTTTATCTTCTACCTAAGATTCAGCCTATGATTGCTAAATTTGTGCGCATCAGTATGACGCAGTTTGCCCTATTGGCAGGCTTCACTATTGGCTTTTATGACGGCCTTATCGGCCCTGGAACTGGCGCATTTTTTTCCACTGCTTTTATCTGCCTCATGGGCTATTCCATCATTGCCGCGACAGCTCATACCAAAATCCTAAATGCCACCAGCAACCTATCCTCACTCATATTATTCAGTTTCACCGGTCACGTACTATGGGGCATTGGTCTTATTATGGGACTGGGGCAATGGATTGGCGCCCAAATAGGTTCACGTCTAGTGATAAGCCGTGGCAGTACTTTGATCCGCCCGATGGTGATTGTGATGTGTATCGCACTATCCATTAAACTCATCAGCGCTAGCTAATCACTATAAAGGCGTCTCTTCGATATAGCGGCGACACTCATCTTGTAACCAACTTAGCACCTGTTGAATCGATTCACGGTCGCGGTATTCATTTGGGCAAGCAAACAAATACACATGGCCATTGTCATACACTTGCTCAAACGGCTTTAACAAGCGCCCTTCACGAATATCGTCCATCACCAATGGCGTGCGCCCAAGCGCCACCCCTTGCCCAGATAAGGCCGCCTGCACCGCCAAGTCACCACGGTTAAAACTCATGGCGCGACTTGGTCGAGCGCCTTTGACATCCGCTTTATTCAGCCAGGCTTCCCACTCCGCATAAGGGCTAAAGAAACGCCATTCTGAGTCATCGTTGATCAAGGGCACACGGGCCAGATCTTTTGGGATACGCAATTGATTTTGCTCGGCAAACGCCGGACTACATACAGGAAACACATGATCCACCAATAACGGCACCGTATAGGCGCTGCCGGAATGAATATGGCTATGCACAATCGCCGCATCAATACGGTCACGGGTAAAGTTCACTTCACGATCATTGGCTTGAATACGCAACTGCAACCCAGGATGAAGTTCCTGCAAACGCCCTAAGCGCGGCATCAGCCAACGCGTGGCAAAGGAAGGCATCACCGATAAGGTAATGATGTTAGAGTCCCGCTCTTCTCGCAGTTCTTCAATAAGCCCATCTAGGTCAGCAAACATGTGACGCAAATGTAGCGCCAACCTAGCACCCATTGGCGTCAACTCGAGACTACGATGGTATCGGACAAATAAGGAAAAACCTAAGCGTTGCTCTAATAGCCGTATTTGCTGACTTACAGCCCCTTGAGTCAAAAACAGTTCGTGTGCTGCCTTGGTAAAGCTAAGATGTTTTGCGGCGACCACAAAGGTGTGCAGGAAGGGTAACGAGACTTTGTTCATAGGCTCTCTTGCATTAGATTTGCTAATCCAAAAACCCAGTTTATATCGTTTGTGGAATTTTTAGCAACCACTAAAATGGGCCACATGTTTTGGTAGTACTGCTTCCAAACCTCGGCATCCTTGTTGATGTTGATGCCTCTCCTAATACATGCCCCCACAGCCATGTATTAGGCTGTGATGTTGGTGAGCGCCACACGTCACAACACTGCTAGTTATTTTAATCGGGCCCATGGCCCGATTTTTTTTGCCCAAAATTTATGCTGTGACTGAATCCTTATCTACTTACTTTTCTTTAGGCAAAAAAAACGGCGACCCTAAGGTCGCCGAACTAACACACATGCTTAAATGTGTCCGGTCAATTACGCTGCTGCAGTTTCTACAGCATTGCTATCAACTAGAGCCATTTGCGCCAACTTTTCCATTAGGCGCACTACTTGGCAGCTGTAGCCGTATTCGTTGTCGTACCAAACGTATAGCGTTGCTTGGTTACCACGTACTTTAGTAGATAGAGAATCCAGCACACCTGCTTGTTCACTACCGATGAAGTCTGAGCTTACGGCATCCGCTTCAGCGCTGTAGCCGATTTGGCCAGCCAATGCTGCGCTTGCAGAAGCGTTTTTCAGAACTTCGTTGATTTCTTCAACTGATGTTGCCGCTTTAAGGTTCAAGCTTAGTACTGCAATCGATACGTTGATCACTGGAACACGGATTGCACTGCCGCTTAGCTTACCTTCTAGAGAAGGGATCGCTTTAGAAACCGCTTTTGCCGCACCCGTTTCAGTCATTACCATGTTCATCGCTGCCGCACGACCACGACGATCACCTTTGTGAACGTTGTCGATTAGGTTCTGGTCGTTAGTGTAAGCGTGAACCGTTTCAACGTGACCAGATTCGATGCCGTATTTAGCTTCTAGTACAGACAGGATCGGAGTGATCGCGTTCGTTGTACAAGACGCAGCAGATAGGATCTGATCGCTGGATTGGATATCAGAATCGTTAACACCGAAGACGATGTTTTTCATTTCTTTGCCAGGAGCCGTCAATACCACACGATCGATACCTGGACGCGCAAGATGAACACTTAGTCCATCGTGGTCACGCCAGCGACCAGTGTTGTCCACTAGCAATGCGTTGTCGATACCGTGAGCTTTGTAGTCTACTTCGCTTGGATCAGACGCGTAGATCACTTTAACTGGCTGGCCGTTGATGATTAGCTGAGAGTTTTGCTCATCTGCTTTAACAACGCCTTCGTAAGTGCCGTGAACTGAGTCAAATTTCAGTAGGCTAGCACGCTTCGCCAAATCGTTATCCGCTGCTTTACGAACTACGATTGCTGCTAAGTACATGCCAGGCGTAGTGTGGCCTAGTGTGCACATGCGGCGTGTCAGTAGACGACCGATACGACCAAAACCGTATAGTACCACTGGTGTTGCAGAACCCGCTTGAGCAAAGCCTTCTAGTGACGCGATGTCAGCGTCTGCTAGTGCTTCTTCAAGCTCAACCACTGCGTTAGCAGTTTTGTTTGCGATCAATTGCTCTAACACTTGATACACACGCGCTAGATCTACAGCAGGATATTGGTCAAACAAAGCAACCAAACCAGTAACTGAATCAGACATCAGTGTTTGTCCAGCTAGCTGAACTTTAACTGATTGTTCGCGACCTAACTTACCCAAAAGAGGAATCATTGATTCAACTTTGGAAACCGTTTCTAACCAAGTGTTTGCCATTTATCTGCCCCCGAGAAAAACAAACGTTTCGCATCAAATTGGGCGCAGTCTACCCATTCACAGAACTAACATCAAATTGTAACAAGGCAACAAAAAACCATTAAAAACGGGGCTTTAGGGCATTTTTTTATGAAAAGAACGTAACTATCAGAAGTATGTTATTAAATAACAACATTAGAGAGTTTTATCAGAAATGACCGGTCGAAATCTCATAAATTTACGTAATTTACATACAGAAAATGAATGAAAATTTCTTAATTTTTTTTATAAATAACGCTTTCTTTCCGCCAAAACACCCAGCAAACAGAAGCAAAACAGGATCACGATCGGGCGCAAGCTTGGTGTAAGATGCGTCAGTAACCAAAAGACCAAGGGCTGCCCCCATAGAGTCAGCACGCCATAACCAAAGGTACACATCAAAACGAAGGCGCCAATGCGAGCGATAAACACCCAGTTCGCGACCGCACGCTTGAGGATTCGGTTCACATGATCGCCGAAAATCACCAGCATGGTCGCGACCAGCGCTAAAGAAATGTCTTGTAGGTAAGGACGCAACTTGTGCGCCATATCCATATTAAAGTTGAGTATTAGGTCCATCAATACACTTACTGATTACGTTTAAGAAGTGCCTCGACGTCGATACGACCAGATGGAGCAATGCGCTTAGGCAAACGGTCCATATAGATCACCGACACATCAAAAGTCGTGTTATGTAACTCTATTTCGGTACCATCTGGCAAGACCCAACGTGCACGACCGTAGCCATCACGCACAAAACCAACCGATGGTGGGCCGTATTTCTTCTCCAGCACAGTGCCTAATTTCGCGCGCAAAACTGGATCTTCAACGACGCCAGACATGGTCGCACGCTCAACGAACTCATATTGGTTGTATACAACCGTGAGCTCTTTTATCCCCAAAATGCCGGTTGCCCCTAAGCTATAGTTCGCCACACCTTGGCGGTACGATGGGTAGGGTTCCAAGCCCATCTTCGACAGATGTTGCTCGAACTCGGCTTTCGATAAATCATTAAACTCAATACCAAACAGCTCAGCGCCTTTGGAATAAACCGGCGTTGCAGGGGCACTTTCCTCTGCAGCTGGGGTAGAAGCCTCAGGCTCATTTGCCCAAGCCATGGCTCCCATTAGACAGGTAGCCAGCAACACACTTTTAAAAGCGGGACGAAAACTCCACATGATCTCTTTTTCTTTGCAATATTAACCAGTAAGTCAAGAAGCGATTTTAACGCTTCTTTGATACAATTAGAGCCTAATTCTTCCACCCCGTAATGCAAATTCATTTTTTCTTGAGGTAGCTCATGGCACTCGTAATCGGCATCACCGGTATTTCTGGTAGCGGTAAAAGCCGCCTGTGCTCGCTGTTAGCAGAAGGCTTAGGAAATAAGTTGACCGTTATTTGTCAGGACAGTTTCTACAAAGGCTGCGGCAACATCGACCCGGACGTCTATAACTTTGATGATCTTAACTCTTTGGATCTAGAAAGTATCTGTTTGGCGATCCATAACTGCAAAAATCAGCAGCAGCCAAATGAAATTCCTGTTTACGATCACTCGCAGCACAAGCGCGTCGGCTACCGTAATCTAGAACCGTCTAAAGTGGTTCTGGTCGAAGGCCATATGATGTTCCAAGATCCCGCTATTCGTGATGCAGTGGACTACTTGCTGTTTGTCGATACCGACATGGACATCGCCATAGTGCGTCGCCTAAAACGCGATATCGCCGAGCGTGGCCGCAACGTGAACGAAGTCACCAGTCGCTATATGCGCCACGTTCGTCAGGCCTCCTTGAAAACCATTGAGATCCGCAACAAGGCCGATTTCATTATCCCGAACAACACCAGCTTCACCAATGCCGCCAACTTGCTGCGCCATTATATTGACAGCCTATTAACGGAAAAAGGAGCCTAGGCTCCTTTTTAGTTAACGCAAAGAGATTAATTTATTTCTTAATGTCTTCGAAAAAGCGTTTCACGCCGTCAAACCAGCTCTTCTGTTTTGGTGAGTGCTCAGAGTTTTCACCCATGCTCTCAGCCAACTCTTTGAACAGCTCTTTTTGACGCTCGGTTAAGTTCACAGGCGTTTCCACCACAACTTTACAGATCAAATCCCCAACCGGACCACCACGCACAGGCTTCACACCCTTGTTACGTAGACGGAACAGCTTGCCGGTCTGACACTCTGGTGTGACTTTCAAACGCACACGACCATCTAGCGTCGGTACATCGATCTCACCGCCTAGTGCAGCCGTGGCAAAGCTGATTGGCACTTCACAATATAGGTTGGCACCGTCGCGCTCGAAGATCGCATGAGGACGTACCGATACTTGTACGAACAGATCCCCTGCAGGACCACCAAATGCGCCCGCTTCACCTTCACCTGATAGACGGATACGGTCACCCGTGTCTACGCCAGCAGGAATCTTAACGTTAAGCGTTTTGTATTCTTGCTTACGACCTTGGCCATGACATGAATTACAAGGATCAGAGATGATCTGACCTTGGCCATGACACTGTGGACACGTTTGTTGTACCGAGAAGAAGCCCTGTGACATACGCACTTGGCCAGCACCGTTACAGGTCGGACAAGTGGTTGGCTTAGTCCCTGGTTTGGCACCAGAGCCTTCACATTTATCACACTCTACCGCGGTCGGGATGCGGATTTTCTCTTCACAGCCCCAAACCGCCTGCTCAAGGTCCAACTCAAGTGTGTAGCGTAGGTCTGAACCACGACGCGTACGGCTTTGACCACCGCCACCACCGCCGCCGAAAATATCGCCAAACACATCACCGAAGATGTCACTGAAACCGCCTGCGCCACCACCAAAGCCGCCATGACCACCTTGGCCATTCACGCCTTCGTGACCGAAACGGTCGTAGGCTGCACGCTTGTCTTCCGAAGACAGTACTTCGTAAGCTTCCGCAAGCTCTTTGAATTTATCCAGTGCTTCTGGATTATCCGGGTTTTTATCCGGATGGTACTTGTTGGCTAGTGAGCGGTAGGCCTTTTTAATGTCCTTTTTATCCGCGTCACGGCTGACACCAAGTACTTCATAATAATCACGTTTACTCATTGCAGGTGTTCCTGAATATGTAGAGTGAGTTCAAATCCCTAGATACAGCAAAACACGGTAGCGTCCCGTGTTTTGCATAAGTCCCTAGGGACGACGACCTAACTTAAGCGCGAGACTTATTTTTTGTCGTCTTTAACTTCTTCAAACTCAGCATCAACTGCGTCGTCTTGTTTCTGGCCAGAAGCCTGCTCGCCACCTTGAGCCTGTGCTGCATCAGCTTGCTCGTACAGTTTTTGAGCCAAAGAGCCAGACGCTTGAGTCAACGCATTGGTTTTCTCTTCGATCTGATCTTTGTCGTTAGACTCTAGTGCCGCTTCAAGGTCAGCAATGGCTTTCTCGATCGCTTCTTTCTCTTCTGCAGTTGCTTTATCGCCGGCATCAGTCAAAGTTTTACGAGTTGCGTGGATCATGCCGTCCGCAGTGTTACGAGCTTGTACAAGCTCTTCGAACTTACGGTCTTCTTCCGCATTCGCTTCCGCGTCGCGAACCATTTTTTCCACTTCTTCATCGCTTAGGCCAGAAGAGGCTTTGATCACGATAGACTGTTCTTTACCAGTCGCTTTGTCTTTCGCAGAAACGCTCAAGATACCGTTGGCATCGATATCGAAGCTAACTTCGATCTGCGGTACACCACGTGGCGCTGGTGGAATGTCAGCCAAGTCGAAACGACCTAGAGACTTGTTCTGAGACGCTTGTTTACGCTCACCCTGTAGGGCGTGGATTGTTACTGCGTTCTGGTTGTCTTCAGCAGTCGAGAATACTTGTGACTTCTTCGTTGGGATAGTCGTGTTTTTCTCGATCAGAGCCGTCATCACACCACCCATTGTCTCGATACCTAGAGACAAAGGCGTAACGTCTAGTAGTAGAACGTCTTTCACGTCACCTGCTAGTACCGCACCTTGGATCGATGCACCGATCGCAACCGCTTCGTCTGGGTTCACGTCTTTACGTGGCGCCTTGCCGAAGAATTCCGTTACTTTCGCTTGTACTAGTGGCATACGAGTCTGACCACCTACAAGGATAACTTCGTCGATGTCTGCACCCGTTAGGTCAGCATCTTTCAGTGCTTGGCGGCAAGGCTCTAGCGACTTAGTCACTAGGTCTTCTACCAAAGACTCAAGTTTAGAACGCGTTAGCTTAACGTTAAGGTGTTTTGGACCTGACGCATCTGCAGTGATGTAAGGTAGGTTAACTTCTGTTTGTGAAGAAGAAGATAACTCAACCTTCGCTTTCTCACCGGCTTCTTTTAGACGCTGTAGCGCTAGTGGATCGTTGTGTAGATCGATACCCGTGTCTTTCTTGAACTCTGCTGCCAAGAATTCGATCACGCGCATGTCGAAGTCTTCACCACCTAGGAATGTATCACCGTTAGTAGACAGTACTTCGAATTGTTTCTCACCATCAACGTCAGCGATTTCGATGATAGAGATATCGAATGTACCACCACCAAGGTCGTAAACCGCTACCGTAGAATCACCCGCTGCTTTATCTAGACCGTACGCTAGTGCCGCTGCTGTTGGCTCGTTGATGATACGCTTAACATCAAGACCCGCGATTTTACCCGCATCTTTCGTTGCTTGACGCTGAGAATCGTTGAAGTAAGCAGGAACCGTGATAACCGCTTCGGTGACTTTCTCACCTAGGTAGTCTTCCGCTGTTTTCTTCATTTTCTTAAGAACTTCAGCAGAGATTTGTGGTGGCGCTTTCTTTTCGCCTTTCACTTCTACCCAAGCGTCGCCGTTATCCGCCGCAACGATTTTGTAAGGCACCATAGAGATGTCTTTTTGAACCACGTCGTCTTGGAAGCGACGGCCGATCAAACGCTTAACTGCGAATAGCGTGTTAGTTGGGTTAGTAACCGCTTGACGTTTAGCAGACTGACCTACCAGTGTTTCACCATCTTCTGTGAATGCTACGATAGATGGGGTGGTACGATCGCCTTCCGCGTTTTCGATAACGCGAGCCTTGTCTCCGTCTAGTACGGAAACACAAGAGTTAGTTGTACCTAAGTCAATACCAATGATTTTGCCCATGGTTGTATCTCCAGTAAAAATTCTTTAATAGTTTCGATAATTCTGTATTTGGGTACGGCAATTTTTATTTCAAGCGCTCACTGTCAAAAAAATGACAGTTTTTTTAGGCTGCGCTAGAAACCACTACCATCGCTGGGCGCAACAAGCGTCCGTTTAGGGTGTAACCTTTTTGAACCACGTCCATGACGGTGTTTGGTTCCATGCTTGGGTTTGGCACCATGGTCATCGCCTGATGTAATTCAGGGTTGAATGGTTCGCCCGCAGGATCAACAACGGCGATTTCGAAACGTGCTAGCGTTTCAACTAGGTCACGGTACGTTAGCTCTACACCTTCGCGCATAGGGTCATTTTCAGAACCTTCAGTCGCAGAAGACAAGGCACGCTCTAGGTTATCAGCGACGGTAATTACCGATTTCGCGAATTTTTCCAACGCAAATTTGTGAGCTTTCTCTACATCTTGCTCAGCACGGCGACGGATGTTTTGTGCTTCAGCTTGGGCACGAAGCGCCACTTCTTTGTACTGGGCCGCTTCTTCGCGTGCTTTCACCAGTTCTTCAGAAGCTTCATCTTCAACCATGCCTTCTAGTACTTCTTCAGCAATGGCTGCATCGGCTTCGTTTAGCAATTCTTCTTGCTCGACTTCTTGCTGTGCTTTATTCGTTTGATCACTCATTTTCATCTCCAAATAACAGAAAGTAATCACTGTCTGTGCGTGGTATATGGGGACGTCTTTTTACCTTTCAACACCTAATCCCTATTAAAAGTGCGCAAATAATTTCTTTTTCTGGCACTTGTCAAAAATCAAACAAATACTGTATAAATAAACACATAAAATACTGTATAAATAACCATACTCTTATTTGCTTTATCAGGAGCAGATCATGCTAACCAGTATTGCTATCTCAAACTTCGCCATCGTTGAAAGCCTCGACCTAGAACTCAAACCAGGCATGACCGCCATCTCTGGTGAAACCGGTGCCGGTAAGTCCATCATGGTGGACGCCCTATCGCTTTGCTTAGGCGGGCGCACCGACGCAGGTGTGGTACGTCACGGAGAAAAGAAGGCCGATATCAGCGCTACTTTTGAGATCAGCGCCTACCCAGCAGTACAAAATTGGTTAGAAGAACGTGATCTTGAGAATGAAAGTGAGAGTTTATGCATACTGCGCCGTGTAATCAGCAAAGAAGGTCGCTCTAAGGCCTACATTAATGGTCGTCCTTGCACCCTAGCGGATCTCAAAGAAGCCGGTAGTTTCTTGGTCGACATCCATGGTCAGCACGAGCACCAATCCCTACTGATGCGCAGTGCCCAGCGCCAACAGCTGGACGAATACGGTCGCTTGACGGATCTCACGCGCAAAGTACGCGAAGAATACAACGCTTGGCGCAAGCTCAAAGAAGAATTGCACGCCAAGCAAAATCGCTCTGCGGAATTAGAAGCCAAAGTACAACTGCTGTCTTACCAAGCGGAAGAACTGGCGCAGTTGGATTTAAAAGCAGGTGAATTGGAAGAACTGGAAAACGAACAAGCGTTTCTATCCAACATCGCCGATGCGCAATACAAGGCCTATGCCGCCAGCGGCATCTTACGCGATAGTGATGAAGGCAATGTCTGCTCTTTATTACATCAAGCGATTCAGCAAGCCAGCGCCATTCATCCGCCCACCAAAGAGTTGGAAAACGCCTTGGAGATGATGCATCAAGCCTTGATCCAAGCGGAAGAAGCGTCTGCTAGCTTGAACCATTACCAAGATACCCTTGAGCAAGATCCGGGACGTTTACAGGATGTGGAGCAGCGTCTTAGCGATATCTACGATACCGCCCGTAAGCATAAGGTATTGCCAGAAGGTTTGATTCCATTACGAGAAGATGTGGAAGCAGAACTGAGCAGCTTATCTGGCGGAGAAGAAAGCCTTGAAGCCTTGAAGCTAAAAGAAGAAAAGGCCTACCAACAGCTGACCACGAGCGCCACCTTGTTGACTGAGAAACGCATGCAAGCCAAAGAAGAACTGGCGCAACGGGTCGAAGAGCAAATTCACGGCCTAGGTATGCCTCACGCACGCTTCTATATTCACTGCGATCCACTCGATCAAATCAGCGCCAATGGCTACGAAGAGATTGAATACATGATCGCCTCCAACCCTGGTCAGCCTGCGCAGCCACTGCGCAAAGTAGCGTCCGGTGGTGAATTGTCACGTATCAGTTTGGGCATTCAGGTGGTTACCGCACACACGTCGGTTATCCCAACACTGGTGTTTGACGAAGTGGACGTGGGTATCAGTGGTGGCACGGCCGAAGTCGTCGGTCGCATGTTGCGCGCGGTCGGCAATCGTGGCCAGGTATTCTGTGTCACCCACTTGGCTCAAGTGGCGGCACAAGGTCATCAGCATTTCCGCGTCAGCAAAGAAGTGCTCAATGAGGCAACGGTTTCAAAAGTGGAATCGTTGGCAGAAACCAACCGTACGCAAGAAATCGCACGTTTATTAGGTGGGATTGAACTTACCGAGCAAACTCTCGCTCACGCTAAAGAGATGCTCGGCAATGTCCAACTTCAGTAGCCTGGCTACTGAAGTTGCTTAGCTCTTCTTTGGACGAACGTAGATGATCAGGTTGTGATCTTCGATTTCGTAACCATGTTCTTCTGCGATCTCGTGTTGACGGCGTTCAATCACGTCGTCGACGAATTCAATCACTTTGCCTGTTTCTAGACAGATCATGTGATCGTGGTGCTCGCCTTTCGCCAACTCAAATACAGCAGTGCCCGCTTCAAAATGGTGACGTGAAACCAAGCCCGCCGTCTCAAATTGAGTCAATACACGGTATACCGTTGCTAGACCTACATCTTCACCTTGATCCAACAATGTGCGATAAACATCGTCCGCACTCATGTGATGGTCACCAGCGTTTTCTAGAATCTGTAAGATTTTCACTCGTGGAAGTGTTACTTTCAGTCCAGCTTTTTTAAGTTCTTGATTTTCACTGCTCATGAGTCATTCTCTATTTCGATCTCGTTAATAATTACTTTATCATTGACCTAACCAACACAGGATTAAGCCCAATGAAGAAAACGATTCTCCTACTTTCTACACTTTTCACACTCAGCGCGTGTAGCTTGCTTCCTTCGCCCTATAAGCCAACTGTTGAGCAAGGCAACGTTATTAAAACAGAACAAGTTCAACAACTCCAACTTGGCATGACTGAATCACAGGTGTTGTACGTACTCGGTACACCTATGGTGCAAAGCACCTTCAAATCAAACCAATGGCACTACTTGTTCACGAGCCTTTACAGCACGCCTGACAGCACTCAGAGCGAAGTTAAACATCTTGTATTGACCTTCCAAAACGGTCTACTACGAGATATTCAGGAGAAATAAGTTATTCTTTGTCCGCTTTCGCTGCGCGGTTGGCCCGAGCTTGTTTCGGGTCAACTTTCAGCTCTCGGTAAATTTCCACTCGCTCACCCGCACGCAATGCTTGCTCTTCAGGTTTACGAACCGCCTTACCGAAAATACCTAACTTAGGCGCTGTTAAATCCAAATCAGGAAAAAACGCATCGATGTTCGATAGACGCACCGCTTCCATCACGGTACAGCCTTCATCCACATCCAATGCCACAATCTTTTGTTTTTCAGGCAGCGCGTACGCTACCTCTACTCGAATCTTAGCCATACACTACTTTCGCTCGTTCACTAAAGGCTTCAACCATAGCGTTTGCTACTTGCCCAAATACACCACCAAAAGCGAATTTGAGCATACCACTCAACTCAAAATCGATACTTAAAGCAATTTTACACGTTGTTTCTGACAAAGGCTCGAAAGTCCATACTCCATGCAACTTTTTAAACGGACCTTGCACCAGATTCATCTCTACTCGGCTTGGCTCTGTCAGCACATTACGCGTGGTAAAAGATTGATGAATGGGTCCTTTACCTACATCCAATGTAGCCACGATCTCACGTTCCGTACGAGATAAAGTGCGAGCCCCTAAACAGCCCGGTAAAAAAGCAGGATATTGCTCAAAATCGTTCACCAAGTCGTACATTTGTTTCTGACTATAATTTACATGAGCAAACTTCTGAATATGACTCAAACTAAACTCCTATCCATCCGGCCACGGTGATTAAGATCGCCGCCGGAATGCTGACGTATTTCAGCGTAGTGTACCACCAGCCAAAGTGACTTGGGGTCTTTACAATCATTTCGTTTTTCAACATTGGCTCAGGAAGCACCCAAGCCACCATAATCGACAACGCCACGGCCGCAATGGGTAACATCACAAACGACGTCACCCCATCGACTAACTCAAACAGGTTCTTACCAAGCAGAATCTTCGCGTCCCAATGGTTAAACGACAACACAATGGCAATGCCACAGAACCATACGACAAGTCCCAAACGAAAGGCTGCATTTAAACGACCAATATAGAAGCGTTCATGCAACCAAGACACAAACAGCTCCATCATAGCGATGGCTGAGGTCAGCGCAGCCAATGCCAACAAGGCAAAGAACACCAGACCAATGACCTGCCCACCTGGCAACAAATCAAAAATAATCGGCAAGGTGACGAAGGTTAAACTGGGGCCAGATTGCGCGTCGATTCCAAACTCAAACGTCAGCGGAAAAATAATCAACGCCGCTAGAATCGACACCAACAAATCCAACCCCACCACAATGGCACCGGCTTTGGCGATCGACATACGCTTACTCATATAAGCGCCATAGGAGAAAAACGCCCCTAAGCCAACCCCCAAACTAAATAACGCATGACCGATTGCGGATAACGCCACTTCAAACGTGACCTGTTCCCAGTCAAAACGCAGCATGAAATGTAACGCCTCAGCACTATTGCCCATCAGCATGGCATAAGCCGCCAAAGCCACCATCATGGTGATCAGAGCGGGCAATAATAACTTCACCACATTAGACAAGCCGCGCGTTACCGACTGCCCCACTACCAGCACCACCAAGGCCATAAAGACGGTATGCCAGAAAATCATTTCCACCGGCGCATCAAGAAACGCCTGAAATAACGCCTCGGATTTCGCCGTATCGAGGTTTTCTAACGAGCCCAACACCGCCCGACGTGAGTAAGCAAACGCCCAACCCGCGATGACACTGTAATAGGTCAGAATCAACAACGCCGTGATGCCGGACAAATAAGGCATCGCCACCCAAAACTTCGACACCACACGACGTTCGGCTAAATCATTCACCGTATCCACAGGGTTAGATCGCACCGTGCGCCCTAAGGCGACCTCCGCCATCAACATCGGCAGGCCCACAACGACCAAGCACAGGCAGTAAATCAACAGGAACGCGCCACCACCGTTGGCTCCTAACATATAAGGAAACTTCCAAATGTTTCCTAAGCCAATGGCAGAACCGGCAGCGGCAAAAATAAATATCCAAGGGTTTGACCAAATCCCTTGTAAACAGCGACTCTCGGGCATACATTAAGCTCTCAAATGAGTTAAGCGAATTTTAAAACATACAGCAGAACAGCTGCCTGCACCGAATTTACTTAAAGTTCTGAATTTTCTTATATTAGGGCGCATACCTCAAGAAAAGCATAGGCTTTTCGCCCTATCGACCGTATAATTTTTACCTATGAGTAAAGCAAAGAAAAAACCAAATAGCACAGGCACGATTGCCTTAAACAAGCGCGCGCGCCACGATTACTTTGTTGACCAAAAGTTTGAAGCCGGTATTGCGCTAACAGGCTGGGAAGTCAAAAGTCTTCGCGAAGGCAAAGCCCAATTAGTGGACAGCTACGTCATTATCCACCAAGACGAGGCTTACCTAATCGGCGCACGTATTACACCACTGATGAGCGCCTCGACACACGTTGTGTGCGAACCCTTGCGCCAACGCAAACTGTTGCTAAACCGCCGCGAATTAGACCGTATTATCGAAACCATCGAGCAAAAAGGTAAAACTTGTGCGGCGATGGCGCTATACTGGAAAGGCAACAAAGTTAAATGTGAGATCGCCTTGGTAACGGGTAAAAAAGACCACGACAAGCGCGATAGTGCGAAAGAACGAGATTGGGCGCGCGATAAAGAACGCCTAATGAAATCAAAAGTTTAGCTTCCACAGTGTGGAAGCAGAGCGAGCGACTAGCGTAATCCGCCAAGATTCGTTAGAATGGCCGCAACTTCGGGGATGACATGGTTTCGACGCCGGTTACAAAACCTGAGGTGCATGTCGAGAGTGATACGTGATCTCGTAAATCCTCATGTATCAACTATATAGTCGCAAACGACGAAAACTACGCTCTAGCAGCTTAATACCCTGCTAGTGTGCTGCCCCCAGGTTGCTTGTAGCCCGGGATTCCGCAGTATCATAAATTACGAGATGCTATCCGATGCCCTGCCTGGGGATAAGGATCTAAGATCAATCAGGCTCGCTGGTTACACCCTGTCCTTCGGGCGGTAAACAGTCAAAAAGTAGAAGTGACTAAACATGTAGATCCGATGGCAGAGGACTGGCGGACGGGGGTTCGACTCCCCCCATCTCCACCAGATGCTAAGAGCGGGCAGTTTCCCATAGTTTTCAAAGACTTACGGACTGCCCGCTTTTTTATTTCCCCCACACTTTTCCCCCACATTTTTCCCCATTAATATTGGTCTCTAATTTAAAGTTATAGTAATGTACTTCTGTAATCACGGAAGACTTACAACAGTTGTAATTGACTTTTTACTGTAGGCTTCTCTAAAAAATTCAACAACTGAGATACCATGAAACAGATTAAAGTCCCAAAGCTGTTAGGCAATAAGCGCTACTGGTTTATTCGATCAGGCAAAGAAGCTGAATTCTTCAAAATATTCAAAGACTACCAAGTTGCAGCGATAGGTCATCTAGATGAGCTACTACCAAGCTCATTAATAAATACGAAACTGACTTCAGAGCAAGCTCTTCATTACACAGAGGCTTATCGTAAGAAGAATGAAGGCAACAGTAAGAGCAGTGTTTCAAATGTAGCAGGACAAATATATCGTTTTATAAGCGATATTAGCCCGAACGATGTTGTAATATGCACTACTCCTGCTGGCTATATGGTTGGAACAGTAATGGATGACTCCTACTTAAGTACGGAATTGTTACGTTCTGGATCTGAAGAGCATCAGGTTTTCTGTAACTACAAGTTGAGACGTAAAGTTAGATGGGGAGAGATTAAAAGTAAAAATGAGACTCCTCTAATATTTGATAGGCTATTTAAAACCCCATTTACAGTATTTGAAATCACAAAAAATCACGATTTGATTGATAAGTGGCTATTACCACTTCACATCAATGAAAGTAACGAAGTAATTTTCTCTTGTCGTATTGAGCAAAAAGACTACATTTCAAATCGACAATCAACAAAGCTTTCAAACTTTCTTGATGATCTAGAAGCAGCTTCTCATTTCATTAGCCAGTGCATAGAGAAAGGCGATGATTTCATACCAGAAGATATCATCAAATCCCTTAAATCAGAGGATATCAATAAATATAAATTCAGCCTGACAACTCAGCAAACCTTCATGTCACCGGGCGATATATTTACTCGACTCCCCTCAAAGAAAAGCCTTCAATCAGTAGTTTTTGCCCTATTAGTTGCATATTCTTTTGAATGTCACGCAGTTTTTCCAGAAGGAATAGAGCACTCAAATATAGGAAAAAACATACAAGAAAAAGTTTTAATGACCAGCCAATTGGTTGCAAAAGAGAATTCTTTTGAATTTACTAAAAAATCGCTACAACTCAAACTTCGCCGCTCTGAAGATTACCTATATGAATCTGACAATAAATTCCCAGAAGCAATACCCTCTGAAGATACGCCAATGTAGAGCAGTCACATGAGTACTATAAGAAAGATCAAAAAATGGCTCATATCACCTTTTAAAGATGAAAAATGGGCAGAGAACGTACACTTCCTACTACTAGGTTTGGGGGCTTTTGGAACAATTGTTTTTGCAATATTTTCTTACTATAGTTTTAATCAAGAAGAAATAGCCAAATACAATCTCAGCAAAGCAAGAGAAGACCTAATAAAAACAACCGGTGAAATTCAAAAGAATAAAAAAGAAATAAAAGAACTTGAAGATAGACTCGAAGGAAATTTCTCTAGCGATATAAATATCGTTACAGAATTCAGTTATGACAGCCACCTAAACAATAAGGCATTGATAGTAACTATAGAAGTAAAGAACCTTGGAACCCATGACATTAAGCTTAAATTAAAAAGTGATTCATTAAGAATATATAAGATATATTACGAAAGAGACTTAATAAAATCAGAAGCAGAACTAAACCCTAAATACTATCAACACTTAGGAGAAAACCCTAAATTCTATGAGGAGCAAGTAGTATTACAAGGAGCCCAGAAAAACCTGACTTACTTTTCAGAAATCCCTAGTTATGGCGCCTATTACATAACTTTTCAGGCAGATATAGACGATTATCTAAAAGAATCTCTGGATAGAAACAGTATTAATGAGAATAGAGTCTGGTTTTCCTCTAAATATATTGTCATCAATCCTGACAATAATATATTAGGCAGCAAAAAAACATATACTGTAGTGAACTAGAAAGAGAGCTCTTTTTACCATATTAGAGCTCCCTGTTATTCTATTAATTACTCAACCTTGTTAATATCAGCCAACAAGCTTGCCAAGCGCTTCCCATCATTTGTCAGATGGACAACCTTTCTACGCCTCATCTGAGGGTCTTCAGTTGCCTTAATAAGGTCTAAACCCTCCTTGCCACACCGATGATGAGCAGATAACAAAGATGTATTCCTTGAGCTTGAAGATTGAGAGAAACTCGCTTTACTTGCCATATTTGCCATTGTCGTCCCCTCTTCCAAAGCAGAGATCAAGAAGGCATGAAAAGCATTAAGAGTCATCTCTGGGTACATCACTCGTACAACTCTCAGGCTCTCACACAAGCGCCTTAAGCCAGACTTATCGAATGACATTGATTCCATCACTCAGCCTCCTTAACGCCTTTCTTAGGAGCTTTCCAAGGGTCTAGATAAAAGCCAGCAGAGTTGTAAGCACACTCACCGACTCTTGGGATCTTTATGTACAGATCGCCTATAAACAAGTTGATAATCAGTGCGCCAATCTCAAGGCCGACACCCCACCTATTGATAGTAAACTTCATGATAAACAC
>NZ_JBMMKT010000013.1:0-111650 GCF_057626615.1 Marinomonas sp. HM11-D | reverse complement strand
TCGAGAACCGCTCAATTACTTGTGCATCACTCAGATCGAGGGCTTCAATATTGCTCTAAGCAATATCAACAGCTTCATGAAAAGCATGGAGTTCAGTGTTCCATGACTGATGGCTACGATTGCTATCAGAATGCGCTGGCGGAAAGAGTGAATGGCATCATTAAAAATGAGTACTTGATCATTAAGCCGAAGGATCTATGCGAGGCTAGGCTAATGATATCGGAGTCGGTAGAAAGCTATAATAAGAGTCGGCCACATATGACCTTAAAATACAAAACGCCCGATGAAGTTCATCGAGCGTTTTAGAGCCTGAATAAGTGTCAACCTATATCAGGACTAGTCACTGAATCGTCTTGCCATTACTTAAGATTCAAGACGTCTTGCATATCGTACAAGCCTGCATCTTTGTTTGCCAACCAAGCCGCTGCACGCACAGCACCTTTAGCAAACGTCATACGGCTACTCGCTTTGTGAACGATCTCGATGCGCTCACCTTCTGTGGCAAACCATACGCTGTGCTCACCAACCACATCGCCGGCACGAATCGTTTCAAAGCCGATCTCTTTTTGCGTACGCGGACCAATTTGTCCTTCACGGCCGTACACTGCACATTCTTTCAGATCACGACCTAGAGCTTCAGCAACCACTTCACCCATACGCAGTGCGGTACCGGATGGAGAGTCCACTTTGTGACGGTGGTGTGCTTCAACCACTTCCACATCGTAGTCGTCACCTAGGATTTGCGCCGCTAGAGACAATAGCTTCAGTGTTAAGTTAACACCGACACTCATGTTCGGTGCGAACACAACAGAGGTTTTCTGACCCGCTTCAGCTAGTTGCGCTTTTTGCTCGTCATTAAGACCCGTAGTACCTATAACGATAGACTTGCCATTTTCTGCACAGTAAGCAGCGTTCGCAACACTTAGAGCAGGTGTCGTAAAGTCGATCAAGACATCAAAGTCTGCTACGCAATCTTTGATATCACTGACAATGCTCACACCCAGCTTGCCAACACCCGCTACTTCGCCAGCGTCCACACCAATTAAAGAACTGGTTGGTTCAACAATGGCTGCACCAAGCTCTACACCGTTTGCATCGGTGATCGCTTGAATTAATGTTTTACCCATGCGACCCGCTGCGCCGATTACTGCAATACGCATCATTTCTTTCCTCAAAACAATTTGCCCAGAACCATAGCAAAAAACCCTTGTCTGCGCATTACTAGAACGAAAAAAGCGACGCAGAACGTCGCTTTTTTTAACGGTCCCATATTAGAACCGATTAGAAGATCTCATTCGGATCCAAACGGAATCCACCTTCGCCTTCACTGAACAGATCATCTGTGGCCGGCACATCGCCAACACCTGGCGGGTATTCCGGTTCGATCACATTGGTACGCGCCAAATCATTTTGACGAATAACAATCTCTACACGTCGGTTGGTGGCACGATTCTGTGGTGTATCGTTAGGCACTAAAGGTCGTGTATCGGAAAAGCCAGTCACAGAAAAGCGATTTTCATCCAATTGACCGGTTGAAAACAACTCTTCTGCCACCGAGATCGCACGAGCTGAAGACAGCTGCCAGTTGGAACGAAAACGCGGGCTATCAATCGGAATATTATCGGTGTGTCCTTCTACGGCAATGCTACCTTCCAAACCGACTAATACATCACGCACCATATCAATAATGGGAATAAAGTCGTAATTTAACTCAGCAGATCCCGACTGGAACGAGCCGCGGTCTTTCAAGCGAATGGTGATGGTATTTTCTTGTGTCTCTACTTCAACCGTTCCCTTAGAAATTTCTTCACGCATCACCGAAGCCACTTGTTTTGCGTTGTCTTCGGTTTGTTGAATTTGTTGCTGACGCTGCAAATCCGCCTGAGTCATATCTACCGCAGTACTTGGTGAAGGCTGCCCTGCGCCTTCTTGCTCATTCAATTCCGCAGCATCCGGCTTACACATAACTTCCAAGGTATTCTCAGGCACATCGTCGGCTTTTTGACGCACTTCATTAATCGGCGTTGGTTCAGGACGACCTGGACTGAATTCTTGGGCAATGATCGAGGTCCCCATTGGGATCGATTCTGCTTC
The DNA here is from genome assembly GCF_057626615.1 of Marinomonas sp. HM11-D. Taxonomy (NCBI): domain Bacteria; kingdom Pseudomonadati; phylum Pseudomonadota; class Gammaproteobacteria; order Oceanospirillales; family Oceanospirillaceae; genus Marinomonas; species Marinomonas sp. HM11-D. Next base: position 109,556 of record NZ_JBMMKT010000013.1, on the reverse strand, counting down.
AATTTGTTTTTGCACACCAAAGGCTTCTCGCATCGAGCCGGCCAATTGCTTGAACTTCAACACATCCATTTCGGCAAATGACAACAGCAATACGAAGAAACACATCAGCAACGACATCAAGTCGGCAAATGTCCCCATGTAGGCTGGCAGGCCTTCTATACATTCGGGGCAGTCGTTTTCTTCTTCATCACTCATGATTCAAACATCCAGTTACCACTATGGAGAATACTATTCTCGTTCTGCTCGTTTGCCTTCGGCAATGTAGGTTTTCAATGCGCCATCAAGGACACGAGGGTTTTGACCGGCTTGGATCGCAAGCAAAGCATCAAGAATTAATTGCTGACACAATAATTCTTCATTCGCACGGTTAGCCAACTTAGATTGAATCGGCAAGCACACCATGTTGGCCAACATGGCACCATAGAGTGTTGTTAGGAGGGCTACGGCCATCGCCGGACCGATGGCTTTTGGGTCATCCATGTTGGCAAGCATTTGTACCAGACCCACAAGGGTACCGATCATGCCCATGGCAGGGCCTACATCACCAAAAGCTTTAAAGATTTTCGCGCCTCGATCATGGCGAGCAAAGGCTAAGTTCATATCTTTGGAAAGCTGGGCACGCACCACGGAACCGTCGTGACCGTCCACTAGCATCTGAATGCCTTTAGATAAGAATGGATGACTGACTTCTTTGCCCTCTAAAGACAGCAAGCCACCTTTACGAGCCTCATCAGCTAAGCCGAAGATTTCATCGATTAGCGTATCCATAGGCACGCTTTTAAACATAAAAGCTTTGGCGGCGGATTTCCCTGCGCCAAGAAACTGCCCCAGTGGATATTGCATTAATACAACGAAAGTAGAGCCGACCAACACGATCAATATCGAAGCAGGGTCGATGAACATCCCTGCGGAACCACCCAACAAAATGGCCATAAGTACGATTGCAAACGAACCTAATAGACCTAATAACGTTGCGATATCCACACACGTCTCCTACGAATAAAGCTATAATGCGACTCAATTTCTTCCATTTTAAACAAATAGTAGCGGCGCGTCCCATTCTGCCGATACTATTTTGTAACTCAAGAGTGACTGCACTCGTGAATTATGGGGAATTCTGTTACAAATTGTAGGTTACCAAAAGAGAAGTCATTATGTCTCGTAAAACTAGCGTGCGTCATTTCGAAGAAAACCTATCCGAACTCGAAAGTATTGTGGCGCAACTTGAATCCAATCAATTATCCCTCGAAGATGCACTTAAAGCATTTGAGAAAGGCGTTAAACTTAGTCAAGATTGCCAATCTGTACTGACTCAGGCAGAGCAAAAAGTCCAAATCCTGCTTGAAAGCAATGAAGGCGAGCGCCTAGAAACCTTTGATCCGGAAACCGAACAGTGAACCTTGAGCAATTTTCGCAGTATGCTTGCGAGCGCGTTAACCGCTACTTAGATCAAACCCTATCTGATTACGCCCCAGCCAATGGCCTACAAGAAGCCATGCGTTACAGCCTCTTTAACGGCGGTAAGCGAGTACGCCCGATGCTAACTTATGCGGTTGCCGAGCTGTTTGCCGAAGCCAATGAACTAACGGATGCCTGCGCCGCTGCGGTAGAGTCCATTCACGCCTATTCATTGATCCATGATGACCTACCGGCCATGGACGACGATGATCTACGCCGCGGCAAGCCGACCTGTCACATTCAGTTTGACGAAGCCACGGCCATCCTTGCTGGTGATGCACTGCAGACCTATGCCTTTGAATTGCTGTGCCAAGAAAAACTGAATCAAGCTACAACCCAGCTTGCGGTGATTAACACATTACAACAAGCGTCAGGTCGTTTGGGCATGGTGACAGGCCAAATGATTGATCTTTCTAATGTTAATAAAGACATGACACTAGAAGATCTGGAACTAATGCACCGCCATAAAACTGGCGCCATCATTCGTGCCGCCGTAAAAATGGGCGCACAAAGTGTCGGCGTAACGGATGCTGAGCAACTGCAAGCTCTCGACAATTATGCGGCAGCGATTGGCTTGGCCTTCCAGGTGCAAGATGACATCATCGATATTACCAGTGACACGCAAACACTGGGTAAAACTCAATTTGCTGACGCCGATGCCAACAAGCCAACTTATCCGAAATTATTGGGTCTTGAAGGGGCTCAAGCACTGGCAAAACGCCTGCATGATGAAGCAATTGAGCAAGTAATGTCGTTTGGCCCAAAAGCGACACCATTAGTGGAGCTAGCTAACTATATTATTGCCCGCAACCACTGATATAATGCCTCGCTATTTTAAGACAGAATAAGTGACCTGCCGGTGCCCATGTTCGAAACGATCCCAACATCGCGTCCTTTGACGCCACTACTAGACCAAATTGACAGTCCTGCTGATTTGCGCAAGCTGACTAAGAAAGAGCTCACCACTCTTGTCAGAGAATTGCGCGCCTACATGCTCTACAGTGTGGGACAAACCGGTGGTCACTTCGGTGCTGGCTTAGGTGTGATTGAATTAACCGTTGCTCTGCATTACGTATTCAACACGCCAGAAGATCGTTTAGTGTGGGACGTGGGTCATCAAGCTTATCCCCATAAAATCTTAACTGGTCGTCGTGATGCCCTACTGACGATTCGCCAAGAGAACGGTATTTCAGGTTTCCCGAAACGAGAAGAAAGTGACTACGACACCTTTGGCGTGGGCCACTCTAGTACCTCTATTGGTGCCGCGTTGGGCATGGCATTGGCTGCGCGCCAACTTAAAACCAATCGTAAAGCGGTGGCTATTATTGGCGACGGCGCTATGTCAGCAGGCATGGCATTTGAAGCCTTAAACCACGCTGGCGATGTCGAAGCCGATATGTTGGTCGTGCTCAACGACAACGAAATGTCAATTTCTAAGCCTGCCGGCGCCCTCTCCAGTTCACTTGCTCGTATTTGGGCCAGTAAGACTTACGAGAACATTCGTGAAGGTGGTCGCAAGGTCTTCTCTGGTTTGCCTTCTGCGCTAGAGCTAGCCCGTAAAGCTGAAGAACATATGAAAGGCATGGTTGCCCCTGGCACCATCTTTGAAGAGCTAGGCTTTAACTACATTGGCCCAATTGACGGTCATGATATCGAGCTACTGACGCAGACGCTGAGTAATTTAAAGGATCGTAAAGGTCCCCAGTTCCTGCATGTGATCACCAAGAAAGGCAAAGGCTTTGAACCCGCAGAAGGCGACCCAATCGGTTACCACGCGATTAACAAAGTGGAGCCTGATCCAAAACCGATTACTGAAGCCTCAGCACCATCACAGCCAAAATACAGCAATATTTTTGGCCGCTGGATCTGCGATGCAGCAGAGCAAGACTCGCGCCTCGTTGCCATCACACCCGCTATGAAAGAAGGTTCGGATCTCATCGAGTTTGCCGACAACTACCCTGATCGTTACTTTGATGTAGCGATTGCAGAACAACACGCGGTCACCCTCGCCGCCGGTATGGCCTGTGATGGTTTAAAGCCGGTGGTGGCGATTTACTCGACCTTTTTACAGCGCGCCTACGATCAACTGATTCATGACGTGGCACTGCAAAACCTTGATGTGCTGTTTGCCATTGACCGTGCTGGCCTAGTGGGCGAAGACGGCCCGACTCACGCGGGTGCTTACGATTTAAGCTACCTACGCTGCGTGCCGAAAATGGTGATTATGGCGCCATCGGATGAAGATGAATGCCGTAAACTGCTGCACACAGGTTATGAATATCAAGGCCCTGCAGCGGTTCGTTACCCTCGTGGCACCGGTCGTGGCGTGGCGATTGAGCCAACCTTAGAGACAATTGAGATTGGTCAATCCCGAACCTTACACCAAGGTAACTCTGGCATCGTGATCTGCGGTTTTGGTCGACCGACTTACGACGCACTGCTAGCTGCCAAGACGCTAGATGCCACACTGATCGATATGCGCTTCGTTAAACCTATCGACGAGCAAGCGTTGTTAGCGCACAAAGACGCCAAGCTATTCGTCACGGTAGAAGAAAATGCCATTATGGGCGGCGCGGGCTCAGCAGTCAGTGAATTCTTGCAAAGCCAAGACATTGCTACACCAGTGTTACACCTTGGCCTGCCAGATCGCTATGAAGAGCATGCTAGCCATAGCGCTATGCTTGCGCGTATCGGACTGGATCAAGACGGCATTCTCGCCAGCATTGAACGCAAACTAACGTCCTTATAATCCCCAATTGAATCGCAGTTATGTCCTATAGCTGCGAACATTCGCTTCTCTCATGGGTTTCCCTAGAGATATAAAAGGCGGTGATTTACACCGCCTTTGACTAATTCCTAACGACTATCAAGACACTGTGAAAGCATCTATTCGTTCACATTGACTGCTCACTTATTGGCTAACATAAAACAAACTCTAAAACAGAGGCCAATCATTATGTCTACTATCTTGGTGATCGGTGCCACCGGTCAAGTTGGACAACGAGTATGTCGAAGTCTGCTCAGCAGAGGCTACACCGTGCGCGCACTGGTTCGTGATACGCATCGTGCCAACGAACTATCACATCCTAATTTACAAGTTTTTCAGGTGAATCTTGAAGACGATTTCAGTGATGCCTTCGCAGGCGTAAACAAAGTCGTTTTTGCTGCGGGATCAGGAAGCGGAACTGGCTGTGACAAAACCCTATTGGTGGATCTGTGGGCGGCGAAACGCGCCATCGACTATGCCGAGGAAGAACCCAGTGTCGAGCATTTTATTCAACTCAGCGCCTTTGGCGCCGACGATCCAGATGAACTCAGCACCAGCCTGAAACCTTATCTGGTTGCGAAACACATTACCGATGAGTATCTAACCATTACCAGCTTACCGTACACCATTCTGCGTCCAGGTATGCTAACCAATACACCGCCAAAGGGCGGCTTCACTACAGAGCGCCCTGATGATCAAGCAAGCACATCCATCTCACGAGCAGATGTAGCGGAAGCCATCTGTTACTGTGTTGAGCATGACAGCACCAAGATTAAGATCGTAGAGCTGTTTAATGGCCATAACTCCCTCGAAAGTGTTTTGCATTAACCCGCCAAAGAAAACAAAAAGGCCAAAGCATTTGCTTTGGCCTTTTCAAGCAGTTTAAGCAAGCTGTCATTAAGACAACTTCATAGTGCCTTTATTTTCTAAGTTGACATGCCAGCTAAAGGCTTCTTCGATAAGGTGAGGCGTATGACCACCGCGGGCACAAGCTCGCTCAAAGTAATCCATTAGTTGATTACGGTAATCTGGATGCACACAGTTTTGGATCACGCGCACAGCACGCTCACGTGGGGCTAAACCACGAAGATCCGCTAAACCTTGATCGGTAACCAGAATGTCCACATCGTGTTCCGTGTGGTCGACATGGCTTACCATAGGCACAACGCTTGAGATCGCACCCTCTTTGGCAATCGACTTCGTCACGAAGATCGACATATTGGCATTTCGGGCAAAGTCACCTGAGCCGCCGATACCATTCATCATCTTAGTGCCGCACACGTGGGTGGAGTTGACGTTGCCGTACAGGTCAAATTCCAATGCCGTATTCACTGCGATAATGCCTAGACGACGCACGATCTCAGGATGGTTCGACATTTCCTGTGGGCGCAGAATCAGTTTCTGTTTGTAATCTTCGATGTTATCAAACACTTTCGAGTTCATACGTTCAGACAGAATCACGGAACAGCCGGAAGCAAAACGCAGTTTGCCCGCATCAATCAGATCGAAGGTAGAATCCTGTAGCACTTCTGAGTACATGGTCAGATCTTCAAAATCCGAATCCAATAAGCCCATCATCACCGCATTGGCAATATTACCGATACCTGCCTGCAACGGACCTAGGTTATTTGGCAAACGACCTTGCGCCACTTCTTCTTTTAAGAAGCTAACAAGGTGACGCGCGATAGACGCCGTTTCTTCATCCGGATCCGAGACGGTTGAATAAGAATCTGGCGTACTTGTGAAGACAATGCCTGCGATCTTTTCTGGTGGAATAGGAATCGCCGTGCTACCAATACGATCGTCCACTTTCACCAATGGTAGCGGTGTACGAGTTGGACGGTAGGTCGGAATATAAATATCGTGCAAGCCTTCCAGTTTATCGCTGTGCAAGGTATTGATTTCGACAATCACTTTTTCCGCAAACACCGCAAAACTTGCCGAGTTACCGACGGACGTCGTCGGTACGATATGGCCTTCTTCGGTAATGGCTACCGCTTCGATAATAGCAATATCTGGACGCATCAGTTGATGGTTACGCAGCTGCTCTACCATTTCAGATAAATGCTGATCAATAAACATGACCTCGCCATTATTAATGGCTTTACGTAGCGTGGTGTCTACCTGGAACGGCATACGGCGAGCAAGGCTGCCCGATTCCGTTAAAATCTTGTCCAAATCGTTACCCAAGGACGCCCCCGTCATCAGGTTGATTTTGATCGGGTGTTGCTTACAACGCTCAGCCAAGGCTTTTGGCACCGCTTTAGCTTCCCCTGCCCGGGTAAAGCCACTCATACCAACGGTCATGCCATCTTTAATAAATTCGCTAGCCTGTTCAGCAGACATAACTTTATCGTGCAAGCTGCTGTTTCTAATTCTCTCTAACTGCATCCCAAAACCTTTACTCTTTATTATTGATTGTATCCAGTGAACCAATAAGGCCTCTTTCAACACGCATGTCTAATTGACGAGAAGCTTTCAAAAGGAGGGATATTGGTGACAAAGATCAAAGCGCAGTTAGTATAGAAACTTTAGTGGCGGACGTAATTTGGACTAAAGTAGTACATTCAAAATTCACAATCCATGATTAGAAAAACGCTTTAAATCAAGCATTTAGACAACATAAATTAAATCAATCACGCGTTTAAATCAAAGAAGAAATAACACTATATTATATCTTTCTTATTTATTGCTTTCGGGTATGGATGATGCAAATTTTGACGCGTAATTTTCCTCAGTGAGTAAACTAAGGTAGCGGATAGTTTCGCTTGATTTTCAATAAAAAAGCCAGAGCACTGGGCTCTGGCTTCTTATCAAAGCAAACTAAACTTAGGCTTTTAGCGCATCGATCAGTGCTGACATCTCAGCATCCGTACCAATGGTAATACGTAGGTAATCACCAATACGCGGCTTCTTACCAAAGTAGCGCACCAAGATCCCCTGCTCTTTCAGGCTTAGGTATAAGGCTTCTGCTTCTTTCTCAGGGTGGGTTGCAAAGACAAAGTTAGTAGCCGACGGCAATACCGAGAAACCTAGTTTTTCTAGTTCCACAACGGTCCATTCACGGGTGGCGATGGTCTTATCACAGATCTCTTGTAGATATTCCGCATCTTCTACCGCAGCCGTTGCGCCCGCTAGCGCCACACGGTCAATCGGATAGGAGTTAAAGGAATTTTTCAAACGCTCAAGACCGTCGATCAACTCAGGCTGAGCAATGGCGTAGCCCACACGAATACCCGCCAGTGCACGAGATTTCGAGAAGGTTTGCACCACCATTAGGTTCGGGTATTGGTTCACCAAAGACACGGCGCTTTGAGCACCAAAATCGACATAAGCCTCATCCACTAACACCACCACGTCAGGGTTCGCTTTTAACACTTTCTCAATATCTGAAAGTGGCAGCGCTTTACCCGTTGGTGCATTCGGATTCGTTACTACAACGCCCGACACCTCTAGGTTTTCATAATCCGCAGGGTCAATATCAAAGTTTTCCGTTAATGGAATAATCTTCGGCTCAATATCGTACAGGTTGGCGTACACCTTGTAGAAGCTGTAAGTGATATCAGCAAACGCCAGTGGTTTACCTCCGGCAAAATAGCCTTGGAAGGCCAGCGCTAGTACTTCATCAGAACCGTTACCGACAAACACTTGGTTGGCTTCAACACCGTAGGCTTTAGCCAACGCATTTTTCAATACCTGACAATTTGGATCTGGGTACAGACGTAGCTTTTCACTGATTTGCTCCTGCATAGCTGCCAGAGCTTTTGGTGATGGGCTGTACGGGCTTTCGTTAGTATTTAGCTTAATGTATTGCTTATCTTGTGGTTGTTCCCCTGGCACGTAAGGGTCAAGAGAAGCGATTTTATCGGTCCAAAAACGGCTCATTTTACTCTCTCTGTTGGCAAAGGCTGTTACTTATATAATGGGGTCAGAGCCCTAGTAACGCCGACATTGGATAAACAACATTTTCTTCTGCTTAAGGGCTCTGACCCCTTAAGCAGTTTCTATTTTTATATCAAGCAAAGGCAAATAAGGCCTCATTAAGAGGCCTTATTCATAATCAAACGTGTAGTACGCGATAACGCCTCAATTAGTCTTGTGGACGCATATGAGGGAATAGCAATACATCACGGATCGATGGTGAATCAGTGAACAGCATGACTAGACGGTCGATACCGATACCTTGACCAGCGGTCGGCGGTAGACCGTATTCTAGAGCGTTGATGTAGTCCGCATCGTAGTGCATCGCTTCATCATCACCAGCGTCTTTTTCTTCTACCTGACGACGGAAACGCGCGGCTTGGTCTTCAGAATCGTTCAACTCCGAGAAGCCGTTAGCGATTTCACGACCACCGATAAAGAACTCAAAACGGTCTGTGATGAACTCATTGTGATCGTTACGACGCGCTAGCGGAGACACTTCCGCTGGGTATTCTGTAATGAAGGTCGGTTGAATCAACTTGCTTTCTGCAGTTTCTTCAAAGATCTCCGTCCAAAGCTTACCTAGACCCCAGATTGGCTGCACGTCGATGTGTAGCTTCTTCGCTACCGCTGTCGCACTTTCAACCGTCGCAAGATCCGCTTCGGTTAGTTCTGGGTTGTAATGCAGGATCGCTTCCAACATGGTCATACGAATGAACGGAGCACCGAAGTCAAACTCTTCACCTTGGTAAGGCACTTTTGTAGTGCCCAACACTTGCTCAGACACCGTACGTAGCATTTCTTCCGTTAGATCCATTAGATCTTTGTAGTCCGCGTACGCTTGGTAGAATTCGATCATGGTGAATTCTGGGTTGTGACGCGTTGATACACCTTCGTTACGGAAGTTACGGTTGATTTCGAATACACGCTCAAAGCCACCAACCACTAGACGCTTCAAGTAAAGCTCTGGTGCGATACGTAGGAACATTTGCATGTCCATGGCATTGTGGTGAGTCACGAAAGGACGCGCCGATGCACCACCTGGGATGGTTTGTAGCATCGGAGTTTCCACTTCCATAAAGCGACGATCTTCTAGGAAACGACGGATCGTAGAAATCACTTTAGAACGCACTTCAAACGTTTTACGAGATTCTTGGTTTACGATCAGATCAACGTAACGCTGACGGTAGCGCATTTCCATGTCCGCCAAGCCATGGTGCTTATCAGGCAGAGGACGTAGCGATTTGGTTAGCAACTCAACCGACTGCATATCCACGTAAAGGTCACCTTTACCAGACTTGTGCACTGGGCCCGTCACACCGATGATGTCACCAAGGTCCCAAGTTTTGATGTCTTTTAGCGTTTCTTCATCCAAGGCTTTACGGTTAACGTAGGCTTGGATTTGGCCAGACATGTCTTGTAGCAACATGAAAGCACCACGGTTACGTACGATACGGCCGGCGATGCTAACCACATGGTTCTTTTCTTCTAGCTCAGCTTTTTCAAGCTCGCCAAATTGCTCTTGTAGGTCCGCTGCGTAAGCATCGCGACGGAACGTATTTGGAAACGCATTACCCTGCTCACGAATGGCAGCCAACTTAGCGCGGCGCTCTGCAACTAAACGGTTATCTTCAGAAGTTACGCTGGTCTCGTTTTGAGTTTCGTTAGACATGATTTTGTACATTACTCTTGTCAAAAGGTTTTAGTGCATTAAAGGCCTTGTTTAAGGCTCGCCACAATAAATTGGTCTAGGTTGCCATCAAGCACCGCGCCGGTATTGGAGCTTTCCACACCGGTACGCAAGTCCTTAATACGAGAAGCATCCAATACGTAAGAACGGATCTGACTTCCCCAACCGATATCAGACTTAGTATCTTCTAGAGCCTGAGCTGCTTCCGTACGTTTTTGCATTTCCATTTCGTACAACTTGGCACGTAATTGTTTCATGGCAAAGTCACGGTTCGCGTGTTGCGAACGCTGGTTTTGGCATTGCACCACGATACCCGATGGAATGTGGGTAATACGTACCGCAGAGTCCGTGGTGTTAACGTGCTGACCACCGGCACCGGATGAACGGTATGTGTCGGTTTTCAAATCCGCCGGATTGATGTCGATCTCAACATTGTCATCAATCTCTGGCGAAACGAAGACCGAAGCAAACGATGTATGACGACGATTACCCGAATCAAATGGAGACTTACGAACGAGACGATGGACACCTGTTTCCGTGCGTAACCAGCCAAAAGCGTATTCGCCTTCAAAGCGAACCGTCGCCGACTTGATACCTGCAACTTCCCCGGCAGACACCTCGACAAGCTCAACTTTAAAGCCTTTGTCTTCACCCCAGCGTAGGTACATACGCAATAGAATGTTGGCCCAGTCTTGCGCTTCGGTACCGCCGGAGCCAGACTGAATATCCAAGAAAGCAGAGTTCGGGTCCATTTCACCAGAGAACATACGACGAAACTCTAGTTCGCCAAGCTGTTTCTCAAGCCCCGCAAGCTCTTCTTTCACCGCTTCAACGGAGTCTTCGTCGTTCTCTTCTACCGCCATATCCAACAGAACCTGAGCGTCTTCTACGCCAGATTCCATGTTATCAATAGTCGATACCACCGTTTCCAAAGCCGAACGTTCACGACCTAATTTCTGAGCGTAGTCAGGGTCATTCCACACGTTTGGATCTTCTAATTCACGGTTAACTTCTTCTAGTCGTTCACTCTTTGACTCGTAGTCAAAGATACCCCCGAAGCACTTTGGTTCGTTCGGAAAGGTCTTTTATCTTCGAAATGATCGGATTAATTTCCATTTTTGCGTCAATTTGCTATAAATTTAAGTGGATTTATCGAATCCGCAATTGTAACGAATTTACCTGCGGCATAAAATGTTATTCGTTACGAAAATAATGGAAATTCATCTTATATAACGCTTATCTAGCTGTCGGAGATACTATGGAAAAGCCAACTGTTGCTGTCGACATTCTGGGCAAGTCTTTCAATATCAACTGCCCAAAAGGTCATGAGGCAGAATTAAAAGAAGCCGCAGAATATCTAAATACTCAAATGCGTGAGCTTCGTGCAAGTGGCAAAGCGGTCGGACTTGAAAAAATTGCCATTATTACCGCTTTAAACATTGCCTATGATTTGTTATCTAGCCGTCGTTATGCGCGCTCTAACGAACAACAGCTACGAGAGCTGACTTCTCAGTTAGACTCGGCTCTAGGCCAGCAAAGCAAAGCCGGCTAAACGTTTTTTAAAATAGGTTTCTCGGCGTTTAGCAAGAGTTTTATGCACGAAAATTCTTCAAGTAGCGCGACAGTCCCCAAGATTTCAAGGGTGATTTTTCAGGTCTTCTGCCCTATACTGGCGGTGTTTCCTGGGTTGTTCGAAGCGGCTTAACGCCCTTGAGCCTATGAGCAAACCCCCGGAAAGATACTGCAAGTTCGGTGTGCATGTCCGTGCGTCGGAAAGCCTAAAGAGCTTCAGCTATTTCCACCTTGAACCACTGGGTTCAAGGCCAATAGTCGAAACGGCAACTTGGGAAACCCTTTTTATGTCTTTAGATCGTCAAACCTTGCGCCAAACTCTGCGCGCAAAACGCAAGCAGCTTACAGAGTCTGAGCAACACACTGCTTCTCTACAAGTGCTTGAACAGTTCCAAGCGGCACTCGCCCCTTCACTGACACCGCAATCTAATCTAGCTTTATACCTCACCAATGACGGTGAAATTTCGCCAAGCGAAATTTGCCAATGGTGTTGGCAAAACGATATCAACGTCTTTCTACCCGTTTTAGTCGGTCAATCCTTGGTCTTCGCACGCTATAGCGAAAACTGCGAATGGCAAAAGAACAGCTTTAATATTCTTGAACCGATCGATCCAGCGCCACTGCAGGGCTCGGAAATGGATATGGTACTGATGCCCTTGGTCGGCTTTGATGCTCAGGGCGGGCGCCTAGGCATGGGCGGTGGTTTCTACGATCGTACCTTTGAAAACAAAGCCGAGCGCACTCGTTTGATCGGTTTAGCGCACGATTGCCAAGAAGTAGAGCAATTGCCGATTGAATCGTGGGACGTGCCATTGAGTGGCATGTTGACCCCAAGCCGTCATATTAAGTGCTAATCGCTTTATTCAAACGCGCTTAATCCAATGTCAGGCGAAGGTTCACCATGCCTTCGCCAACCCGTTCTAACTGTAAGCTGTGTATTGCCACTCTCTCCTTGGCTAGACCATTTAGCCAGTTTGCCACCACAGCAAAAGACACCTCAGACGCCCACACTTGTATGCGGCTATCACCTTCAACTTGGATTCGATCCGCACTGAACCGTGCTGCGGCCGCCGTTTGACTTAAGATACGACGCAGGGCATCGGTATTACGATCCTCAAAGTTTGCCTGTTGACGTCTTGATAACAGCTGCTGCGCATTGATTTGCAAGGCTTGATACTGCGCTTGCGCCTGCTGTAGACGCGCTTCAGCAAGACGCTGTTGCTGTTGCAAAGGTGCCAAGACACTGACATACAGGACCGTCACTAGTAATAACAGTAGCGCCACCGCTAACAGAACTTGCTCTCGCAGACTACGTGATTGATACCAACGCCCGCATTGTTGCAGGCTGCCACTTTGCGCAAACTGTCGCCCCCACCAAGCCTTCATAATGGCGCTCCTACGGCACGAAACACACCTAAATAACCTTGCTCTTGACGTAGGGTTTGCTCCAATTCAACGCCCTTGGCAGACAAGCTTTGCTGAATGCGTTCCAACTCCAAGCGAGAGCGTGCACGCCATTCAAAGCGATATCCCTGGGTTTGCCAAGCAATGCTTTGCAGCCCCTGCCCCTTGACCGAGTGATCCGTCACAGAATCAAGCAGTGTCAGCACTTCGTAGGCGGAGGCCGCCTGCGTTGCCGATGTGCTATCGACCTGCTGCAATCTGGCCGCCATCTGGCGCGATAAGTTCACAACCCGACCTTCTTCCGGTACTAATTGTAAAAAGGCCTGATTAGCGCGGTTTTCCAATTGCTGTGCTTGTTGATTAAGGGACTGGGTGTCTAGGTAGGTGGTTAGGCTGTAAGCTGAAAAGGCAAATAAACAAAGCACTGCCGCCCATGCCCAAGGCTGAGTATGGGAAGATCGTTTTGCTCGCGTTTGGTAACGTCCCTGCAGCAGATTGCCTTTTTGCCAAACCCTAGACTGAGACAGGGTTTGATTGATAGAAGCGATATCTTGTAATGAGCTGGCCTGTTGCCCTCTTCTTGGCAACCAACACCATTGGCCATCTTGAAACTGAAAACATTCTCCCAGCACCTCAACACTTGTCTCGGTCGAGGTGTTCAATAACATACTCGGCAGTGCTAACAGCAGTACACGCTCATCCGCAAACACCGAGGTCCAAGCTTGCCAAGACTGCATCTGTGCGTGCGAGACCGCCAACGCCCATACTGAATCTTCTTCTGCAGCTATGCTAACAAAATGTAGCTCCTCCACACTTTGGCCAAGGTAGGGCTCCATCAGATAAGGCAACACACGATGAAGATGGCGGCGCTGAGCCTTGCTTACACTCAGCTGACGCATGTGCACACGATGGGCCGGCGCAAAGATCACCACTTCAATGGCTCCTGCAACCTGCTCTTTTAAAGACAGCCAAGCACTCGCCATACCCTCAGGGCTCGCCGCGTTACCTTGATGCGCCAGCTGTTGCCCCTCAAATAGCCACCAATCCGCCAGCAAACCTTCGCTGGAAGTGCTTTCCCGTAATTGCAGTATCAGTCTGTGCCCATGCATCCTTATTGACTCACCGTCTCACTATCGCGCTGAATTAAGGTGTTAGATAGTACGTCAAAGGGAGCAAAGGCGCGAGCAAAAGGCACCATTCGACGATCCTCTAAACGCATTAAACGACTGTGTAAAAAGCGCTTTTTATCCCCTGCCGTTAAGCTTGTGAAGACGTCAAGATAACGACTGTCCAGACGCCATTCGTCCACGTTTAGTGACTCTTCTTTGAATTCAGGCCAAGCCAAAAAGGCTTCCACACTGCCAAAGCCAGACGAAGCCAAGCGAGCGAGCAAAGACTCTCTTTGTTGCCCATCTAAGGTCGGAAAATAGGCCTTAATCAAAGGCATATTTAATCGCGTCAGGTTCATTTGATCATTATCTGGCTGCCAACAGATATAGGGCGCTAAACGTTGAAACGTGCCCACAGGCACTGGCAATAAACCCAATTCGCTGGCATCCACCAATAAACTATCCGCGGTACGAAAAGCCGGATCTAGGCCAAGGTAGTACTCGTCTTCATGACTAGCGGCAGAGGTCAGATCCTGATCGCGATCGAGCCAATCTTTGACGAGTACGATCCAGCCAGCATCGATGGCGAGGGCATTGGATAAACGCAGCAAACGCTGCTCGGTCAAGGCACTACGAGCAGGATCACCAAGCAAGTTAAGATTAATACAGGCTTGTCGCTCGACCAGTTCAATCTGCAAACGACCGGCAGGATCTTCAAGCTCAAACTCCTGACGTAACAGATACCAGGGCTTATCCAGGTTGGGCACATTGACACGACTGAGCGCATCATAGTGACGGGCAAACCAAGCGCTGGCCCAAGCTTCACCACCGAGCAACTGCTGTTTTACGCTAGTGTTATCTTGACGATAGGACACAAGCTCGACCGAGCGCGCCACATGCTTTAGGGTGTAAACCGCTAGGGTCGCCACCACGGCCAACACCATTAGTGCCATCACCAGCACCACACCTGCTTGCCGACGTGCTTTCATGGCGTGCCCTCGCTGATAACACTAGGCAATTCAAATAACCGCTCTAGTGTGCCAAATTGCTTGGAGGTCAGACGCACCCGCAAAGCAACAGCCTCGTTTACATGTATTGCACCCGGCAATGGCGCGGCTTGCACTGGCCATTGAGTTTGCCAGCCAGTACTGGATAACAGCGCAAACTCTATCCCTTGTACCGAGGTGAGTAAGGTTTGCTGCACAGGCTTAGCGTCTTGCGCGCGATCCAGCACACGCCAACTCAAGCGCTGCAATTCGCCATTCACTAAGCGGTAGCTCACACGTTGTACGGTAGAACGCTGTTCTTGCAAGGGATTAGCCCAGCCTAAGTGGGTCAAACTGAGCACGTCATCTTGCAACCAAAGACTTGGCTCAGGTTCCCCTAGCTCATCACGAATCGGTCGCTCGACATATTGCTCAGCATCTTGCTGTAACCAATGAAAGGCTCGAGTCAGTTGCTCTAATCCTTGAGAATGCTCAGCCGTACGATTTTCCAAGCGCATGGAGGTGCCGAGCATTTCGTAGGAAGCCGTGCCCATAATGGCGATAATCAGCACCACGACCAACAGCTCAATCAGGGTAAAGCCTTGTCTGTTGCTACGTGTTAAAAGTGGTTTACGGGAGGTCATGACTGCCCTCCTGATCCGACATTTGTGGCAGATAACTGACCAGTTCATAGATAGGAGCGGACGCCGTGGACTGGGATTCTGACAGATAAAATACCTGAATTTCGATACGTTGTAAGAAATCGGTTTGCTTAGCGAGGGTTAGCTTTGTTAGATAGCGCTCGCCGCCCTGTTCGACGATGGTTTCACCTAAGGAAATAGGCTCAGCAAGACGATAGGCCAAACGCAATGCCGTGGCACTATCTTCTGCGATCCAGCTGGCCAACAACTTATGTTGCAAATAACGGCTGTGCTCCGTGCCAGTGTCACTGGTTTGCACCAAGGTTAGCCCAATCGCCGCTAGCACCACCAAGGCCACCAGCACTTCGATTAAGGTAAAACCTTGCTTAGTCTTCGATGCGCAGGCCATTGATGCCATCCCCAACAACGGTGTAAGCACGAGCGGCACTTTGAATACGCCAGCGAAATGGCAAGTACTCAGCATTGGCTAACGCCACCCAAGCCATAGTGCCAGGCATGTCTAGGCTTTGCTCGGCATGACTTAACTGTTCAGAAGAGGTAATAAGTTGGTAATCCAGACCGCTTTGCAGCGTATACAGCGAGCCTTGTGTTTGCCACTGCTCCTGTAGACGCTGCCATACCACTAACTCATTGTGCTGAACTTCAACAAAGCTTGAACGCCCATCCAGCCAGCTTTGATCAATTACGTCTTGCAAGGCATCGCGCAAGGCATAGGCTTCGACTTTCGCTTTATCTTGGGCCAACAAGCCGGTCAGATTCGGCGCGACGAGACTGACCATCACGCCTAGAATACTTAGCACCACTAACAGCTCTAACAGGGTAAAGCCATGGACGCTGCGTACCGTTGGGTTATAGCGCACGACTGGAAATGTCCGCAGCGTCCCCTTCCCCGCCTTCACGGCCATCAGAGCCTAGGGATAACAAATCGTATTCCCCTTGCGCACCAGGACTGATGTATAAATACTCCGACTGCCAAGGATCTTGTGGTAGGGATGGCAAATAGCCTCCTTGCTTCCAATTACGTGCTTCTGGATAGCCGGATGGCGGTGTCACAAGCGCTTGTAAGCCTTGTGCTGTGGAAGGGTAATGCCCGTTATCCAGACGATACAAATCTAGCGCCGCAGCAATGTTGCGCAACTGGGTCTTGGCTACAGCGACTTTGGCATCGTCAGAACGACCCAATAAATTGGGCGCCACCAGTGCCACTAATAAACTTAAGATGGCCGCCACCACCATTAACTCCAGCAAGGTAAAGCCAGACTGTTGGCGCTTTAATGACGGCTTGGTACGCGGCACATAAGGGTGTCCCATGAAAACATTCCTTTAACAAGTTAACGCAATAATTGGTTCATATTCATAATCGGCAACAGGATCGCCATCACGATCAGCAGCACCGCGGAGCCCATTACCAGAAGCATCAGCGGCTCAAACAAGGTAAGAAAGTTGTTCATTTTATGTTGAGTGTATTCGCTTTGCTGACGAGCGGCTTTCTCGAGCATATTGGCTAATTCCCCACTGCGCTCGCCACTGCTAATCAGCTGACGCATCAGGGGGGGTACATAAGCGATCTCCGACAAAGCTTGTGACAAGGACATACCTTCTCGCACTTGCTGTTGCGCTGTTTGCAAACGTTGTTTTAAGGCTAAATTCATAATCACCTTAGCAGCAATGTCCATGGCATACACCAAAGGCACGCCACTTGAGGTAAGCATGGCCAAAGTCGCAATGTAGCGCGTGATCGCCAAGGTGGCCAACAGGCGCCCCAGCCAAGGTAAGGCTAATAACACACCGTCTAGCTTAAATCTAAGCGAACCACTGCGCCTAGCTAGACGCACAGCCAATACGACAGCCATAAGCGCCACTAGCACAGCAATGCCCCAATCCGATACAAGATGACTGAGTCCAATCAAGGCTTGCGTGAGTGGCGGGAGCTGAGCATTCTGACGCTGAAAGACCGCTACGATATCTGGCATCACCGAGCCTAATAGGAAACTCACTATCCCCATGGCAACGATCGTCAGTAATGCTGGATACAGCAAAGCGGATTGCAGTTTCTGATGGGTATTTTGTTCTCGCTCGGAATGCTCGGCTAACGCCAGCAATACCGCCGGCAATTTACCCGACTCTTCACCCGCTTGCACACTGGCCTGAAATAACATTGGAAAGGCTTTGGGATAAGCAGCAAGCGCTTGGGCAAAAGAAAAGCCCTCTAATACTCGAGCTCGTATCGCCAGTAGCATGGAACGCACACGCCCTTTAGCGGATTGACTAGCGACGCCAGATAAGGCCTCATCAATCGGCAAGCCGGCTTCAATTAGAGTTGCCAGCTGACGGATCACCAGCGCCCGTTCACGAATCGATAAGTTAGCTTGGAAAAAGGCCTTACGGCTAGGCTTAGCACTCTTTAACTCAAACGGCACCAGCCCTTGCTGACGCAGTTGCTGTCGTGCATGACGCTCATTATCCGCTTCCAACAAGCCCTTACGTTTGCGGCCAGCATCGGTTAAAGCACGATATTCGTATACCGCCATCAGTCCAATTCACTCAGGATATGGGGGCTGGATAAGCCTTCGGTCAGCTGGGAGGTCACACGCAGCACCTCTTCGATAGAGGTAAGCCCCAAGGCCACTTTTTGCAAACCATCCACACGCAGACTGGGACTGTGCTGACGCACATGGGCTGTTAGGGCTTGCTCGGAGGCTTGGTCATGGATCAAGCCTTGTAGGGTTGCATCCATTTCAACGATTTCATAGATACCTAAACGACCTCGGTAACCTTGATGGCAATGCTCACAGCCTGGTTCGTGAGCCTGATAAAGCGTTTCCGGTAAGACATCAAGATGACTCAATAACTGGCCCGCGGCGTGATCCAGTGGTAGCGCCTGTTTGCAATGGTCACATAAGCGGCGTACCAAACGCTGCGCTACGACCCCCACCACCGATGAGGACAATAAAAACGGTTCAATGCCCATATCTTGTAGACGCGTCACCGCGGCAATGGCACTGTTGGTATGTAAGGTCGACAGTACCAAATGCCCCGTCAAAGACGCTTGTACCGCGATCTCTGCGGTTTCCAAATCACGAATCTCACCGATCATCACCACATCAGGGTCTTGCCGTAAAATCGCGCGTAACCCTTTAGCAAAAGTCATCTCCGCCTTGCTATTTACTTGGGTTTGCGCCACACCATCGAGTTGATACTCCACCGGATCTTCCACGGTCATAATATTGCTACGCCCCGTGTTAAGATAATTCAGTGCGGCGTACAAGCTAGTGGTTTTACCCGAGCCTGTTGGCCCAGTGACCAAGACAATGCCGTTGGGTTTATCGATCAGCTGACGTAAACGTTGTTGATCCGTGACACTCATGCCAAGGTGATCCAAGGCGAGCTGATCGATCGAGGTATTGAGCAAACGCAACACCACCCGCTCGCCATGAGTAGAGGGCAAGGTCGATACACGTACATCCGTGTCTTGGCCCGACACACGCAATAAAATACGGCCATCTTGCGGCAAACGCTTTTCCGCAATGTCCAACTTGGCCATCACTTTAATACGCGAAATCAGCATCGGCGCTAAGGCACGCTTGGGGGAAATGACGTCTCGAAGCAGACCATCGACACGAAAGCGCACTTTCAACTGGCGCTCATAGGTTTCAATATGAATGTCCGACGCACCGTCTTTTAAGGCTTCGCTTAAAATCGCATTGATCAAGCGAATTACCGGCGCATCCCCTTCACGCTCCAGCAAATCTTCGTTTTCAGGGATGGCATCCGCCAAGCTCTCAAGATCCAAACCCTTTAGGTACGACTCATCGTCTAAGGCGTTGGCTAAAGTCTGCTTTCCGGCTTGTTGGTAAAAATGCACGACTTGCGCTTCAAACGCCTGATCGGATAAGGGTTCTAACGTCGGCATGGCGGGGCTTAAGCGAAACGCTTCGTTTAACGCTGGTAAACTCGCATTGGCACGATGCGCCAACGCCCAACCGGAAGCAGACGGATACAGCAAGACACCATATTGTTTGACAAAAGAGTAAGCTAAAGCAGACAAAGAAACCCCTTATATGAGTCAGACACTAACGCGCACTGCTGTGCTTAGCCGTCGCTTTAGCGGCAATTTCTTGGCCTAACACTCCAAGGATAGAAGTCATCACTGAAACCGCGTATTCATAGCCTGAATTATTTAACGGTTCACGCAGAGCAAAGCGCTCACGCACTAACTTCTCTCCCGCTTGGTTTGCAACCACATAACTACCAGACAGAATCACCGCATCGCGATCCACGATATGGAAGTAATCGATTTTGAGGTCTAGCAACAATGCTGGCTCGTCGCTTAAGTCTTGTGTACTAGCGAGACGGTTGATCAGCACTTTTTCAATCCCAACTTGTAACGGCTCAGCCCACAAATGGTTGGCTGAGAAGAACAGCTCATGGTCAGACACCTGCAGCACTATGTTCGAGCTTTGCAGGTAATCAGACAAGGAAATTGAGCGTACCTCTATCGCGGGATGCAACGTCTTATGGGGGACTAACTGTGCGGGAGTCCCACTTAAGACATAGTATTTTGGCGGCTGTAATGTCTGTGAAGAACAACCCGCTAGCATCACTATGCTGATTAACAGCAATATTACTCTCATCGCCCAGCTCCTCGAGGCTCGATATCCGGTGCCACCTGACTCTTAAAGATCAGACTGTTTGGCGCCGTGTTCATTTTCTGTAGTAGTGGTGTCAGCTCACGCATGGCATTTTGAATTTCAATCATGGTCTGATTGATTGACGACACGCCATTGTCTTCTGTAGCAAACTTCTCCAATACATCATTTAGGCTCGATAAGGTTGCATTCATACCGGCCATATCAAACTCATCCAACTTACCACTAATCGAACTACTGGCTTGGTTAAAGGCATTGGCACTGGTCGATAGATCCTGCAACAGCACGCGCAAATCCTCTGCTACGCCTTGCAGCGGCAATTCATTGATCTTATCTAAGGTGGTACTCAGCTGATCGGTAAACTGTACAATTTCATCCGGCACCGTTGGAATCAAAGGATAACCGGCTAACAAAACGGTTTTATAGTCTTTCGCTTTGTCATCGTGTTTCAAATCGACAAATACTGCGCCAGTTAACAAGCTACCAGTTTTTAGAGACGCCCTTAAGCCATTCTCCACCCACAGCTTGAATTGCTGGCTGATAAATTCTCTACCCGCCTTATCATCGGTTAGATTGGCGCGCCCAGGTTGGATCGAAATCAATACTGGGATTTTATAAGACTCGGCATCGACTTTAAGTTTGTGATCATCCAGCTTGATATTGATGTCTTCCACCTGACCGATTTGCAAACCGCGATACTCTACCGGCGCACCTTCTTTTAAGCCGCGCACCGAGCTTTCAATCAAAATCAAATAGTAGACTTTTTCCACATAGCGATGGGCCATAGCACTTTTGTAGGAAGGGTAAATTTCAAATACCTTATCCTTGTGGAACGGCTGGCTTGGCGGCATGTCTTCCGGTTCATCAAAGGTGATGCCGCCAGCGATTAAAGATTCTAGATTAGGTGTGCTGACACCCACACCGTCAGCCCCCAACTCAAGCTCAATACCACTCGAATTCCAGAATCGAGTATTAGCAGTCACTAACTTGTCGAACGGTGCTTCGATAAAAGCACTGTATTTTGCCAGACGTTTTTCTAAGTCATACTCCACGGTTTCAATACGTCCCACCGCCAAACCACGATAAATGACTTGGTCGCCTACTTTGGCCGTAAAAGATTTTTTGCTGTTTAAAAAGACCCACAAACCAGGAGTACCAATCGGCGTCACAGGCGGATCATTTAACGCAGTAAAATGACGGGCCGTTTGTTCATTAATACCCGGCGCCATATCAATATAGGAACCCGACAGCAGCGTTTGTAGACCTGAGATACCCTCCAAAGAGACCCGTGGCGACACCACCCAAAAACGGGTATCACTGCGTAGCAGTTTCTCGGCTTTTTTGTCCAATACCGCTGTCACTAAGACGCCAGTGGAATCATCGTTCAGCTCAATAGACTCAACTCGGCCAATGACTACATCACGGATTTTGATTTGCGTTTTACCCGCTTCTAATCCAGACGCCGTTTGAAATTCAATTTCTACCTCAATGCCCTTATCGTTTAATTCTTGCAAAATAAACCAAGCACTCAATAACAAAGTGATAATAGGAATGAGCCAAATCTTAGAAATTCGATTGTTTGACTTTATGGTCGCAGGCACAGAGCCGGTTGTTTTACGATGTTGCACAGAAGGTTCACTCATGTTTATTGCTCACTTCCCAAATCATTCTGCTGTCAAATGACATGGCTGCTAACATGGTCAGCACCACCACAGCGCAAAATGCAATCACAGCAGAGCCAGGGTAGACACTCATAGTGCTTCCAAGTTGCACTAACCCAGCTAATATGGCGACGACAAACACATCAATCATCGACCAGCGCCCCATCAATTCAGTCACCCGATATAAGACATAACGCTGTTTGATACTCACGCTACTGTTCGTCTGCACAGAATAATTCAAATAGCCAATGGCAAACATCTTAAACATAGGCACCAAGATACTGGCAATAAAAATGATCGCCGCGATCATATAAGAGCCATGATGCCATAACGTAATCACCCCGCCTACAATGGTCGAAGGCGAATCCACACCTAAAAAGCGAGTGGTCATGATCGGTAAAAAGTTCGCCGGTAAATACAAAATAATAGAGGTAAACAAAAGTGCCCAAGTCCATTGCACTCGATTTTCTGTTTTAAGCTTAGCACTTTCAGACTTCGACTCCTTCATCAGAGCTAACTCTACTTGAAAACGATCTAGGTGCAATAAGGTCAAAATATACAGCGCCATGAAACCAACATAAAAATAGAAACTCGGTCCAAAGGTGACTTGTGCCATGGAGGTCACCTTAACCATACTGACGATCACCCCCACCATAAACACTTCCGGCATACACCAGATAATAAAGTTAAAGCAGAGAGCGATTTGCGCCTTAGTCGCTCGCAAGCCAAAGCCAAATTTGATCGATAGCATCCAAGCGCAGAGCAACAGTAAAACGCAGGCGGGCAAGAGGATGCAGACAAACAATATGACCCCAGCCAGCCCTAAATAATTCTGCTCGATCAGCGTTTCTACTTCAGAGATTAACGTAATAGAGGTTTCTAAACCGTTGCTGGAAAAGGATAAAAAGTTGAACGAAATCGACAGCAGCAACAAGACAAAGGCGGACACACCTAGTGCCAGCACTCTATCAACCCAATTCTGCTTTAACGACGTCAGCTTGTGACCACAGCGGGGACAGTATGCGGTTTGATTGGGTTCTAGATGCGGAACATGGGTGTGAAGCCCGCACCCCTTGCAGGAAATCAGTCTGTTTTCATTAGGGCCTTGCGCCCCAACCCTTTGCTTATTCATCCAACTCACTACAACCGATTGTAGGCGATCGCCCATAAAAAAACGCACTATAGTTATAGCGCGTTTTTAAAGAGTCGGACAGTGGAAAACTCAGGGAGTCTTATTAGAATGCACTTTCAATGCTAGCGCTGAAGTACAAACTACGTGGCTGTTCATCACCATCGATTTCTACGCTTTCTAGGCCGTAAGCCAAGTCCAGATTTAAGCGTTTAAACAAGGTCGCCCCCACCATGGCGTAGCTCAGTTCAGAACCTGCCATGTTCTTTTTGTAGCCTAGACGAAGCGCAGGAATAAAGGAACTGCTGCTGTAGTACGCCGTAGAAACCGTCGCCCACTGGTAGTCATCACCCACCAAGTCCGCAACTTCGTTTAGCTCGTAGCTTGCCGCTAGGGACAGTTGACGATCAAATACGAATGTTGACGCTTCCACCGTGAATTGACGCTCCATGGTGTATTCTTCGTTTAGCTCAATTTCGCCTTTTTGAGCGAATTCAAGCGCCGCATTACAGCTTGGCTGGTTAATTGGCGTCACCGTCGCACAGTTGCTTGGCAGCTTGCCGTATTCAAAACTTGGTTCATTCAGGTTGGTCGCTTGAAAGCCCAATTGGTAATGCTCAGCCGCCCAAATAGCGCCCAGATCTAGACCAAAGTCCGTGGTTGTTTCTTGTTGATCCGAGAACGCATCCGAAAACGCATCCGACGTATCATCATCAGACGACTCTAAATGCTGTAGCGCCTTGCCCAGTGTCACACTGTGGGCATTCAGCTTAGTACCTAATACCAGAGTTCCCGCATCACTGCTGTAAACATCGGTTGAGTAACCTAAACCAAAGGTCACCGCCGCACCGGCTTTGGCATACAAAGAAGAGTTAGTGTCTAGACGGTAATCACCATTCGTCTCTTGTACGATGTCGATTTCATCATCTAAGAAATGGCCTTTTGCCACCGCTGAAACCGATAGATCCAGCATAAAAGCACTGCCACTGTCGGTTTTGTAGATAATTGGGAACACAGGTACTGGCGCCCCCACCATCACTTTAAGGTTGGCGTCTTCACCCATTTGCGCTAGCAAATCATTGGCACGAGATTGGATATTTAATGCTTGGCCGATGGTCGTCACTTCTTGATCTAATAGATCGTCTAACTCATCGATTTTGTCTTCTAGAGAGTCGACTTCGCCCACTTCGTAGCCAACGCCAATAGGGCCAAGAATACCAGTACGGAAGTTGTCGCCTTCTTCACTGTTGACCATAAAGTAAGCAGCGGCAGGGTTCCCCATGGCCGTCATCAATGACGCTGGATTGGCACTAGAGCCTAGAGTAAAACTTGAACCAAATGGCTGAGAGACAGGTGCTGCGACCGCTGCACCACACGCTAAGCTTCCTGCAATAATAAGCGCTTTTTGCATTACTAACCTCAATTTTGAAAAGTAAAATGGGGAAGCAACACACGAATCTTGCTGCCACTTCCCTGTGACACCGAAAAATACCGGCGCAGTTTACACTAACCTTACAAAACAAACATTAGGAAGATACAAAATCTTACACATAATCCCAAGACCACATATAAGTTATTACTTATTAAAATTACCCATTATTTCGCAGGGGCGGCATAAGGACGATCAAAGCGCCCTTCTAATGTTTCGGGACGCTGTAGGCTAAAAGCTTGAGAGATTTCAATGCTTCTAAAGCCGCTAAACTTATCATTGGTAACCGCTTCAACGTCCTGCTGCGAACGCAAAATCGTAGGACGAATAAACACCAGTAGGTTACGTTTTTGGTTTTCTTGTGAGGTACTGCGGAACAGGGCGCCGATCACTGGAATATCACCGAGTAAGGGCACTTTTTGCTGTACTTCCACCACGTTATCTTCGATCAAGCCGCCCAAAACGATGGTGCGACGATTGCCAGCAATAACCGTGGTAGAGATCTCGCGCTTAGTGGTAATAGTGCCCAACGAGCTTGGCTCAGAAGACGCCGCCTCTACCACCTGCAACACTTCCATACGCACTTCATCGCCAGCATTGATATGGGGCGTCACTTCAAGGGTTAAGCCAATGTCTTCTCGCGTGGTGGTGACAAAGGCATTACTGCTGCTGTCTGCATAACCACCGGTTTGAAACGGACGTGTCTCACCCACAAGAATCTTCGAGGTTTGATTATCCAAGGTCATAATCTTGGGCGTCGATAACAGGTTAGCGTTAGAGTTGCTTTCAATCGCCTGCAAGATCCCCGCAAGATTCAGATCGCCATTGCTGTTAAATCGAATCCCTGCGGCGGTTAAGCCATTACTTAAGCTTGGACGTCCCGTTGCTATCCCCGTGGCAATCTCGGTAATACTGCTGCCCGCCGCGGTAAAGTTAGTGCCCATGGCTGGTACGGTAGCGTCTGAGGTGTCACCAAACAGCCACTGAAAACCAAAGGCTTCCGCGTCGTCCATATTCACTTCGGCAATGATGGCTTCAACCAAGACTTGCGCTCGAGGCACATCGAGCTCTTTTAGTACCGATTGAATGTCGACCAATACACTCGGATCTGCGCGTACCACCAAGGCATTTAAGTCCTCGTCCGCCTTCACCAAGGTAGCATTAGCCGCACTACTTTCCGCTGTGGTCGCACTGTTGAGCAAACCACCAATTAACTCAGCGGTTTTAGGGGCATCCGCATAACGTAGCGGCAACACCGACAAGCGGCTGGCAACCTTGGTAGGAGAATCCAGTTGCTTAATTAAGGCAGCCACTTTTTGAACGTCTTCTAACTTACCTTTAATGACCATACGATTGGTTCGATCGTCCGCAATTACCTTGGTCGTCATCACCACAGGGGCATTAGCCGTACCGCTGGCGGTTGCACTGGCTCCAGTTAACTCGGTAATCAGACCTAATACATCGTTGGCCCAAGCGTGCTCAAGAGGTACCACACGCACCACGCCTTCGCTAGAGCTGTCTAGACGTGCAATCAAGGATTCCAGTTCACGAATATTGTCCGCATGATCGCTGATGATCAGTGCATTAACGCTGTCCACGGCTGCAAGATGACCATATTGAGGGATTAGGGGACGCAGGATCGGCACCAGCTCAGACGCCGTTGCCTGCTTCACCGGAATCATGCGCGTCACTAATAATCCGCCCGCAGCGATGCCTTGACTATCAAAGTCGACACCACTTTGTTTCGCCACGTTTTGCGGCACGACTTTAATCCCATCAGGCGTTTCTAACGCAGCATAGCCATGCACGGTCAGCACTGACAGCAGCAAACGGTAAACGGCGTCTTCATTGAGCTCTTCATTGGAAATAACGCTGACCTTGCCCTTCACTCTTGGGTCAACGATAAAACTCTTGCCGGTCATCTGAGCCACTTGCTGAATAAAAACACCGATGTCTGCCTGCTGCAAATTCACTTGCCAAGTTTGCGCCATGCTTGGCGTGGCGGTTAACGCCAGCACACATAAACCGCTCATCATGAATTTGCGCAACGACAACATGGGGCATCCTTACTTAATGGAAAAGTTAATGATGAGGCGCTGTCCGCCTCGTTCAATTTCAGCGCGAATCACATCCGCTTGCTGCAACTGGGCTTGCAGTGTGGCATCCCCTTGCAGCGAATTCAGGTCAATCCCGTTTAAGGACACCAGCTGATCACCTGGCTGTAAGCCAAATTGAGTCAGACGACTGTCGGGAGTCAAACGGTAACTTGTGCCGGTTTGCTCAACACCCACCTCTTGAAGCAGCTGCTGCGGATTTTGACGAAAGGCGGTAGCGAATTCTGCGACGGTTTGCGGAGATCGGCTCGCTAAAGAAGGCTGTCGCACTGCAATAGTCGGTTCAATGGTTTTTGGGGCAGATACTGCTATGGGAATAAATAAAGCGTTATTAGCCGCGCCAGCGGTCTCACTAAAAAACAGGGTCTCCCTCTGCGCACCACGCTCTAACACCACATGATCGGCAAACACGGCTTTTAGAGTGACGCCCGGCGCTGGGCTTTGACCTACTTGGTAGGTGGCTTCCACTTGATTAGCAGAGCGGATCACCGCCATGCCTTGCTCAGGATCGGCACTGGGCAGCACCCCAAGTAAATGAATTTGCAAGGTCGTCGGTTGCAGTGACTGCGCCTCAAGCGGCGCCACACCAAACAAATCCGCACTCGGTGTCGGGATGGCAACAATGCTGGAGTTCGGAGTCGGAAGGACAAAAGGCGTTAATATCGGCGAAGGAGGAAACCACCAGCGGGCAACACTGTTGCCAACGGCGACGGCGAGCACAGTTACTGCTCCAAAAATGGTCAGCCATAACGCAACTTTTTCAGCAGCTTTCCAATGCACAAATGCAACCTAATCAACGGATATCAAGAATCTGAACGGCTATCTTCATCAAAGCGACAATATATTGCAAGAAGATCGCATTGATTTAAGGAAACAAGCCAGGTTTAAGGCCACATCTCCGCTAATGGCTGAATCAAGACAAAAGCCGGATATTCTTTTTTCCCAGGCCAACGAAGCCCCATGGTTTGAATCAATTCTGGCATGACGGTGAGCTCGACTTCCCAATGGGGTAACAGCTTTACCTCAAACAGAGGGCTACCTTGCTGGGATTGCAGCGCCAAAATTGGCTGCTTGGGATGAACATCCTCGGCCAAGTAACCTTGAAGTTGCCAGTCAACGATATGCGCTTGTGTCGTCAACCTTTCAAACTGATAACGAATGCGTCCGACTGGCCAATGCGCATTGCCACGAAACGCTTCAAATTGCTCTTGTTGAACATCATAGACACTAAACCAACGACTGACCGTCACGGCCTCGCCACTCACCTGCACGCCTTGAGGCACGAGCACGGGATTCAGTAAATCAGCATCGACACGCAGTCCCTCAATCCATAATGAGACCCGATTGAAAGAAGGTTGCACCTGACCGTAACCCATCAATTGTGGATGATTGAGATGCCAATCAAGGGGTTCAAATAAGGAGTGCATGGACCATGTAAGTTGTAACGGCTCAGGTAATGCCGCTACGGAAAGTTGTGCTTGTCCGGACCACCAATGCCCCGACACCCGCGTTAGCTCGACACCTTGCGGCATCAAACCACGTAGTTGCGCAGTCCAGTAATGCAGGGGCACATAGGCCCCCACAATGCATGAGACAATCAGGACAAACCAAATAGCGAGTGCCGTGTAAGCCTTGCTGCCCATCGCGAATCGCCCTATTGCGCCATCAACTTTTTGGTTAAGGCTTCTAGGTCTTCAGGCGTATCAACACCGTGCGGCGGTAGCTCTTTGGTCAGCGCCACTTGCACCTTGATACCTTGATGAAGGAAACGCAGTTGCTCCAGTTTCTCCCACTTTTCCAGTGGCGACATCGGCATTTGTGCGTAGCGACCTAATAGAGACACGCGGTACACGTATAAACCAACGTGGCGCAGGGCAGGATAATCTTCAGCAATTTGCTTCGGCGATTGGGCAAAGCCATCACGATCCCACGGCATGCTGGCACGGCTAAAGTACAAAGCACGACCTTTAGCATCACACACCACTTTCACCACGCTTGGGTTAAAGATGTCTTCTTCGCGATGAATCGGACAGGCGACCGTGGCCATTTCCGATTCTTTATCATCCGCTAACGCTTGTACCGCATTGTGAATCAAACCAATCGGCAACAAAGGCTCATCGCCCTGTACGTTGACGACAATCTCATCCCCAGACCAACCTTTGATACTGGCCACTTCCGCTAGACGCTCAGTACCATTTTCATGGTCGGTACGGGTCATGACTACATCGGCACCAAAAGCTTCTGCAGTCTTAAAAATGTCTTCGTGATCAGTGGCGATGGTGACCGATTCGGCGCCCGCTTTAAGGGCCAGTTCATAGACCCATTGCACGACCGGCTTACCAGCAAGATTGGCCAGCATTTTCTGCGGAAAACGCTGGGAAGCAAAACGCGCAGGAATCACAATATGGAACGCAGGTAAACTACTCATAGACTAACCTTTCTTCTCAAATTCAGGACGTTTAGCAAGCTCATAGGCGCTTTCTAATGACATACGTGTGGCCAATACAAGATCCGCCACTTCACGAGCCACGCCTTGTCCCGCTGAGCGCTTCAAGGTGATATCGCAGTGACGTAGCAGGAGAGTATGGGCATCCGCTGGACACAGTGAAATACCGACTTTCGGCATCACTTGTAAGTCAATCACGTCATCGCCCACATAGGCCACTTGCTCAGGCTCTAGGGTCAGCGTTTGCATCAACTCATCAAACGCGGCCGCTTTATTATGGCAACCGTAATAGACGTGTTTGACGCCAAGATCGTCCATGCGCTTGCGCAAAGGTGCGGAATCTTTCGCGGTAATCACGGCTACTTCTACGCCCCACTTAGGCAACAACTTCAGTGCGACACCGTCTTTGACGTTGAAGCGCTTTACCGCTTCGCCGTCCGCACCGTAGTACAGGCCGCCGTCGGTCAGCACACCGTCCACATCAAAAATCACCAGCTTCAAAAACGGCAACTTCTTCATCAGAAGGTTACCGTTCACCAGCTCTTGGTAATGTTCTAAGAAAGCAACGTCCATTAGGCGCTCGTATCCAGAGTATCGAAGGTTTTCACCAGCTCATCCAGCTGCTTAATTTGTTTTAGGAATGGCTCCAGCTTGTCTAGTGGCAAGGCACATGGACCATCACATTTGGCATTGTTTGGATCAGGGTGAGTTTCCAAGAACATACTAGACAAACCTAGGGACATACCCGCGCGCGCCAGTTCCGTTACCTGCGCACGACGACCATCCGCTGAGTCAGAACGACCACCTGGGCGCTGTAATGAGTGAGTTACATCAAACATCACAGGGTAGTCAAATTTCTTCATTTCACCGAAGCCAAGCATGTCGACCACTAGGTTGTTGTAACCAAACATGGTGCCACGCTCACACAACATTAGGTTGCTGTTACCGGCTTCTTCACACTTAGTCAGAATGTGCTTCATTTCATGTGGCGCTAGGAACTGGGCTTTTTTAATGTTGATCACAGCGCCAGTTTTCGCCATTTCCACCACAAGGTCGGTTTGACGCGACAAAAACGCTGGCAACTGAATCACATCGGCCACTTCTGCTACTGGCGCACATTGATCATTCTCATGCACATCCGTGATCACAGGAATGTTAAAGGTGTCTTTGATTTCTTGAAGAATTTTTAGACCGCCGTCTAAACCTGGGCCACGGAAAGAATTGATCGAAGAACGGTTGGCTTTATCAAACGAACCTTTGAAAACATAAGGGATGCCCAGTTTCTCAGTAATCTTCACGTGTTCTTCAGCGACCTTCATCGCTAGATCACGGGATTCCAATACGTTCACACCACTGAACAAGACAAACGGTAGGTGGTTGGCCACCTCAATAGAATTACCAATACGGATGATTTTGCTGGTTTCTGACATAGTCGTGTCTGTCCTATCAATCTTAACGGTCGTAAATTTCGAGCAGGCCGACTACGTTTTTGTCGTCGTCTACCGCTACGAGTAAAGTAATTTTGTCGCGCAGCATGCGTTCTTCTGCTTCGACAATCATAGTATCTTGAGAAATGGTTTTCGGGTTGGCGGTCATCAGTTCAGCCATGGTTTTACTGAGCATACCGGCGGCATCTTTGAGCATGGCACGGCGCAAGTCACCGTCGGTAAAAATGCCTGCTAAGCGTTCACCGTCTTTGATCAGTACCACCCCGCGACGACCTTGGGTCATCACCGCGATCGCCTCTTGTAACGAAGTTTCTGGTGAACAGAACGGCAAGTTGTCTTTGTGCATTAAGTCGCGCACACGGGTTAGCAACTTGCGGCCTAGGCTGCCACCAGGGTGAAAGCGGGCAAAATCTTGTGGTTGAAAATCACGGCACTGCATTAACGCAACGGCCAAGGCATCGCCCATGGCAATAGTCATGGTGGTCGAGGTCGTCGGTGCCAAGTTGTTGGGGCAGACTTCTCGATCAATGGCGATGTCCAGCACACAGTCACAATGCTGAGCTAGGGTTGAACTTGGGTTGCCGACAATGGCGATCGACTGATTACCAAAGCTTTGCAGTGATGGCAGCAAGCGAATCACTTCTTCCGTTTCACCGGAGTAGCTAATCAAAATCAGCAAGTCATCCCTGTGAATCATACCCAAGTCGCCATGGAAGGCTTCACCTGGGTGAAGAAAGAAAGACGGTGTACCAGTGGAAGCTAAGGTCGCGGCAATTTTCTTACCGACAATGCCTGATTTGCCCATGCCACAGATAATGACACGGCCTTGGCAGTTCAACATCAGGGTCACAGCTTGGGAGAATTGCGTATCAACTCGATCCGCCAAGCCCATCAGAGCTTGTGCTTGAGTCTTTAGAGTGGTTTTAGCGCTGGTGATCAGTGTTTGTGAATCACAAGACAACGTAGACAGGTTTTCGCTCATGGGCCAACTCGAATTCGTAAATAGTGGCGCCATTATACAGAGGCAAAAGCAGAACGCCTACCTAAGCAAGGTAGGCGCTCCATTTTGTTTTACTTAAGACAAGTCGCGTACTGACCTGCAAGCGCCTCAAGGAAGGCTGGGTAGCTATCATTGGACAATTTTAGCGAGACACCCAGTGGATCCAATACCGCGGTTTTCACCTCAGTGCCTTCGATCAGCGTGTCGACAATCGCAGGGCTAAATTGCGGTTCGCTAAAGACACACGCCACATTATGCTCTTCGATTTCAGAACGAATGTTAGCCACGGTTTTCGCACCCGGCTTACGTTCTGGGCTTAGAGTGATAGCACCCTTGTTGTTTAGCTTGTAATGGTTTTCAAAGTAACCATAGGCTTCGTGGAAGACGAAGTAAGGCACTTCTTTTACTGGCTCAAGCTCTGCTTGAACGTTCTTATCCGCCGCCTCTAATAGACGTACAAAAGTGTTGTAGTTATCAGCAAAGGCTTGCTTGTGGGCGGGATCTAGCGCGCTTAGTTTTTCCATCACTTCATGGGCCAACACCTTCGCATTGACAGGGTCTAACCAAACATGGGGATCCGTGCCTGAGTGATGGTGGCCTTCATGCCCCTGTTCATCATGTCCTTCATGGTCCACATGTTCTTCATGATCATGACCCTCGTGATCCTCATGCTCATCATGGCGTTTCTCATGATCGTGATCTTCGTGGTCTGCATGTTCGTCGTGATGTTCATCGTGGTCATGGCCTTCATGCTCGCCATGTTCTTCATGGTGCTCATCGTGATCGTGACCTTTATGATCCGCCTCTTCGTCGTGATGGTGCTGATCCGCGGTTTCACTGAATTGACGCAAGTAAGTGCCACTCAACGCCATCCACTCGATGTCTTTTTTAGCCGATAGATTGGCCAGTGGCTTTTCAAGGAAGGTTTCAAGATTCTCGCCAACCCATACAACAAGATCCGCCTGATCCAGCTTACGTAAGTCAGAAGGACGCATAGCAAAGTCATGAGGCGAGGCTTGGTTATTTACTAATTGTTCGATCTCAACCTGATCACCACCGATGGCAGCAACCACCATGGATACAGGTTTAATCGAGGTCACAACGTGAGTTTGTGCAAAAGCAGAAACAGACAATAAAAGAGAGGCAGGTAATGCGTACTTCAACATGAGAAAGAATCCAATCAACCAAAGATGTTATAACATAACAATAACAACTTCAGCGGGGCTTCTCAATCCCCCATGTCGCAAACTCTCAAATTGTCTTAAATGTTTGCCAATTCTTAGGCCGCACCACCAAGCCTGAACGCTGCCCCAATGGCAACTTGGTATTGGGGAAGACTAGTGCATCACCAGTTTGCTTCACTAGGTATCGACTTTCACTGGAGCTCGCTAACTCAAAGCCTTCTTCAAACGCGGTAAAGTTCTTTTCGTTCGCGCTGATATGTAAGCGGTAATCCTCAGCGTCTTTGGTCAAGACATCAATCACTTCAAATAAGCGCACCTTTTCTGCGTCGCCTTGGGCTAAGACACCTTCCACTAACAAGGTCTTTAGCACCCCATTGAGAGCCTCTAACTTACTTAAGTCATTCTCACCAAAGGGTTTCACCTGCCCTAACTCAACCGTGGCCGCTTGTGCGCCGTGCTTAGCATAGGAGTGATAGGAAAACGTAGTGGTTGGTTGATGAGACAATAAAACCGCTTCTAGACCGATCGCATCGTAAAAGCCAAACTGAGCTTGCTGATATGCCTTAGCATCCACAAAGGGATGCACGGCAAACTTCTCGTATTGGGAACCACGAATCGCCGTATGCAAATCATAATGTAACTTGTCGCCCTGCTGATGTGGCTCAAAAAAGCGTGCAACGGCCGCCTCAAGTTCCTCAGCGCGCGCCACTTCCATGCCCTGATAACGTTGCCACGCACCACAGAACAGACGGTTTAAATTTACATCGCAAAATCGCTCACCGGCAATCATGGCATGGGGGTGACCCAGGATCACCAATAGACGCACAGATATGTTCAGTTCCCCCGTTAACAGCTGTCTTACTACACCATTAAGCAGTTCAATCGGTGCCGTTTCATTACCATGAATGCCGGCCGACAAGACCACACTCTGAGTCGCAGGTTGATTTGGCTCGATACGTAGTATGCCAACTCCTTCTAGATACGCGGTCGCATCAGGCAAGGTCAACTGCATTGGCTTCACCCTATCTGGATGCTCTAAGGTAAAGCGCAAAAAATCATGGTTTGGGATCGACGACATACTTCACTCCAATGAAATCTATAACGGGCGCCATAGTAGCCTAAAGCTTGGCATGAGAAATCACATCACTGATTGAGTTCTATTCACGACTTAAGTATGTGTCGCATTTTCGAAAATTGTCTAATCTCACGCTTAAGGCCATTAACCCTTTGCAATCTAAGGCGAAATCGTTACCCTTCTGGTTTTGCTCAAAATAAGTACACGTTATGTCTGACACTGATGAAATCATTACTCTCGTTGATCGCAGCAACCAAGTGATTGGCGACATACCACGCCGTTTAATGAACTTTCAAGACGACATTCACCGTGTCACCTTTATCCTAGTCTTTACCGGACCGGATACGCTGTTATTGCAAAAGCGCACACAAACCAAAGCCTTCTGCCCAGGCTACTACGGTATCACCACCGGCGGCGTAGTGGCTAAAGGTGAAAGCTACGACCTGTGTGCACAGCGTGAACTGGAAGAGGAACTTGGCTTAATTTTGCCCTTGAATATCGAAGGCATGTTCTTTACCGAAGGCGAAGGCTTCAGAATCTGGGGTAAAGTCTATACTTGTCACTATGATGCAGCGCAGCATGGGCCAATGACATTACAAGCCAAAGAAGTCGCAGAAGTCCGTGAGATGACGGTACAAGAGATTTTAGACAATCCTGATCAGTTACCATTTACACCGGACACCTACGACGCCCTACTGCACTATGTGAATAACCAATTGAAGGTCTATGACAATGTGCCATAAGCGCTTTTCTATTAAGCTGACTGCCCTCGCGCTATTTTTTTTCAGTTGCCTGAGCAGCAGTGTTTATGCGCAAGGTTATGCCCATTGGCAACAGCAAAACTTCATTCACGACAGTTTTCTCACCATCGCTCTGCAACGGGAATACAATCAGTCATCAACACCGCGCTTGGTGCGCTGGGAAAGCCCGATCTTTGTTTACGTAGAAAGTGAAGCGGGAGATGCCAGTCTACAAAAGCAACTGCTGCGCATTCATGCTCGACATTTAACCCGTATTACCGGCGTTCCTATCAACTTCACTGACCATTTAAATGAAGCCAATATTATTGCCTCCTTTACCGAGTTAGACCGAGTCGAAGAAAAGGTCGCGCGCTACATCGGTGACCCTGAAACCATCCGTGTGGCCCTCGATGAAGCCATTTGTTTAGGCAACTTTGGCGTCAATAGCCAAGGGGAAATTCAACGGGGTGTAATCATCATTCCGGTAAATTACGCACGCCAAAACGCCCGTTTCCTTGACTGTATCATCGAAGAGATCACCCAGTTATTAGGTTTGCCCAATGACTCGGAAACTGTCTACCCTTCTATCTTCAACGATGTCAGCCCTGATATTTATCTATCGCCGCTAGACTACATCTTACTTAAGATCCTTTACTCACCGCGCCTAAAAGCCGGTATGACTGCTGCAGAGGTCGATCGACTGTTACCAACAGTGATTAATGACCTGTATTATTTAGGCATCATTGACGATGCAGCAAGACAGGTACAGATAGGCAGCCTCAAAAGTCATATAGGGGATTAGCGCCCTTTTCTTCTTGTTTTAATGCCATTTTCTTAACCAGAGTCATAAATTCTGGTTATTGCATCTTTTTTTTTGTTCAAGTTAGGTAAAATGCCGAAAAACTTGAAAACTCATCGGAGAAATTGAATGTTTCCAGAACTCAAGAACGACCGCTTTCTGCGCGCGTTGCTAAAACAGCCTGTTGATGCGACACCTGTATGGATGATGCGCCAAGCAGGTCGCTACCTACCAGAGTACCGCCAAAGCCGTGCCACTGCAGGGGACTTTTTGAGCCTATGTAAAAACGATGCGTTTGCCTGTGAAGTGACGCTGCAACCGTTAGAGCGCTACGATCTCGATGCGGCCATCCTGTTCTCAGACATTCTGACTGTGCCAGATGCTATGGGTCTTGGTTTGTATTTTGAAACCGGCGAAGGTCCAAAATTTAAGCATGTGATTCGCACCGAAGCAGACGTCGAAGCGCTACCCATCGCCAAAGTCTCTGACCTTGATTACGTCATGAAAGCTGTGACCACCATTCGTCATGCGCTAAACGGTCGTGTGCCACTGATTGGTTTCTCGGGTAGCCCATGGACCTTGGCGACTTACATGGTCGAAGGTGGTTCTAGCAAAGACTTCCGCCACATTAAAGGCATGATGTACTCACAGCCAGAAGTGCTACACGCATTACTGAATAAGCTGGCGATTTCGGTGACCGATTACCTAAACGGCCAAATCAAAGCCGGCGCTCAAGCGGTACAGATCTTTGATACTTGGGGCGGCGTACTAAGCGGTCCTATGTACCAACAGTTCTCCTTGATGTACATGCGCCAAATTATGGACGGCCTGATCCGTGAACACGAAGGTCGCAAAATTCCTGTGATCATGTTTACTAAGAACGGTGGTCAATGGCTAGAAAATATGGCGGCAACAGGCCCTGACGCTTTGGGTCTAGATTGGACCACAGATATGGCTGAGGCACGCGCTCGTGTCGGTGACAAAGTCGCCCTACAAGGTAACCTTGATCCTTGCGTACTGTACGCAGGCAAAGAGGTGATTGAACGTGAAGTGGCCGCAGTCTTGGAAGGCTTTGGTAAAGGCTCAGGTCACGTGTTTAACCTTGGCCATGGTATTCACCAGTTCGTGGATCCAGAACGTCCAAAATACCTGATTGACGCGGTACATGAGTTAAGCCGTCCGTACCACGAAACACAATACGAAGACTTAGACGCTCTAAACGACGCTGAGTAATCGCCTTGTGTACCTGCCTTGATTGATCTAAATCGGTGAATGAAGGCAGGTCCACACTCTTAAGCACATGTCCGCCGGCTCGTGCTTATCCTTCACCCATAGCCCATTGTGTTTGCGTTTCACGGCTTCGAATTTGCTATTGAGATAACAACAGACATGATCTCTGCCCATTTTATCCAGCCAAGATAGACGCGCCAGCAAGGTCTTTTCGGTACAGCCTACCACCACTAACCGCAACACATGCTCGTTGTCGTCTTCGTCGGTGACTTTTAAACTTTCCAAACATTGCGGCATAGACTGATGAGACACACTGACATGCTCGTGCTTTTGCAGGCTGGTTTTTAAGCTCTTCACGAACTTATCCATGCCCTTTTCAAAGGTAATCAAGGCGGGTTGATCCATGTCTGTCTCCTCCGTTCGGCACAGGGGTTATTCAGGCTCGGAATTAACTGTAGAACATTTTCATGCAATTAGTAGCGAGTCCCGCATTTGAATGGTAATTTATAGGCAAACAATGCCTTAACTGGAGAGAATCTATGAAATTAGTAACAGCCATAGTTAAACCTTTTAAATTAGACGAAGTGCGTGAAGCCTTGTCTGAAATTGGTATTAACGGCATCACTGTTACGGAAGTAAAAGGCTTTGGTCGTCAGCGCGGTCACACTGAACTATACCGCGGCGCAGAATACGTAGTGGACTTTCTACCGAAAGTAAAACTGGAACTTGCGATCGATGATGATCAAGTAGACGTAGCCATCGAAGCAATTCAGAAAAGTGCCAACACAGGCAAAATCGGTGACGGTAAAATCTTCGTTACTGCTTTGGAACAAGTGATCCGTATCCGTACCGGTGAGACTGGCGCAGACGCGATCTAATCGCTACCGCCCGATCAACAGATACAAAAGAGGCGCATCCTAGGATGCGCCTCTTTTGCTTTAAGCGGGTTTACTGCAAACACTAGCCTTTATCCGGCACCTTAATCGACAAGGTACCCAAGTAACGGTTCTGGCGTTTTTCTACCAATCTAAAGATGTAGATGACAAAGATACTGATCACCAGATAAATCGCCCCCGCTGCAAGGAAGATCTCAATCGGCGTGTAAGTACGCGCTATGATGGTACGCGCCATCCCGGTGAGATCAAGTAACGTAATGGTACTCGCCAAGGCGCTCGCCTTCAGCATCAGGATAATCTCATTACCGTAGGCTGGCAGTACGATACCAAAGGCACGTGGCAACAAGATGCGACGGTACATTTGCGCCTTGGTCATGCCCATTACCTTACAAGCTTCCACTTCCCCTTCAGGAATCGCCTGAATCGCACCGCGGAAAATCTCCGCTGTATAGGCCGCAGTATTCAGCGTGAAGGCAATGATGGCACACCAGAATGGCTCTCTTAGCACCGGCCATAAGAAGCTTTCTCGTACCGCTTCAAATTGCGACGCACCGTAATACACCAAGAAAATCTGCACCAACAGCGGCGTACCACGGAAGAAGAAGATGAACGCAAACGGCGCACCACTGATCAACCAGTTTTTCGAGGTGCGTGCTAACGCAATTGGCAAGGCAACAATCGCCCCCAGCACAATCGACAGCAATACCAGCTTAATCGTCATCCAGGTGCCGGTCAGCAGTCGCGGAAAGTATTCAATAACAACTGAAAAATCTAATTCCACCGGCTTACCCTCGTGTCAGACCGCGGCTTGCGCGTTTTTCTAGGAAGTGCACTACGGCCATTGAAACAATCGTTAACGCCAAGTACATAAAGGCCGCCACTAGATAAAATAGAAACGGTTCTTTGGTATTGCTTACCGCCACATTGGCTTTACGCATGATGTCTTCCAGACCCACGACCGATACCAACGCCGTGTCCTTAAGCAATACCAAAAACAAGTTACCAATACCTGGTAAGGCGACACGCCATACTTGCGGCAAAATAATGCGGAAGAACTTGCGACGCGGGTTCATGCCCAGCGCAATTGCCGCTTCATGCTGCCCCTTAGGAATGGCTTGTAAGGCACCACGAAACACTTCCGTTGCATAAGCACCAAAGGTTAGACCCAGCGCCGTTACACCTGCCGCAAATGGCCCTATTTCAATGTACTCTTCGTATCCAAAAACGCTGGCAATAGCCATCAGTACAGTGGTTGCACCAAAGTAGATAATCAATACTGTGAGCAGCTCAGGCACACCACGAATAATCGTCGTGTAAAGGTTTGCGATCCATTGCAAAGGTTTGATACTGGACAGTTTCGCCGATGCCCCCAACAGCCCGAGAATCAACCCGACTGCTAATGAGCACAGCGCTAATTGAATGGTAATTCCGGCTCCTTGTAAGAGCTGATCACCAAAACCGTGAAGATCTAACATAAAGATATCTCAGCCTAAATAAACGGCGCATCAGGTAGCTGTGCGCCGTTCGGTTTCATCTTAATAGATGGAGAATGGGAAGTACTTAGCGTTGATTTTTTCGTAAGTACCGTCTGCAATGATCTCATCCAATGCTTCATTGAACTTCTCTTTTAGATCATCGCCTTTACGCACTGCGATACCGATTTCATCTTCTTTCTTAAAGGAATCGCCTTTGAACTCAAACTTGTCGCCGTTACCTGAGGTTTTCAACCAATCAAACGTTGGCAACTCATCAGACAATACGATATCTAGACGGCCTGCTACCAAATCCAAGTAAACGCTGTCTTGGGTATCGTAAAACTTCAGCGTTGCTTTATCTGTATAGTTGTCTTCTAGGTATTGTGCCGCTAGCGTCGCACGCTGGGCACCGATCACCTTGCCATCTAGGTTTTCTAGATCAAAGTCTTTTCCGGCAGGTGCTAGGAAACGCAAACCGCCTGAGTAGTATTTATTGGTGAAATCCACCTGACGTAAACGCTCTTCCGTGATCGACATAGACGCGATAACGGCGTCAAACTTACGTACTTTCAGACCAGGGATCAGACCATCCCAGTCCTGCGTCACGACTTTACAATCTGCTTCCATCTTCTCGCACAATGCCCAAGCGATGTCGACGTCAAAGCCTTGTGGCTTGCCGCTTTCATCGATGTAGTTAAACGGTGCCCAAGCACCCTCTGTGGCAATACGGATAGAATCCGCAGCATTCACAGACAAAGAAGAAGCTGCCGCAGTCAAAAGCACTGCTGAGCTGATTGCTAATTTTTTTAGGTTCATTCTATGGTCCTTTTGTTAGGTTATTGGTTTTATATAGTACGCTCTAACCACTTTCACCAAGCGGGTGAACGGTTTTAATGCCGCTTGTGCGACTTAAAACACGGTGGAT
This sequence comes from Marinomonas sp. HM11-D, assembly GCF_057626615.1. NCBI lineage: Bacteria > Pseudomonadati > Pseudomonadota > Gammaproteobacteria > Oceanospirillales > Oceanospirillaceae > Marinomonas > Marinomonas sp. HM11-D. The sequence continues at coordinate 69,787 of NZ_JBMMKT010000013.1, read as the reverse complement.
AGAAAAGCCTTACAACGTTCTGAATCCGGCGAACCAAACACTTTTTCTGGGGTGCCTTTTTCTTCTACTAGGCCTTGGTGCAAGAACACCACTTCACTGGACACTTCGCGGGCAAAGTTCATTTCATGGGTCACGATCAACATGGTACGGCCCTCTTCCGCCAAACCACGCATTACGCCAAGCACTTCGCCTACCAGCTCAGGGTCTAGAGCAGAGGTGGGTTCATCGAACAGCAGAATCTGGGGATCCATTGCCAAGGTACGTGCAATCGCAACACGCTGTTGCTGACCACCCGACAATTGGTTGGGGTACATATGCTTTTTGTCTGCGATACCGACTTTATTCAGCAGGTACTCTGCATACTCCAACACTTCCTGTTTAGGGCGTTTCAGCACATGCAGTGGCCCTTCCATAACGTTTTGCAAAATCGTCATATGGGGCCATAAGTTAAAGCTTTGGAATACAAAACCGATTTTCTGGCGCATGCGGGTCAACTGCTTCATATCGGCCGCAACTAGGTCACTATCGCCGGGCTTGAGCAGTAACTCTTCACCATTAAAACGGATCGAGCCGCGTGTCGGGTTCTCCAGCAGATTAATACAACGTAAGAACGTACTCTTGCCGGAGCCACTTGAACCTAGGATCGAAATCACATCTCCATCGTGCGCTTCCAAGGAAATTCCCTTCAATACTTCGTGATCCCCAAAGGTCTTATGGATATCCTTTAGCTCTAAAGCAGGGTCTTTAGCCATTCTTATTACCTTTTATTGATGACTCGGTTGCGTAATGGATGAGCCTGATAAAACTCAAATTTACGCATCGATGTTTAGGTTCAGGTAGAACGCTCAAATATCACGCCAACTACATAACCTTCTATTCTAAAACTTTTTTCGCCAAAGTTGTCTTGTTTTCTTATCCGTATGGACAGGATTATCCAAATTAATCGCTAAATTCTTACGTTCATCCCGTGGCGATACCCCAAAAAAGCCCTTATAAGTAGTGCTAAAGTGGGGCGCTGAAGTAAAGCCACAGGCCGTACCCACCTCTAAAATAGTCTTATCAGTCTGTGTAATTAGCTGTTTCGCGTGCTTTAAACGTAGTTCTAAATAATAGCGAGACGGCACTGTGTCCAAGTTTTGTTTAAACAAACGTTCCAAATGGCGACGGGAGATACCAACATGGTAGGCGATATCATCGGACGACAGTGGTTCACGTATGTTAGCCTCCATCAATTGCACAGCTTCAATCAACTTCGGTTGTCCCGTGCCAATCCGTGCCTGTAATGGAATTCGCTGTGCCTCTTGGTTGGTGCGAATACGCTCACAAACAAACTGCTCTGAAATATGGCTCGCTAGGGTCATACCATGCTGCTTACCGATCAAAAACAGCATCATATCCATGGCGGCCGTGCCACCGCTGCAAGTAAAGCGATCCTTGTCGACTTCAAATAAATGGTTGGACACGATCACGCTTGGAAAGGCTTCACGCAGACTGGCAATATCGCCCCAATGAATGGTCGCGCGATAGCCATTTAATAAACCCGCACGCGCCAAAATGTGGCTACCGGTGCAAATTCCGCCCAATGCTTGCCCTCGATTTGAGCAAGATAGCAACCAAGCGTCTAAACTCAGATCATCATCTTGGCTAACGGTCGAGGCACCACAGATAAAGATGGCATCCAGATCTTTGGGAACATCGTCAAGCAAATAGTCAGTCGTGGTCGCCACACCAGAATTCGAAAGTACGACTTTTGTTTTTTGCCCAATGGTACAGAACTGATAAAGGTCTTTACCACTCACCCAATTGGCCATATGTATGGTTTCAATCGCAGAGGAGAACGACAGCATGGAAAAGCTTGGCATGAGTAAAAAGCCATACTTTTGCACCTTTTTACTCGGATGCATGATTTCACGTGATGCAAATTCGGTGTTGTACAAATTATTATCCTACGATAGGGACATTCAAAAGAGATTTATATCGTTTAGAATGAATAACAGAGACTTTTGATATCGACATCAAGCTTTTTTTAGCGCGGATATCGCCTACCAAAAAGCATACGTCGCATTTTGAAAAGTTGCTAACTTTCTTCGGTGCTTATTTTTCATAATAATCGAATAAGCGGTGAGGGAGATGGCGCAATACAACAATAACTAGATCTTCAATAGACACCACCACTCATAAGGATGAGTAACATGACGAATACTAAGAAAAGTGAATTGATCACTCGTATTGAAGCCGAAATTAAAGAAAACGTTGGTAATACAGTCGCTGACGACCTGATTACATTAGCTCACATCTACTTCCAAGATCTTCTGATCGAAGATATGGAACATGAGAGCATCGACAACCTGTACGGTACCGTGCTGTGCCTATGGGACTTTATTCAACAACGTGAAGCACTCACCCCAAAAGTGCGCGTTTACAACCCGAACTTTGAAGAGCACAGCTGGCAATCCACCCATACAGTCATTGAAGTGCTAACCGATGACATGCCATTCATCGTGTCTTCTTTCAACATGGCACTGGTGCGTCTTGGCCATACTATTCACTTTACCGCACACCCTATCCTAGCATCGCAGCGTGACAGCAAAGGCGAACTAGAAACGGTTAACCAGCGTCAGCACCCCGGCACACAAGAAGCACTGATTCGCTTTGAAATCGACCGCATCTCTGATCTTGCCAAAATGGAAGAAATCAAAGAAGCCTTGCTGGATACCCTTGGTGATGTGAAGGTATCGGTAGAAGATTGGCCAACCATGAAAGCCAAGCTGGCCGACGTTATCAAAGCGTCTGAACAAGTTCAGCACTTAAAAGACAACGAAGAACACCAAGAGAACCTAGCCTTCCTACGTTGGGTTGAAAGTGATCACTTTACCTTTGTTGGTTTCCGCGAATACGACCTAGTCAAAGACGGTGACAACACGCACCTTAAGTTTGTTGAAAACTCTGCCTTGGGTACCTTCCGTAAGACCAAGAAAGAAAAATACGACATTGTTCTAAACGATCACCTAGCGAAATTGGCCTACGATCGTGACAACCTATTGGTACTGACCAAATCAACCGCTATTTCCACAGTCCACCGCCCAGTACACCTAGATTACCTTGGCATCAAACGCTTTGATAAAAAAGGCAACGTGGTTGGCGAATGGCGCTTCTTTGGTTTGTACTCTTCTGCTGCGTACGTGGCTCGACTACAAGACGTGCCTCTACTACGTAAGAAACTGGATGCGCTAGTAGAACGTATGAATGTGGATCCTTACAGCCACAAAGGCAAAACCCTGAAGCACATTCTGAACAGCTACCCACGTGATGAAATGCTGCAGGCGCCAGTGGACGAACTGTTCCACACCATCGAAGGTATTTTGGCAATTCAAGAACGTCGTCAACTGCGCGTGTTCTTGCGCAAGGACATTTACGGTCGCTTCCTAAGCGCCCTAGTGTACGTACCACGTGATCGCTACAACACAGAACTGCGTATCAAGATGCAAGACATCCTGATGCAGGCCTGTAACGGTACTAGCTCTGAGTTCAACGTACAGTTCTCGCAACAGGTATTAGCACGCGTTAACTTCACCATTCAAATTGCCGATCCAGACAATAGTCCAGCCTTGGACATTGATGATATCCAACGCAAGATGCAGGATGCGGCCTTGTCTTGGGACGACAAGCTATTGGCAGCCATTCACACTAGCCAAGGTGAAGAGAACGGCAACACCCTTTACAACGAATACGCACCTTACTTCCCTGCCGCGTACCGTGAAGACTTTTCGCCAAACACTGCCGTTTTAGACATTGAGCGTTTAAATAGCCTAGAAAATGATGGCGACATTACCACGCACCTATACCGTCAAGTTGGACAAGCGAAGAACAACTACTTCTTCAAGGTCTACGGTGCTGGCACCACACTCGTACTGTCTGACGTATTGCCAATTCTAGAATGCATGGGCCTTCGCGTACTTGAAGCACGTCCTTACGAGTTGGATCAAAACGGTGACGGACAAGCCAACACCTGGGTAGTGGAATTCGCCATCAGCGTTAACCCAAGCGTTAACCTAGATAAGAAAGCACAGCGCGACGACTTCCAAGACGCTTTCAATGCCGTGTTTAAACGCCGCATCGAGAACGACCGCTTCAACGCCCTAGTCCTAGATGCGTCACTGACTTGGCGTCAAGTAACCATGCTTCGTGCGATTACTAAGTACCTAATGCAATTGCAAGTACCTTTCTCGCTACCGTACATGCAGCAAACCCTAGAGAAGAACGCACCGATTGCGCGCCTGTTAGTGCAATTGTTCGAGCAGCGTTTTGATCCAGCATTAGAAAGTAAGCGTGAAGACAAGGTCGCTAAGCTACTTGAGAAGATCGAAGAAGCCCTAGACCAAGTGGCGAACCTAGATGAAGACCGCATCTTGAAGCACTACTTGTCTGTGATTCAAGCCATGCTGCGTACCAACTTCTACCAGCCAAGTGCGGAAGGCGAAAGCAAGGATTACGTGTCCTTCAAACTTGACCCAAGCATGATCCCAGCCGTGCCACTCCCACGTCCGCGTTTCGAGATTTTCGTCTACGCGCCATGGGTAGAAGGCGTACACATGCGTGGCGGCAAAGTTGCCCGCGGTGGTCTACGTTGGTCAGACCGTATGGAAGACTTCCGTACCGAGGTACTGGGCCTTGTTAAAGCACAGATGGTGAAAAACGCCGTGATCGTGCCATCAGGTGCCAAAGGTGGTTTCGTTGCCAAACAGCTTAAGAAACACTGGTCACGTGAAGAAACCCAAGCGGAAGTTGTACGTTGTTACACCACCTTTATCTCGGGCTTGCTAGACATCACGGATAACCTAGTGAAGCAAGAGCTAGTGCCACCAACAGCGGTAAAACGTTATGACGAAGACGACCCGTACTTGGTAGTCGCAGCTGATAAGGGTACGGCGACCTTCTCTGACCTAGCCAACAGCATTTCTGAGAAATACGGTTTCTGGCTTGGTGATGCCTTTGCTTCTGGTGGTTCAAACGGTTACGACCATAAGAAAATGGGTATTACTGCCCGTGGTGCGTGGGAATCGGTGAAACGTCAGTTCCAAGAACTGGGCATTAACTGCCAAACCACGGACTTCACTGCTGTGGGTATCGGTGACATGGCTGGCGACGTATTCGGTAACGGTATGCTGTTGTCGAAACACACCTGCTTGATCGCTGCATTTAACCACATGCACATCTTTATCGACCCAACGCCAGACGCGGCCAGCTCGTTTGAAGAGCGTCAACGCTTGTTCAACTTGCCACGTTCATCTTGGGAAGATTACAACAAAGAATTGATCTCTAAAGGCGGCGGTATCTTCAACCGTAGTGCCAAGTCGATCCCGATTAACTCGGACATTCGCAAAGCCCTAGACATCGATGGCAATGTGAAGTCCCTAGCGCCAACAGAATTGATTTCGCACATTCTGAAAGCGCCAGTGGATCTACTATGGAACGGTGGTATCGGTACTTATGTCAAAGCCGAAACTGAAACTCACGCCGATGTGGGCGATAGCGGTAACAACGCGCTGCGTATCAATGGTAAAGAACTACGCTGCAAGATCATTGGCGAAGGCGGTAACCTTGGCTTCACGCAACGCGGTCGTATTGAATTCGCGCAAAATGGTGGTCTACTGAGCACCGACGCGATCGATAACTCTGCTGGTGTAGACAGCTCGGACCACGAAGTAAACATCAAGATCCTGTTGAACCGTATCGTTGAAAACGGCGACATGACAGAGAAACAGCGTAACAAGCTGTTGGCCGAAATGACCGACGAAGTGGGCTCATTGGTATTACGCCACAACCGCGGCCAAAGCCACCTGTTGTCATTGGTGAACTCACGCGCTCCTGAGCGTGTTGCAGATCACTGGCGTCTGATGATGTCTTTGGCACGCGAAGGTCGTTTGAACCGTGAAATCGAGTTTTTGCCAACTGATGCGCAAATGAAGAAACGCATGAGCAAGGGACAAGGCCTAACACGTCCTGAGATCTCTGTGTTGTTGGCATACTCTAAGATCAAGTTTGCTGAACAGTTAGTGGAAGATGGCATCGGCGAAGACCTAGATTTGCGTGCGCAAATCAAAGATTACTTCCCGAAACCATTGGTAGAACGTTTCTCTGATCACATGATTGATCACCCGCTGGCGCAAGAAATCATCGCCGCACACGTGACCAACAATGTGGGCAACCGCATGGGCTCGACTTTCACTACTTACGTGCAAGAAGAAACTAGTGCCTCAGCCTTGAACGTACTACGTGCCTACATGGCCGCCGAGCAAATGTTCGATATTCCAGCCCTTTGGGATGCGATCAATACGTTGGACTTCAAAGTTGAAAACAGCTTACAGAACCAGCTATTTATCCAAATTCAAAGTCTGCTGGAAAAAGCGACCCTATGGCTGATTCGTAACACCCGTGAAGCCCTAGCAATTCAGAAGCTAAGCGATACTTACAAACCAGGCATCGACATTATTCGTAGCAATCTGGATGCGGTACTGACTAAACCGACTAGCGACTTCTTGGCAGAAACTAGCCAGCAGCTACAGGAACAGAATGTACCTGCGGAGATCGCCGATAAGATCAGTGCTTTGCCATTGTTGTTCTACGGTTTGGACATCATCCGCGTCGCAGACAACACCCAGAAAGAAGTGTTGGATACCGCTCTGACTTACTTCGAGTTGGAAATGGATCTTGGCTTGTACTGGTTGCGTCAAAGCATTCGCAAATTGCCTGCGGATGATATGTGGGAACGTCGTGCTAAAGCGGGCTTAGGTGACGAGGTCGATAATGCCCTACGTACCCTAACTCAAGAGGTGATTCAGGCGAGTACCGAGATCAACGATCTGGACAAACGTCTGGCTTACTGGCATGAGCTAAACCAAGACAATATCAACCATTACCACAGCACATTTAACGAGATAAAAGCTGAGACAGAATTATCTCTTTCTATGGTAAGTGTCGCTATTCGTGAGTTGAGAAATTTGATATAAATCCTTGAGCGGCTCGCTTTGAGCCGCTCTAATTTTATGAGGTATTAGTACAGTGACTGAACAAGTAACGAGAGCAATGTTTGACGAAGTTATGACTCCTAACTACGCACCGGCAGCGATGATTCCGGTTCGTGGTGAGGGCTCTCGCGTGTGGGATCAGGAAGGTAAAGAGTATATCGACTTTGCAGGCGGTATCGCAGTAACTGCATTGGGACACTCACACCCTACTTTGGTTGAAACTATGCGTGAGCAAGCGGGCAAGCTTTGGCATTTATCCAACGTAATGACCAACGAGCCAGCACTTCGATTAGCGAAAAAATTGACAGAGAAAACCTTTGCCGATCGCGTTTTCTTCGCTAACAGTGGCGGTGAAGCTAACGAAGCCGCTTTCAAACTTGCACGTCGTTACGCGTTTGATCACTTTGGTCCAGAAAAGAACGAAATTATTTCTTTCTACCAATCGTTCCACGGTCGTACTTTGTTCACCGTATCGGTTGGCGGCCAAGCAAAATACACAGAAGGCTTTGCCCCAGTACCTGGTGGCATCAAACACTGTGAATACAACAACATCGAAGCCCTAAAAGCGCTTATCTCTGATAAGACATGCGCGGTGGTGATGGAGCCGATTCAAGGTGAAGGCGGTATCATTCCAGCTGATCCAGAATTCGCTAAGCAAGTGCGTGCATTGTGTGACGAGCACAAAGCACTATTGGTATTTGACGAAGTTCAATCCGGTGTTGGCCGTACGGGTACGCTTTACGCTTACGAGCAAACGGGCGTGACGCCAGATATCCTAACTACAGCTAAAGCGCTTGGTAACGGCTTCCCTGTTGCTGCCATGCTAACCACAGCTGAAGTGGCGAAATCTCTAGCCGTGGGCACACACGGTAGTACTTACGGTGGTAACCCAATGGCAGCAGCCATTGCTGAAGCGGTCATCGATATCGTGGATACCCCTGAAGTGCTTGAAGGTGTGAAAAAACGTCATCAACTGTTCGTAGACGAGCTAACTGCGATCAACGAAAAATACCATGTGTTTAAAGACATCCGTGGTATGGGTCTGTTGATGGGTGCTGAAGTAACCGACGAACTTGCTGGCCATGCCAAAGACTTCCTAAGCAACGCTGCAGCAGAGGGTCTATTTGTGTTGGTGGCAGGTCCAAACGTGGTACGTTTCGCTCCTTCTTTGATCATCCCTGAAGCGGACATCAAGGAAGGCTTCAAACTGTTTGAACGCGCGGTTGCCAAAACGGTGGCAGATCTTAAAAAAGACGCTTAATCCTTCGATTAAGCCGTTTTTAGAAACCGCATTCGGGCTTTCCGAATGCGGTTTTTTATTATCTCCAGCAATCTTTACACAGCAGATATCGTCTATTTTTTGTCAAGAAAGCCCAAAGAGCTTAAGATAAATCGATCGCTTAGAAGGATGCTTGACCATGCCAGATGCCAAATACTTGATTCGGATACTCGCCACCCTGTCACTCGCTATCACACTGACGGCCTGTAGCTCCATTCCCGACAACAAGATCAGCATCAGCTCAGGCAATCTCAGCAGCAGCGAAGAATCCACCATCAATGAACACCTTTATCGCCAATATCTAGACTGGCGTGGCACCCCCTATGCCTATGGCGGCATGAGTAAACACGGCGTCGATTGCTCCGGCTTTGTTTATCTCACCCTACGAGATCAATTTGGCACCTATGTCCCTCGCACGACTGAGCAACAGGCACAAACTGGCTATCATATCGATGACGATGAGCTGGCCGCTGGAGATTTGGTGTTTTTTAAAACCAGCGCCAAAGTACGCCATGTGGGCATCTACATGGAAGACGGTAAATTTCTACATGCCTCCACCTCTAAAGGGGTGATGATTTCACGACTGGATAATATCTACTGGAAAAAGCATTTTTGGCACGCCCGTCGCATTCGTTAAGCAAACAGGTTAATGTTTCAATAACAATCCCGTGTCACGCTTTGGTTTATCTATTTATTTGCAAGATCCTTGAAACGACTTCGTTGTCGAAGCCTTCGCGCTGGTTTAAGCTCTAGCGGCTGATCTTGCCATTTTATTATTGAGATCAATGTCCTACTGCGATCCACTCACCTACTGACAGAGAGAGATAAACAGTGTTTTTATCCTTTTTCCCAAAACCCAAACTGTTCTTTTTGACGTTTGCCTTATGGGCATTTGTTGCGGTCATTAGCTGGTACACCTTCGGGCAAGATCTGGGGTCGAGTTTGAGCCTAGGGCAATTGTTCGGTGTGGATTACCCTGCTGCGCTAGCAGAAGGCGCTGAACAAGCGGCGCAAATGGCTTACCAAGACGCTTATAGCTTCGCCAACGATGTTTGGCTCTACCAATATATGTTGGTCTGCTATGCCCTGTTTGTCGGTGCGTGGATGGTCTATGGCGGTCAAAAATGGGGCAAGTGGTCGGTGATGGGCTCGGCCTTGATCGTCTTTATCACCTGGTTCCAAGTACAAGTCAGTGTCATGATCAACGAATGGTACGGTAGCTTCTACGACCTAATTCAAAAAGCCCTCACTTCGCCCAACAGCATTACCCTGTCGGAGTTTTACGGCCAGTTATTAACCTTTGCGACCATCGCTTTGGTGGCCATCACGGTGTCTGTATTTAATAACTTCTTCGTCAGCCACTACGTATTCCGCTGGCGTACTGCGATGAACAACTACTACACCGCTATGTGGCCACGAGTTCGTCATATCGAGGGTGCCTCCCAGCGTATTCAAGAAGACACCATGCGCTTCGCCAGCATTGTCGAAAGCCTAGGCGTACGTTTCTTGGATTCGATTATGACCCTGTTGGCGTTCTTGCCAGTACTATGGGGCTTATCAGGTTACGTGACTGAGCTGCCACTGATCGGTGAAGTGCCACAAGCCTTAGTATTCGTAGCCATTCTTTGGTCGATCTTCGGTACCGTATTACTGGCTACCGCTGGTATTAAGCTGCCTGGCCTTGAGTTTAAAAACCAAAAGGTGGAAGCCGCTTACCGTAAAGAGTTGGTTTACGGGGAAGACCATGCGGATCGTGCCGAGCCCATCAAGCTGGCTGAGCTATTCAGCAATGTGCGCAAAAACTACTTCCGCCTGTACTTCCACTACCTATACTTCAACGTGGTGCGTTACGGCTACCTGCAAGCAGGCGTCTTGGTGCCATTGATTGCCCTTGGCCCATCGATTGTTGCGGGTGCCTTCACGCTCGGTGTGATGCAGCGTATTTCCAACGCCTTTAATCAGGTAGAAGGTTCGTTCCAGTTCTTGGTCAACTCTTGGACCACGATTGTGGAATTGCTGTCGATCTACAAACGTCTGAAAGCCTTTGAATCGGCCATCGCTGACGTGCCAGACGAGCTAGTGACCGAGCCAGTCGAGGCGTTTGAACGAGGCTAAAAGATCCCACAGCGCTGGCTTAAATATTTACTCATCTGAGCCAGCGCTTTGTTTTTTCTGACTCATGCCAATGCTATGATTGGCCGAAACATGAATTGCCAACTGCCCGCCCTTTTGCTTGAGCAGTTGCTTGGAGACACAAATGAAAAAAGTATTTATCGACGGTGAAACGGGCACAACGGGTCTACAGGTACGTGAACGTCTAGTAAACCACCCTGACATCGAAGTCATCAGTATCGATCAAGATAAGAAGCGTGACGTAGAAGAAAAACGTCGCCTGATGAAAGAAGCGGACGTAACGGTATTGTGTCTACCGGACGACGCAGCAAAAGACACCGTTGCTCTGGCGAAAGCAGAAGGCTGCCGTGTATTGGACGCAAGTTCTGTACACCGTGTTGCCGACGGCTGGGTATACGGTCTAGCGGAGTTGGACGCGAGCCAACGCGAAAAGATCCAGGACGCGCAGTTCGTGTCCAACCCAGGTTGTTACCCTACTGGCATCATCCTGTTGCTGAAACCATTGGTTGAGCAAGGCTTACTAGCAAAAGACGGTCACTACACTGTCAACGCAATCTCAGGTTACACTGGTGGCGGTAAGCAATTGATCGAGAAATACGAAGGCAACCCAGAAGCCGCGACGTACGGCACCTACGGTTTGAACTTCAAACATAAACACCTACCTGAAATCCAAAAATGGTCTCAGCTAGACAACACGCCAATCTTTATCCCAAGCGTGGGCAACTTCGCACAAGGCATGTTGATCAGCATTCCGCTAACGCTTTCAGGCAACATGACGGGTGAGAAGCTGCACGCAGCCTTGGCAGCGACTTACGAAGAAGAAGACTTCGTCACTGTTCACCCATTCAATGAAGTGAAAGACAGCCATGCACCTTTCTTAACGCCACACGGTTTGGAAAACACCAACCAAGTGGAGCTAGCGGTATTCGCCTCAGAAGACGGCAAGTCTGTGGTACTGTCAGCGAAGCTAGATAACCTGGGTAAAGGGGCATCTGGTGCCGCGGTACAAAACCTAAACTTGATGCTAGGTTTTGCCGAAGACGTGGCAGTAGTGCTATAAGCCCTACCCTTCTACAAAAAGAAAGCCCATTGCTTGGTTAAGCAACGGGCTTTTTTTATTGCTCGGGCTATCCAATAAACTAGCGCGCTAGCGCAATACGCTTGGCTTTAATCACCTGCTTGCGCACCCCAATCTCTGGCGCGATGGTAAACAAGTCACCATTTAACCCGGTCAGCTGACGCGGTACATGGGCGTCTTTGGCAATGCGCGCATTCGCTGCCATATGCTCCGCCTCACCATGAGTCGGGATCGCCACTTGCGGGCGTACCCAATCGTACATGGCCGCTAATTCCTCTTCGTAAGGGTGACCGCTGACATGGATTGGCAGCTCTGTCTCATGCTTTTGTAAGGTACGAATCCCTTGCGCTTTAAAGGATTTCACCAAGCGCTCTATAGCCAGCTCATTGCCAGGAATGATCATGGCGCTGAACAGCACCAAATCGCCTTTGTCTAACGACAAATCAAAGCAATCATCACGAGCCAAGCGATTGAGCATGGCACGCGGCTCCCCCTGACTGCCGGTGGCCACCGCCAGCACTTCGTTTGCTGGCAAATAACCTAGATGGGTAGGATCCACCACTGGCAAATCGTCTGGCCAGTAACCTGAAGCTCTGGCGGCACTGACCATATTTTGCAACGATCGTCCGAGTAGCGCTAAATAACGTCCAGTTTCTTTCGCCACACGCGCTAACGAGACTAAGCGTGCAATATTACTGCTAAAGCAGCCCACCACCACACGCCCCGACTCGTCTTTAATCACTTCCAGCAAGGCTTTATAGCAATCAAACTCAGATACGGAGTGACCGGATTTCAAGGCGTTGGTGGAATCACACACCATGGCTTTCACGTCGCGTTTGCGTAGCGTGGTTAAAATGGCCGGAGAAAAACGCTCGCCAATCACAGGGCTATGATCGATTTTCCAATCTCCCGTGTGGAACACATTGCCCGCAGGCGTTTCGATCATCAAACCACTTGGCTCAGGGATCGAGTGGGTTAAGGTAATCCATTGCAGATCAAATACACCCACTTTGAAGCGGCTCGCCATTGGCAATTCATGAATTTCGACTTCGCCTAATAAGCCGACTTGGGCGAGCTTACGGCGCAGGATTTCCGCAGTAAACGGCGTAGTGTAAACAGGTACTTGGAAACGACGCCATAAAAATGGCAAGGCACCCACATGATCTTCGTGGGCATGGGTAATGACAATCCCCGCTAAGCGGTGACGTTGCTGCGCGATAAAATCCGGATCGGCACTGACCAACTCATGGGTGCGTGCACTGTTTTCGTCAATCGGTTCGTTGAATGACACCCCACAGTCGACCATCAACCACTGTCCGTCGTGGCCATACAAATTGAGATTCATCCCTATCTCGCCAGTTCCGCCGAGCGGCAAAAACCATAGGTCGTTTCGCGTTGGCATCAGCAAATCCACACATCTCTCCTTTTATACTTATTTGCTTATTCTACGCGATTCAAATTGAACTTAGTTCAGGTGATCACTATATTTATGCAATAAATGTTCAAATTGCTCGGCGACTTTCCGCTAGGAGTTGACCCATGGGAACGTTGAATACTCTGACAGCTAAAAAGGGAATTTAGCATGCTTAATATAACGGTTTGGGGACTCTCTCTCGGACAAGCACTCCTCGTCACAGGCAATATTCTTCTAGTATCTGTGACAGCACTGATCGGCCAAAGTTTAGCGCCGAGCTTCGCATTGTCGACCTTACCAGTCGCACTCCAATTCCTTGGCCTAATGGGTGTGACCCTGCCAGCTGCCCTATTAATGGGCTGGCTGGGCCGAAAAAAAGGTTTTCTCGCGGGCAATCTTATCGGAGTCAGCGGCGCACTTCTTGCCTTTTACGCCGTACAAAATGACCTGTTTCAACTGTTCTGTGGCAGCACCTTTTTATTAGGGATGGCCATCGGTATTGGTCAACAATATCGTTTTGCGGCCACTGAAAATGCCCCTGCGGACAAAGCCCCTCAGGCTATCAGTATGATCATGGGCGCAGGGGTAATCGCTGCCGTGTTGGGGCCTAATATGGCGATTTGGTTTGCAGATTGGGCTGAGACCAAATACCTAGGTGCATTCGCGGCTTTGATTGTTTTATATGTCTTCAATACTGTCTTAATCGCTTACTTACCGCTTAGGGCACCAACCGCACAAGAAAAATCCGGTAAAGCTAAGCCTTACAGTGAACTCCTAAAGAAACCGGATCTTTCTGGTGCCATCATCGCAGGTTCGATTGGCTATGCTGTGATGGTATTGGTGATGACCGCGACACCGCTGGCGATGCAGGCTTGTGGCTTTGATTTTGGTAATACCGCCAACGTCATACAATGGCATGTGCTGGGCATGTTTTTACCCTCGTTCTTCACTGGCAAATTAATCATGCGCTACGGCACCTACCGTATCATCCAATTGGGCTGCATTCTGCTATTAGGCTGCGTCATGCTTAATCAATTTGGCATCAGCTACTGGCACTTTTTTGGCGCTCTGGTTTTGCTGGGCGTGGGCTGGAACTTTACCTTTATCGGCGCCACCGCACTGCTGACCAAATCCTATGAACCCGCGGACAAAGCCCGTGTACAAGGACTGAACGATTTAATCGTGTTCTCCAGTGCTGCAGCGGCCAGTTTATTGTCAGGCTATTGGCACTCCATCTTTGGTTGGGAGATTCTCAACTTGCTCATGATTCCAGCGATTTTAGTGGCCATGTTCACCCTAATGTCGAGCCAAAAACGCGCCGTTATCATCGCCAACCCACCCGCTTCCGTCGGCTAAAGGCTCGCTTTATTTGACTCTAGGGAAAAATCCATGACAATGAAGGTCACTCTGTATTATTAAGGACGTTATTGTCATGGGTATCCTGTCTAGTATTTCAAAACTGTTTTCAGCGTCGGCAAGCGCGCCAGCCTCACAAGCCGCAGAGCCTATCGAATACAAAGACTATGTCATCACGCCAGCACCGCAAGCCGATCAAGGCCAGTACCGCGTCAGCGCCATCATTACGAAAGGCGAAGGTGAGCAACAAAAGACCCATACCTTCATTCGTTCCGACCTCGTGGCAAGCCGTGATGAATGCATTGAGCTAACCATTCGTAAAGCCAAGCTGACCATTGATCAGTTAGGCGACCAGATTTTCTAGGCTGCCCATGACTCCCTCTTGGCAGCACCTGCACAGCAAAACCGATATTCTGGGCGAGCCCTTTATTGCTCATACCTTTCGCTTTAAAGGGCCTGTCACCGCTGTCGATAGCACCTTGATCGAATACGCCAACCAAAATACATCTAAGCGCGCTATTTTATATTTGCATGGTTATACGGATTATTTCTTTCAACAGGAATTAGCGGAGCATTTTGCGCAGCAAGGGTTGCGTTTTTTTGCCATTGATATGCAAGGTTATGGCCGCTCAATTCGCCCCAATAGCCGACCGAATTGGTGTGAAAGCTTAGATCAGTATTTTGATGACATTGAGATCGCGCTGACCGAGATCCATCAACGCGGCATTGAAGAAGTGGTGATTCTGGCACACTCCACTGGTGGTTTGATTGCCTCAAGCTTTCTCGCCGATCGGCAACGACCCAGAGAAGTCAGTGCCGCATTGCCAAGGATAAAGGGGCTGATTCTCAATAGCCCTTTTCTAGCGCTGCCATTTCCCCCCAAAGTGCTGAAGCGCCTCAGCTGGCCGATTCGAATCACAGTCTCACTGCTGCCGTTTCATTCATTGCGTGCCAAGAAAATCAGCATGTACGCCAAAACCCTGCACCAAGTTTTTGGTGGTGAATGGGACTATCGCCTTGATTGGAAACCCGCCCATGGCTTTCCATTATCGTTTCATTGGTTAAAACAAATCATCCTCGCACAACGTGCACTACAGCAAATACATATTGATTTGCCGACACTAATGTGTCGCTCCGCCATCACCACGAAATCCGCGCTCGGCATTGAGGATCTACGCAAAGGCGATGGGGTATTGAACGTGGGTAGCATGACTAATGCGGCACAAAAGATCTTCACTGAACTCACCTGTGTCAGCATCAATGGTGGCTATCACGATCTATTTTTATCGCCCCCACCAATACGCGCTAACTATCTAGCAGCCATTGATCAATGGCTGCTAGATCAGTCATTTAACGCTTAACACTAGCTACCTTTAGAACGCATCACACGATCTAGTAATGCAGTTGGCAAGATACGACGCATAATAGCCGCGGCATAGGTCGGCCAAGTGACGTAGTATCGGGCTTTCGGACGCGGTGACTCCAACGCATGCAGTAACTTATCCACTACTGCGCTCGCAGGCAACGTACCACTGGAAGCGGGGCCGACCTTCGTTAAACGAGCCAGCGCAGCGTCATAGCCCTTCTTATGACGACTCGCAGCCATCTCAATATTGTCTTGCAAGGCATGCAAAGCATTATCACGGAACTTGCTCACAATGGGGCCTGGTTCAATCAAGCTCACTTTAATTGGCGTATCGCTCAACTCCATACGCATGGTGTCTGTCAGGCCTTCTAAAGCAAACTTACTGGCGTTGTAAGCACCTCGAAATGGCGCGGCCACCATGCCCAGCACAGAACTGTTTTGCACGATGCGACCGTAGCCCTGTTCCAGCATGAGCTTGACCACACGTGTCGTCAGGTCATGAGTACCAAATACGTTCACTTCAAACTGTTTACGTAGGGCCTCGACCGGCAAGTCTTCCACCGCCCCCGGTTGGCCATAAGCACCATTATTAAACAGGGCATATAACTTACCGCCGGTAATCTTTAACGTCTCATTAAGCCCCTGCTCAATGGAAGCCGGATCAGCCAAGTCCAGTTGCACCACATGCTTGATCCCACTGCGACGCAGTTGCTCCACATCCGCTTGCTTGCGGCAACTCGCCACGACTAAAAAGTTATGCTTCTGCAGCGTTTGCGCAGCTTGCAGACCAATACCAGTGCTGCAGCCAGTGATTAAAATTGAGTATTGCATTGCACATCCCAGTGTAGGTTTCAGATTGATGTCGGTCGCTCCCAAAATACGCCCTAAAACGACTCATAATTTGTCTTAATAGTTAACTAATGACCTACATCAGCATTTACTCATACCATAGCATTCATAATCTACGCTTATCGAAAGTCAGGGAGGATGTCATGAATATCGCCAATATTAAAGTCAGTCGCAAGCTATGGGGCTTGATCGCCATTTTAGTGGGTTTACTCGTCATTTTTGAGGTAGACGCCTATTTTAGTCAATATCATAACGCTCTAGATGACCGTAAAGCACAAGTAAAAGAACAAGTCGAAAATGCCTTTTCTTTGCTCGCATACTACCACGATCAAGCGCCGATCATTGGCGAAGAGCAAGCCAAGGAGCAAGCACTTAAAGCACTTGCTGCCTTGCGTTACGGTAATGGCGGTTACTTCTGGGTCAATGATTACCAACACACCCTGCTAATGCATCCGCTTAAGCCTGAATTAAATGGCAAAGACGTGACCAATACCAAGGACGCGAGTGGCAACTACCACTGGCAAGCGATGGTATCAACTGTAAAAGCAGATGGCGAAGGCTATGTGGAATACACTTACAAAGGCCCACAAGTCGATACCCCAGAAGACAAAGTTTCCTATGTGAAAGGCCTAAAAGACTGGGGCTGGATCGTCGGTTCAGGTGTGTTTTACACCGATGTTCAGCAGCACTTTTGGAACGATGTCAAAGTATCAGCTTCCATTCAAACCCTATTAGTACTGATAGCACTGACATTAAGCTGTTTTATTGTCCGCGGTGTCGTTCGACCACTTAAAGCCGTCACAGATCATCTACAAGTGGTGGCCAGCGGCGATATGACCACTCACCTTGAGCTAAATCGCAAAGATGAACTGGGCATCCTAGCGGATTCAGCTAATCAGGTTTCGAGCTCACTAGGCTCGACGCTTGGCAAGGTGGCTAATGCCATTGAAGAATTACAAACGGTATCGCTGCAAATGCGCTCCAACACAGCCAACACTCGACAAGGTATGGATGCCCAGTTTAGTGAAGTGGAAAAAGTGGCCGCTGCCATGAACGAGATGTCCTACTCGATCCGTGATGTGGCGGGCAACGCTAAAGACACTGCCCATGCGACACAACAGGTGCAAGAAACTACCCGTAGCTCAAGTGCTGATTTGAATGAGACTAACCAAAATATTCAAAGTCTGACTCAAAATGTGGAAGGCGCTAACAAGGTAATTATTGAGCTGTTAAGCCAAACTCAGCAGATCGAATCGGTACTCGGTGTGATTGGCGATATTTCAGAGCAAACTAACTTGCTGGCTTTGAACGCAGCCATTGAAGCCGCTCGTGCTGGGGAACAAGGCCGCGGTTTTGCCGTAGTAGCCGACGAAGTCCGCACCTTGGCGGGCCGCACGCAAAGCTCTACTGTAGAAATTCGTCAGATCATTGAGAAGTTACAACAGCAATCTTCGGAAGCCTCTAACTCCATGGCAACCAGCACCCAGCAAGCCGAGCTAAGCGCTGAGCGTATGCGTCATGCGGCGGCCAACTTGGCGAGCACCTTGTCACAGGTGGATGAAGTCTCTAACAGCAGCGTGCAGATCGCTTCCGCCGCCGAGCAACAGGGCCAAGTAGCAGAAGAGATCAACAGCAACTTGATGGGCATTCGCGAAGTGTCAGAGCGCGTGCTACAAGAAGCAGAAGAAGTGGCCCACGGCTCAGAAATGATTGCCACTATGGCCGATTCGTTGCGAGTACAAATCAACCAATTCCGCTTTAATTAAGATGCCCTTTTAGCTAATCCTCAGCTAAAGCAGTAAGTAACAAAAAAGGCGAGTCACCATTTGGGTCACTCGCCTTTTTCATACTTAGCTATAGCTTTGAGGGCTAGATTATAGACCTAGAGCTTTAGCGTGATGAACTAGATGGTCATCAATGAAGCTAGAGATAAAGAAGTAGCTGTGATCGTAACCAGACTGACGACGTAGCGTTAGTTCATGGCCCGCTTTTTCACACGCTTGCTCAAGCGCTTCTGGCTTAAGTTGCTCTTCTAGGAAGTTATCAGCTTCACCTTGGTCAACCAATAGTGGTAGACGCTCAGACGCTGTCGCGATCAACTCGCACGTATCCCATGCTTTCCACGCTTCACGATCGTCACCTAGGTAACCGGTGAAAGCTTTCTCACCCCAAGGACATTGCGTTGGGTTGGTGATCGGTGCAAACGCTGAGACAGACTGGTAACGGCCTGGGTTCTTCAGGGCACAGATTAGCGCACCGTGACCACCCATTGAGTGACCAGAGATCGAACGCTTGTCCGTTACTGGGAAGTGCTCTTCCACCAGTGTTGGCAACTCTTTTACCACGTAGTCGTACATGTGGTAAGTGTTTGAGTAAGGTGCCACCGTTGCGTTTACGTAGAAGCCTGCGCCAGAACCGAAGTCGTAGCTCTCGTGCTCGCCTGGGTAGTCTGTACCACGTGGGCTAGTGTCTGGCATCACGATCGCAAGGCCAAGTTCCGCTGCTTTCTTAAACGCACCCGCTTTTTGCGAGAAGTTTTCGTCTGTACAAGTTAGACCTGACAACCAGTACAGTACTGGTACGCTTGCGCTTTCTGCTTGTGCTGGCAAAAAGATGGCAAACACCATGTCACCTTTTACAGACAAGCTTTCGTGACGGTAGCGTTTCAACCAACCGCCGCTTACTTTCGTGCTCGATAAAAGTTCCATATGTCCCTCTTTAGATCAGTAAAAAAAGCCCATCCTAGAGATGGGCTTTTTTAAGATAATTAACGCTTATTTTGCGTCGAACTCGATAACAGTACGGATACTCTTACCTTCGTGCATCAAGTGGAAAGCTTCGTTGATGTCTTCAAGCTTCATTTTGTGAGTCACGAATGGGTCGATTTCGATCTTACCGCTCATGTAGTCTTCAACGTAACCAGGAAGCTGAGAACGACCTTTCACACCACCGAACGCAGAACCACGCCATACGCGGCCAGTTACTAGCTGGAATGGACGAGTAGAGATTTCTTGACCAGCACCGGCTACACCGATGATGATCGACTCACCCCAACCTTTGTGACAGCACTCAAGTGCAGCACGCATAACGTTAACGTTACCGATACACTCGAAAGAGTAATCAACACCACCGTCAGTCATCTCAACGATCACTTCTTGGATTGGCTTATCAAACTTAGTTGGGTTGATGCAGTCTGTCGCACCGAACTGCTGCGCCATTTCGAATTTAGATTCGTTTAGGTCGATCGCGATGATACGAGAAGCACCCGCCATGCGCGCACCTTGGATACAAGATAGACCGATGCCACCTAGACCGAAGATAGCCACTGTCGCGCCTTCTTCAACTTTTGCAGTGTTTAGAACCGCACCGATACCTGTTGTTACGCCACAGCCAAGTAGACAGATTTTGTCCATTGCCGCTTCTGGGTTAACTTTCGCCAAAGAGATTTCTGGTACAACGCTGTACTCAGAGAAAGTAGAACAACCCATGTAGTGGAAGATTGGCTCGCCGTTGATGCTGAAACGGCTAGTGCCGTCTGGCATAAGGCCTTTACCTTGAGTCGCACGAACTGCCTGACATAGGTTAGTTTTGCCAGATTTACAGAACTTACACTCACCACATTCTGCAGTGTAAAGAGGGATTACGTGATCGCCTACTTTAAGAGATGTTACGCCTGCACCAACTGCTTCAACGATACCTGCACCTTCGTGGCCTAGGATCGCTGGGAAGATACCTTCTGGGTCTTCACCAGAAAGAGTGAATGCGTCAGTGTGACAAACACCTGTTGCTACCATGCGAACAAGTACTTCACCTGCCTGTGGATCTTGTACTTCAACTTCTTCGATTTTAAGAGGTTGACCTGGACCCCAAGCTACGGCCGCTTTACATTTCAACATTGTGAACTCCGTTTTAACTTAACAGTTAGTGAAACAAGTGCGCGTAGTGTAATACCAAATAACTATTGCGATAATACTTATTTTAACAAATCATTATTGTCATACAGCAACAATCAGGATTCACCGCGCATGAAACAATGGGAAGCCATGGAAGCTTTTGTGGAAGTTGTCCACCAAGGAAGCTTTTCCAAAGCCGCCAGTCGTCTTGATGTGTCAGCTTCACATGTAAGCCGCCTCATTACACATCTCGAGCAACGCTTTAATACCACTTTATTATTCCGCACCACTCGCAGCATTCGCTTAAGCGAAGCAGGCGAGCGCTTCTATCAGCATTGTCGTGACCTGCCAAATACGCTGGCCACTGCCGAAGAAGCGGTCAGTGCCTTAAACCAAGCCCCAACCGGCACCTTACGCATAACCTGCGCCACCACCTTTGGCGAGCGCTACCTTGCGCCGTTATTGAATGACTTTTTACTGCAAAACCCGCAGATGGATCTGGACCTGCACCTCACTAACCGCGAGGTGGATCTGATCGAAGAAGGCTACGACTTGGCCATTCGTATGGGGGCGTTACGTGATTCTAGTCTATTATCGCGCCGTTTGTGTGACCGAGCAGAATACCTGTGTGCCTCACGTGAATACGTCGATCAGCACGGTATCCCGCACACCTTAGCGGAGCTCAATAAACATAAGTGTTTGATGGGGTCCAAGACCCATTGGGTGTTTAGCCAAAACGGTCAACGCAAAGAGGTAAAGGTCTCCAGCCACTGGCGCAGTAACTCCGGCCCCGCCCTACTCGACGCGGTACGTCGCGGCCTCGGCATTGCTCAGCTACCGGATTATTACGTCAAAGATGATTTGGCCTCAGGCAAAGTCGTCTCGCTATTACCCCAGTATCAATACCCCTATACCGGCGTGTGGTTGGTGTACCCTAGGGCACAGCAACCGTCACCTAAGCTAAAGTCGATCTGTGATTATTTAATTGAGCGCTTTGCTAAGGAAGATATCTTTGGTAGCTGGAGTAAGCGGCCTTAAACTCTGCTGATACAAGCCCTCGGCACTTCAGGGGTCAGATCCCTCTGACCCCACTCTGTACTAACAGCTCTACTGCTACTCGAACCTCAGATTCTCAAGGGGTCAGATCCCTTTTACACAGATATAGCCGGTCAACTCAACACCGTCATACGCGTAAGGGATCTGACCCCTTACCTAATCTAAGCCCCTACCTACTAAATTGATCTAAGTCCCAATCTAGTCAATCCTCCCTTGAAGAAATAACGCTCGCTTATTACTTTAGAGTTATCTAATAAATAATAAGAGGGAGCAGTGATGCGCCAAGTAGATGTTGCCATTGTCGGGGCGGGCTCAGCGGGCTATACCGCGTTGGGGTTGATCAAGCAGCACACGGATAATTATGTGCTGATCAATGAAGGTTGGTATGGTACTACCTGTGCCAAGGTTGGCTGCATGCCTTCAAAAGTGCTGATCCAAATCGCCGATGACTTTGACCATTTAAAGAAGATGGCGGTGGAAGGCATTGAAGGTTTAGAACAAGCTCACGTTAATAGTGAAACCGTGATGAAGCGGGTGCAAAGCATGCGTGATGCCTTTGTCGAGAAAACCATTGCTCCTTGGAAAACGCTTCCGGCCGAGAAGAATCTTAATGGCCGTGCGGCCTTTGTGGATGCAAGTACCTTAGAAATCACCTATGAGGATGGGCGTACTGAACAGCTGCAAGCCAAACACATTATCCTCGCCCCCGGTTCCCGTCCTGTGCTGCCAGCTCCTTGGCAAGGTATTAAAGGCGTGGTCACGTCGGATACTTTCTTTGAACAAGCCTCTTTACCTAACAAAGTCGCGGTGATCGGTCTTGGTGTCATTGGTTTAGAGCTGGGCCAAGCCATGGCACGCTTAGGCGTTGAAGTGATTGGTATTGAAATGGCCGAGACCATTGCTGGCATTAGCGATCCCGAAGTGCTAGACAAAGCACTCGAACTGATTGGTCATGACTTCCCTCTTTATCTAGGCCAAGCGGCGCAATTAGAACAGATAAATAACGGTATAAAAGTCAGCTTTGGTGAGCACAGCGTCGAAGTGGATCAGGTGCTAGCCGCTCTAGGCCGTCGCCCGAATCTTGATACCCTAAACCTTGCTAAGGCGGGTATTGCCTTAGATCAACGGGGCATGCCTGAGATTGACCCAAGCACCATGCGTATCCAAGGCACAAATATCTTTGTCGCCGGTGATGCCACAGGGCAAAAAGCCATCCTCCATGAAGCCGCCGACGAGGGTCGCATCGCTGCCTACAATGTGATTCAAGCGTTACAACAAGGCAACGCCAAGCATTATCAAGCACGCACCGAGCTTGGCATGGCCTTTACTCATCCTAATATCGGCTTCTTTGGTAAACGTTTTACGGAGCTTGATCCTGACAGCATTGTGATCGGCTCTTATAACTTCAATATGCTTGGCCGGCCACGGGTGATGCAGGAGTTTGAAGGCTTGATTCGCCTTTATGCCGATAAAACCAGTAAATGTTTAGTTGGTGGGGAAATGATCGCGCCACGGGGTGAGCACTTACTGCACCAACTGGCCTGGGTGCATCAACTTAATGTCGAAGTAGCCGAGATCCTATGCTTGCCCTTCTACCACCCCAATATCGAAGAAGGTGTGCGCGTGGCACTTAGAGAGTTAGCGAAACAACTTTACGATAAACCAGTGGAAGAAGTGGTGCAGGCTTAAAACAGAAACGAGGGTTGCGGCCCTCGTTTTTCATTACTGATGCGCCTCAAAGTAGCGCTTTTCCTGTTCTAAAATTCGCTCGCTATTAAGTGATGCCAAACTGATATCTGCTGAAGACGGCAGCATGCCGATAGTTTGTAAATGCAGATAGCGCATGGCACAGACACGCAAGAAAGAGGTGAAATTATCCAGATCGTGCCCCGCTTCTAACGCTTCATGGTTAAGCTTCACAATCATCTGCGCCAGCGACAACTGATCCCGCTGGGCAATTTCCTCTAAGGTAAACCAGAAAATATTTTCCAATCGAATACTGGTCACCATGCCATCAATACGCACGGAGCGCGTGACGTTTTGCCATAGGCTTGGGTCTGAGTTCACAAACAGCTTGCACATAAAATCATCCTGTTAAAATCCCTTAACAACGCAAAAGAACAAACGCAGACAAAACAGGTTAGCTGATTTTTTAGGAAAGTCAGAGGGAGAAGCCACTATTTTACAAAAAAGTTAATGCCCACTCCCCCGATACAGCAGAGAAAGATCAGATTAGCGGTTTAGCAAAACATAGAACTGCGCTAACCACGCAGGATGAGCAGGCCATGCTGGCGCCGTCACCAAGTTACCATCGGTCACCGCCTGGTCCACCGCAATATTCGCGTAGACACCTTTCGCAAGCTCTACTTCTGGCTGACACGCTGGGTACGCGGAACATTTTTTACCTTCCAACACACCCGCCGCTGCCAGCAACTGAGCACCGTGACAAATCGCCGCAACCGGTTTATCGGCTTTAAAGAAATGCTGCACCATGACAATCACGTCTTTATTTAAACGCAAATACTCCGGCGCACGACCACCTGGAATCACCAAAGCATCGTAGTCTTCCGCCTTAATCTCACTAAAGGTCGCATTCAACGCGAAACGGTGACCGGGCTTTTCGGTGTAGGTCTGATCCCCTTCAAAATCGTGAATCGCCGTTGCGACAGAGTCACCAGCTTTCTTATCAGGACAGACCGCATCCACCTGATGACCGACACTTAACAACGCCTGAAACGGCACCATGGTTTCGTAATCTTCCGTGAAATCACCCGTGATCATTAAGATTTTTTTATTAGACATAATGCTTCCTCTTATTGTGTTTCCAACAGAGGTAAGTTGTAACAGTTAGAGTGGCGCGGGAGGTATTAACGGGTTGTTACATGGGGAGTGGGGCTGTGATTATTCCAATATTTCATAGTGACGCTCAACGTTTACCGCCACCTTCCCCCAATGCGATGCTTTCACTCGTTGCTGGTGTAAGTCGAACGATTCTTTATCAGCGAACTCTTCGTAAACGTCAAAACGAAGAGGATTGTCTGGGTTGTGAATAACGCTAAAAGTGATGCAGCCGGTTTCTTCGAGTGTGAGGCGTGTGTGGTTTACTAACTCAGTTTGTACTATTTCAAGATCCGACTCAGGGATTAGGATAAAGCCTTTTAGTGTTATTTTTTGCATGGGGTTCCTGTGATACGTAACGCCCTGTTAAGGGGTGAGCAACGCGACCGCAAAACTCAACCATATCACCGTAAACACTGAACCCAACGATGGAATAAAAAATACCAAGCGTTAGGAATCACTCTTAAATGCTTTGTTAGTTTTATATGCCTACAGATTTTTTAAATAGTCTTTATTCTTGTCCATTTGAGCATAAATGGAATCAAGTTCTTGATGCTTTATATTGCCTAATTTATAAGCCAGGAAATCAGGGTAATCTAACACAATACACTTTTTAAGGGGTTTAAATAAGATAACAACAAATCCGTTACCTACAGCTTCACGTTGTTCTTTTGTGATCTCATCATTTACTAACATTTGAATAACCCAATTCAAATTACCAGATATATTGAAGTTGATTCCCACACCAATATTGTTGGGAATTACTGATAATGTTACTGCATTTGAGTTACTCAAAATTTTCGATAACATCGAGTCTTTTTCTGCGACATTACGTCCGAATTTTATGTCAGGAATCTCATCTTCACGACGATACCAAAGTGCTTTCGTCAGCTCTCTTGAGTAAGGCGTTTCTAGAAACATATCACCGAACAATGAGTATGCTACGCCAATCGCTGTTTTTGCCATAAAGCGTATATCATAATCAATATACATAGAGGCAGTACCACGCTCCTGATTATTACTCTCTTTAACATGACGAAAGAAGTATTTTACTCTTTCTTTATCTAATGTATCAGAGTCCGAGAAGCCAATAGTTTTCGGGTCTGCTCCCTCAACCGTACCACAAAGAACTTTCCTAACCTTTTTGCCCTCAAAACAGTCACGAAAACTAAGCCATGAAAGCAACATATTCTTGTTTGAGCGCTCAGAGAACATAAAATATGCTCGGCTATGTTTCTTTTTAGCTGTTCTAGGGTTGCCACCAGCATACCAAAATAACCTCTTGTCTACTGGTCTTATCCAGTAGACTCTTTCACCCAAGGGACCTAGCCAGAGTTCACAAACTTCACTTTCCAACATTTCAGGAGGTTGTAAATCTGAATTACCCATGCAAATAAAGGGCAAACCTGTCGGCTTTTCAGGGTTAAAGAAGGCGTGTGCTGCTGTTCTTAAATGATTATGAACTATCCAGTCTTTTTCAAAACCTGCATCAACAAATAGCCCAAGGTTATTATTACACTTTTCACATACTTGTCGTGTTTTTAGAAATTCAGGAGCGGCTGCCCCACCGATAAACTGAGGTAGAATATGCTCCAGACTAAACTCAGAAGAATCTTTTTCTTCACGACAATATATACACTCTTTCATTCAAACTCCGAACTTACCTATAAAACTAACGCCGCGCTCAGCGACAGTTTTGGCTGTCATTGCAGCACCTTGTTAGGCATTTTCGAAACTTAGATTAGTTAAGGTAACTCTTGGCATTGGATACCTACCAGCAAGATGCTTAGCAATAGCTTCATTGCCCCAAAAGTCATTAATTACCAATCTATTTTCATGAAAGCCAATCCAGTACCCTGAAGCTGTAATTTCATTCTTGTTTGACGGGCAGAAAATTGCGATGGAGAGTATCCCCCAAACCACACTTGCGGGAAATGTAATCATTTTATCTGCAATTAGAAGACTTCCATCATTATGAAATGAAAAACCTTTTGATAGTGAATCACTATGCACAAGTCCACACCTTACGACATGGTACATTAAATCAGCAAAGTCTGGGTCATTTATAGGTTTTCTAACTCCCTCGGTGATAGGAAAATTCTCAAATTTAGTGTCATCAAGATTCAACCCGCCAAGTGACATAAACTCGATCAACCAAGTGTATTCCTTGATCAAGTTTTTGAAGCAACTTCTGCTGCTTGAATCCTGATTGTAATAGCGTTGAGATGTAACATCTACTGCGTTACATGCATGCTCTAAAGCAGCATATACTTCGCCTCTTCCCATATGATCAATGGCATACTTAACTCTTTCTCCGATACTTGCCATGCTTCCTCCTGCCTAACATTTTAATAGTGCGCATGCTCATTTACGCAACTCTTAATGTTTTCATTAAACCTCACTAAATTAATGATTTAAAGCTGCTTTTCTAGCTTACCTAAAGAAGCTTTATCGGATAAAAATGAGCATACGCGTTATCACATTTATCCACAGCACGTTATTCTAACCACACTATTTGTTAGCGACTGATTTTATTATATTTTTTATGATTTTCTTGTGTAAATCCGAGAAAGTGAACCACATTCAAACCGTGAAAATGCGCATTTTATTGAGTTAATCAAAAATACACTGAATATTTGAACAAGTGATAAGAGCTAATTATGTGGCCTCTCATTTTCTACTTAGCAATGTAGATCAATCGCCGAACGGAGACGGCTCGTACGAGAGAATTTACGGGCTTATTAGCAATATCCCATGTGTTTGATTCGCGCAGTCGTTGCCGAGGGACGAGGATTGCGCAAGCGAATTGAATTACATGGGATAGTGCCTCGAAAGGGGTTGGTAAGCACCGAAGCTGAGATCTCTCATTATCTGCTTAGCAGCTAGTCCAATCGGGCTGGGACAGCCCTCCTACAAAAACAGCAGATACTTCTTATTTCCTGCTGATCTGATAAATCTAATCGCCGGGCGGAGACGGCTCGTACGAGAGTTTGCGGGCTTATTAGCGATATCCCATGTGTTTGATTCGCGCGCTCTTTAATTAAGACAAAGTCGGGGCCGAAGTACGAGGATTGCGCAAGCGAATTGAATTACATGGGATAGTGCCTCGAAAGGGGTTGGTAAGCACCGAAGCGGAGAACTCTCATTGCCTGCTGAGCTGCTAGTCCAATCGGGCTGGGACAGCCCTCCTACAAAAACAGCAAGAGCTTCTGATTAACTGCGGAGCTGCTAGTCCAGTCGCCGAGCGGAGGCGGCTCGTACGAGAGTTTGCGGATTGATTAGCGATATCCCATGTGTTTGATTCGCGCTGACGCGTCGAAGAATGAGACATTGCGCAAGCGAATTGAATTACATGGGATAGTGCCTCCAAAGGAGATGATAGGCACCGAAGCTGAGAGCTCTTATTGCCTGCTGAGTTGCTAGTCCAATCGGGCTGGGACAGCCCTCTCACAAAATCAGGAGCCTCTGATTACCTGCGGAGCGGCTAGTCCAGTCGCCGAACGGAGACGGCTCGTACGGGAGTTTGCGGGCTTATTAGCGATATCCCATGTGTTTGATTCGTGCTGACGCGTCGAAGAATGAGACATTGCGCAAGCGAATTGAATCACATGGGATAGTGCCTGCAAAGCGGTTGGTAAGCACCGAAGCTGATGAATAGCATCCTAGAGAAATTGCCGAGTTTGCAGATTGATCCCTCGGAAACCGAGGTCCTACAAGGAAGGGCCAATCGCCGAACGGAGGCGGCTCGTACGAGATCGTTTCCCTCGCACAGCGAGGTCCTACAAAAAGCAATCGGGCTGGGACAGCCCTCCCACAAGGGAGTTTTGTGGTAGTATGCGGGGCTTGTTTAGGAGCGGTGGTGGTTATGATTGAGAAGCAGGATTTGCTGGATATTGCGCGTCAGAAGATGCCGTTTGGTAAGTACGAGGGTCGTTTGATCGTTGATCTGCCAGAGGAGTATTTGCTGTGGTTTAACCATAAGGGCTGGCCGGAAGGTAAGTTAGGCCGTTGGTTGCAGTTGGCGTTGGAGGTTAAGGTGAATGGTCTGGAGAAGATTGTTGAGCCGTTAAAGCTGCCCGAGGTGCCAAAACCAAAGCAACCGAAGGTGCAAATCCGCTTTGATGATATGAAATAGTCCCTTTTTAAGCATATTAGATGGGCTGGAGGGGCTTGCGTCCTCCAGCCCGTCCCATCGTCCGTGATGGAACTTACTTGCTCTTTTCCTTTCGCTTATAAGCCGCCTTTGGTTAATTTAGCCGGATCCAAGTGCGCTTCCAATTCTTCACGGCTTAAATCGGTTTCTTCCACCGCCACATCAATCACTGGGCGTTTTTCCTTGTAGGCTTTTTTAGCGATTTCCGCGGCTTTGAGATAACCAATAATCGGGTTCAATGCCGTTACCAAGATTGGATTTTTGCCCAGCGCTTCATTCAGTTTGTCTTCATTCACCGTCAAGGTCGCGATGGCTTTGTCCGCCATTAGTGTGCCCGTGGTAGTGAGTAAGTGGATACTATTCAATAGGTTATGGGCAATCATGGGCAGCATAACATTAAGCTCAAAGTTGCCAGACTGACCGCCAATGGTGATCGCCGTATCATTACCGATCACTTGTGCCGCCGCCATGGCCGTGGCTTCGGGAATCACGGGGTTTACTTTACCCGGCATAATCGAAGAGCCCGGTTGTAGAGCTTCGAGGGTAATTTCCCCAAGGCCAGCCAAAGGCCCAGAGTTCATCCAACGTAAATCGTTGGCGATTTTCATATAGGTCACGGCGGTGCTTTTCAAAATACCCGATAGCGCGACCGCGGTATCTTGGGAGCCAATCACAGCAAAGAAGTCCTCTGCGGGGCTAAAGGTCACCTTGCTGAGGGTCGACAGTTCTTCACAGATAAACTTAGAGAAGTCAGGATGGGCATTAATGCCTGTGCCGACCGCTGTGCCCCCTTGAGCCAGCTTGGTGACTTTGGCCAAGATCGAATTCAGGTTATCAATATTGTCTTGCAACTGTGCCGCCCAACCATTAAAGGTTTGGTCAAAGCGCACCGGCATGGCGTCCATCAAGTGGGTACGGCCAGTTTTGGTATGGCCTTTCAGCGTTTGGCCTTTTTCCCTAATAGTGGACTTCAAATG
This sequence comes from Marinomonas sp. HM11-D, assembly GCF_057626615.1. Lineage (NCBI taxonomy): Bacteria > Pseudomonadati > Pseudomonadota > Gammaproteobacteria > Oceanospirillales > Oceanospirillaceae > Marinomonas > Marinomonas sp. HM11-D. The sequence goes on along the minus strand of NZ_JBMMKT010000013.1, from coordinate 40,367 downwards.
CTCTAGCGCTGGCAGTAAGCGCTTACTGACCTCGATCGCTGCACTGGCATGAATCGCACTGGGGATAATGTCATTACTACTCTGGCCAAAGTTAACATGGTCATTGGCGCCAACACTCTCCCCTAGGCGCAAAGTCGCTAAGGTGGCGATCACCTCGTTGGCATTCATATTGGAGCTGGTACCAGAACCCGTTTGAAACACATCCACAGGGAAATGCTTCATCAATTCAGGGTCTTTAAGCAGCTCAGTACAAGCTTGATCAATGGCATGAGCCATGGGTTCACTTATGCATTTAAGTCGTAGATTCGCTCGCGCAGCGGCTTGTTTTAAGCTGATCAAAGCACGAATAAATGACTCTGGAAGTGACTGCCCACTCACTGGGAAGTTATTGATCGCACGCTGGGTTTGCGCACCGTACAGAGCATATTCAGGGACTTCGAGTTGTCCCATGCTGTCCGCTTCTAGTCGGGTATTCATTTGCTGACTCCCATTTGCTGGCTCGACATAAAGTAGTGACTCATGGCACGCAGTTCATGTTCCAAACGGTAGTAATCCACCGCGTCCTGATCGGTGATTACAAAGCGTTTCAATTGCATCAGTGGACGGTAAATCGAGTCCAAACACAATTCACGCCAATGCATTGGCACAGCCGCATCACATACGGTATCCAGTAACACTCGAAACACTCGCTTGTAGAGATCGTAGGCTTCTGAAATGCCCAACTGCTCGGCGTACGCTTCGCTAGTATCCAAGTATTGGTGCAACACCTTGGGGGAATCGGATGCCACGCCACGTTTAATGGTTTGCTCAATAACAGAGAACGGAACGATGTGATAAGTCATGACTCAAGCCTCTTTGATGCAAATGATAATAATTATCAATTAATCATTGAGACGTCACTTTGTCAAGCCACAGTTATTTTAATTTTGCCTATTCAGCTTGGAACAGAATCCGTGAAATTGCCTAGAAAAATGGCCAAATAACAGCAAAATGCTAGTGATTGATCAGATTAATGCGAGATTTTTGCGGAATGAAAAGGAATCGAAAAGATCATTGGCGAGGAGAAAAGCTTGCCGTCGATCAACAAAATCGACGGCAACTTGGCAGTGCTTAATGGTGGTGGTGACCACCGATGCCGTGTGCATGGCCGTGCGCCACTTCTTCTTCTGTTGCTTCGCGTGTATCAACGATCTGCACAGAGAAAGTTAGCTCTTTGCCTGCTAGTGGGTGGTTAAGATCCACAGTCGCGTGCTTAAGACCCGCTTTCACGATAGTCACTTGACGAACGCCTTGGTCAGTACGCACGTTAGCCACCATGCCTGGCGTCCATTTTTTCGCGCCGTGTAGGTGTTTCACAGGGATCTGCTGAGTTTTGTCTTCTTGACGCTCGCCGTAACCTTCAGAGCAAGGAACAGTCACTTCAAACTCATCGCCAGCTGATTTACCCACCATGGCTTTTTCAAGACCAGGAATGATGTTGCCGTGGCCGTGTAGGTAAGCCAATGGCTCGTTACCTGCAGAAGTCTCGATTAGTTTGTCGCCTTCACGAAGTGTGTAGTGGAATTGCACCACTGTGTTGTCTGCAATAGACATATGTTGTCCTCATTTCAATAATCGGAGCCATGCTAACCTAACAGGCCCCTTAACGTCTAAAAAATCATAAATTCGATGCTATCTTCGGTGATCACTATGTCTTTCACCATTTTCGCCGCCGCTTTTTCGGTCATCGAATGGTTCAATACATACACCGGATGAGTATCAAAATAATTGGCTAGTGCGGTTTCAAAATCACTGTGCAATGAGCCCAAGGTATTACGGAACATCTGATCACTGATGCTGTTGCCTTGCACCGCGATTTGCGTCAGTTTCGCGCCGACAAGGTAAACACGATCTTCTTCAATGCGTAGACCCGACTCAAACGATGGATCCAACTGCGCGGTCATGGTCATATCTTGGCCGAAAACATTTAAGGTTCCGCGAATGTCCGTTTTCATATCCACCATCACCAAACCGCCATCACGTTCAGTCAGGTCTATATTGGCTTCCTTGATCAGTAAATCAAGGTTCAGCGTCGACTCTTCTAAGGTCAGCTGAATGATATCAGGTTGAGTGGTTTCTAGACGTTTGGCGACTTCCGCATTCAACTCGGCTTCACTGACACTCATATCTGACGAACAGCCAGATAACAGTGCCGCGACCGCGGTCCCCGCTAGCCAGATCATTTTATTTTTTAACAATTTCTGTTTAAACATGAACACTGCGCCTCCTAAGACTGACGCTTTTTCTCAAACCAAATACGCATAAAATCTTCGGTGACTTTTTGCTCAATTTCTGCAGCCTCGTGGGTCGGGCAAAACAGCGACACCGTAAAGACGTTGTAGCCCTCGATCGTAGTTTGCACGCGCACGGTTGGCTCAGGGCCGGCTATTTTAATGTCCAAGCGTTTTTCAATCAGACTGTTATAACGAATCGCCACTTCGTGAAAGTGCTCACTGTACTCACGAATCTTGGCCAAAATAGGTTCTTTAATTTCAAACAAATTTACGTCATCTGTCAGTCTAGAAATCGAAAAGGAATGTTCAACATAGCGACGCATATAGTTTAAGTTCTGCACCGAGTTGGTCAGCAAGACACTGTTCGGCACGACCGTAGTACGCCCTGTGTAGGCATAGCTACCACCTTTAAAATCCACTTCAAACAAGGTGGTTGAGAGCCAATCACTGTCGGTGACTTCCCCTTCAAACTGACCAATACGCACCCAGTCACCCACCTGATAAGGTCGAGTACTGGCTTTGTAAAACGCGCCGACAATACAGGAAATAAACTCTTTGGTGGCAATCACCAAGGCCACCATAAAGGCGGCAATGGAAATGGCAATGTTCTGCAACTCGGTCGCCCAAATCAGCACTAGACCGACAAACATCACCAAGTTAAATACGTTATCAACAGCGTTTAAGCGACGACGCTTGCGATCCATCTCGAGCTTTTCATTGGCGCGCAATAGCCGCTTCATATAACGGCGGATGGCAACAATGCCGATGATCCAGAGCAGCGTGGCAATGTATTCAAAGTTGTTGGTGAAAAATGCCGCATTTAACTGCGACCATTCAAATTCAGACATGGCTAACCTAAAAACTGACTTTTCGCGCCACTTTACCAAGGTGGTGCTGAATAGCAAATAAAATACTGGACAAGCACAAAATCATAACTGTATATTTATACAGTATTTTAAATGAGGTGCGATTTATGCCTGTCGTAATTAAATATGTTGTTGAACGCAATGGTGTTGAGAAAATGACTTTTTCCTCTAAAGCGGAAGCAGACCACTATGACAAACTGCTGGAGACCGCAGAAAATCTTGAGGATTTACTGCAAAGCAGCGGCGTGCTGGAGGACGATCAGCTAACCACAAAACTGGCCATGTATTTAGCTGAAAACAAAGAAGAGCTGCTTGAAGCGCTCGGCAATAAGCGTAAGAAAACGCCAAAAAAGCCAACTGAGAAAAGCACTCAAAGCTCAGAACCTAAAGACGAGCAAAGCGATCTAGAAGACTTAGTCATTGAACCGGATGAAACTTCCTATATGGATGAATCCGGCGACGACTACAATAGTGACGATAGCATAGATTACAACAAAGATGAGATCTACAGTGAAAGCGATGCCGCATAAGCGGCACCACTTTCAGACGATTTCAAATCAAACCGGAATATTCCATAGCCAAGCTAACCACGCTAGTGCTCCACCAAGGGATAACACTACACCAATACGGGGCGTACTGGCGTGCTTCTCAAATTCGGTATGGTGTTTTTTCTTACCATGCAGCATGGCTGCTACTAAACGTTCGCCGAAACGTAACTCATGGTACAAGACCGCCAAAATATGCAGTGCGACTAGGGCTAAGAGAATATTTGGCAAAGCGTGGTGCAACGTACTTAGGGTCGCATTGAGCTCCTCCGACACGGTGCCGTAGAAGGGACCAAACCAAAAGATTTCATCGCTACTAAACAGACCAGTGCCCCATTGTACGGTCATCGCCAACAGCAACACGATTACCATGATACCACCCACAGGGTTATGGCCTAGGTAGGTTTCCCCTTTACCAGCGATCAGGTTTTTGCCGTACTGCAACACTTCTAAGGGATGGTAAATAAAGTGCTTAAATTTGGCGAAATCCGACCCCATAAAACCATACGCTATACGAGCGACAATCACGGCAGACAAGGCATAACCCATATAGAAATGCCAATCCATATTATCGCCATCACCTTTTCCGGTAATGATCAAACCAGTGAACAGTAGCACCATCATCCAATGAAGTAGCCGCACCGGCCAATCCCATACCAATACTTTGTGCATCTGCTGTTTCCCCTCTTCTGTAAATAGCGTTATCTTTGTCTTAAGCCAAGGACCGTTACTATACTGACCTTAGGATTTGCCTTTTTCTCCATTTTTAGGGACATTAATTCCCTAAATGGATTTACTTCTGCTCGCCGTTACGAAGCAGTAAGGAGCGCAATACCGTGATCATTGGGCTAATAATACTCATCTCTATCCTACTTTGCGTAGCGGGTTATGCCCTGTTCACGCAAAGGTATGTCTATATACATCATACTTCCTTAATGTCGTGTTCGGCTGAAAAAGTCTTCTCAGAAATAAACCAATTGGAATATTGGCCAAGTTGGTTGCCGTGGGCGTTATTTGATGAAAATGCTTCCGTTTTAGTCAATCAACGCAGCAGTCACTCTTTAGAAGGCGCTTTGGTGCAATTAAAAGGTCTGCAACTTGGTAAAGTGTCTTGTCATATTGAGTCGCAACAAGCCAATAAATTGGTGAGATTTCAGGTGCAAAGTGATCACTTTTATCCGAGCCCGGTTCAGGTTCAAATCGAATTAAGTGAAACTGAAGATCATCAGTTAGTCATGAATGTCATTGCCAAAAGCGAACTAAACTTCTGGCATCGTTACAAGCAACCACAGTTGTTAAAGCAAATTCATGCGGATATGCGCCTGTTGCTGGTCCGCTTGTGTGCGCGCACCGAGCCTGACAGTCATTACTTAACCTCCTTTGCACTGCAAGACAGCCGCACTTTAGCCAATGTCGATGCCATCACACGTCCATTTATCGTCAGCGATCACTCCATGTCGATGCAAATGGAGCAAGGTTTTCGTGATTTGATTATTAGCCTTGGTCCAGAAAATAGACCCGCAGGTCCAAGCTTTGCACTCTTTGAAGCGGCGGATATGAGCCACCATTATTTTACTGGCAAATTGGGTATCCCGATTCAGAATCTAAGCCCCTGTGAAGCCCAGCCGGAACGCATCACCTTTAAAGGCAATTTTGTTGGACTAAGGTATCAAGGAAGTTATCAGTATTTATGGTTAGCATGGCATGTCTTAGAAACTTGTGTGCGCTTGCAGCAACACAAACCCGCCAGACAGCGTAGCAGTATTGAGGTTTACGAAGTTTCGCCAAAAGAAACTACAGATCCATTGCAATTTGTTACTGTACTCTACATGCCAATACAGTAAATTTAGGCTTAACTGATCTATTAATTAATCGTTGTTTTGAGGGTATCTATGATCAAACAAAACCTACACATTTGGGATCGCCTAGCACGCGGCGTGATTGGTGTTTTCGTGATTTCCTTTGCCCTATTCAACGGCGAAGTCATTCAAGATAGCATTATTGAAATCTTATTATTTTTGTTTGGCGTTCTTAACTTAATTTCCCTAGCGACAGGTTGGTGTCCGGTTTATTCCATCGCGGGTATCAGCACCCGCCCAAAAGATAAGTAGAAGCACAGCACATGGCGGCACTATTTGATTTACAACTCGATGGATCATTGCGACGTAAGCTTATTATTATTTGCTTAAGTGTTGCTTTGGTGGTGTCGGTTATTTATGGTGTCGCCGCCTACCGTCTTAGTAGCGAAATGGGTATTAACACTGAAATTAGCTACTTGGAAAAGCGCTCTCTCTTTTTGTTAGCTGAAATTGAAGAAGAAGGCGAAGAGGCTGAACAGCGTATCAATGAGCTGATCGACATCATGCAGCAAACTGAAAGCGATGCGACACAGCCACTCTACATTCGCGTTTCAAGCACAGATCAATCATGGGACATTACTCGTAATATGCCGAATGCATCACTTGATGCATTAATCCCGATGATTGCCAAAGCACAGTTGAATGACGAACGCTCAGGCTATATCGAACACGATGATTTGCATTTCTTATGGACGTTACAAAGCGACGATAACACCGCCATTATGATGGTGACTGCGCCGAGCAGTATCGATCAAGCCCTGAGCCATATTGCCAAACATCTATCGATTACATCCGTTGTTGTTTTCTGGATCGCTGTCTGGCTAGCTCTGACTTTATCGTCATGGATTGCCAAACGAGTTGAGGAAAAGAACGAGGCTCTGCGCCGCTTGGCGACCCACGACACACTGACTGGCTTACCTAACCGTTTGTACCTAGTGGATTTGTTGCAAACTCAGCAAAGAAACTCTGATGAGTTAGTCAAAGGCACCTTGCTAACCATTGACCTAGATAAATTCAAAGAAATCAACGATACCCTAGGGCACAGTGCTGGCGACAAGCTACTGGTCATCTTTGCTCATAAATTAAGCCAAGTATTAAGCCCCGAACAAACCCTATTTCGCTCCAGCGGTGACGAATTTCTGATTTGGGCACCGGATGTGTCCGCAGAAGAATGTGAAGCCTTTGCCGCAACCGTGGTGGAATCCTTCCAACATCCAATTACCATGAACGAACTACCGATCCACCTTGAAGCCAGTATCGGTATCGCCCTTTGCCCAGAACACAGCTCAGATATCGACGCCCTATTGATCAGTGCGGACATCGCGATGCATGAAGCGAAAAAGCTACGCAGTAAATGGGTGCTATTTAATAAATCCCACTCAAATGATGAAAAAGGCCAGCAGACGTTACGCTACCGTAGTGAGTTAGGGGATGCGTTAGCGGAACAACAAATTAAGCTATTTTTCCAACCGAAGGTTAACCTAACCAATGGTCAGATCGTTGCCTGTGAAGCCTTAGCTCGCTGGCAGCACCCAGTCGATGGCATGTTACCGCCCTTGTTATTTATCCCACTTATTGAACAAAGTGGTAAGGTGCGTGAATTTGGCCGTTACGTGATTCGTATGGCGATCCATCAACTTAGCATCTGGAAAACGCAGGGCCTCATGGTGCCAGTGGCCATTAACCTATCGCCTTATAACCTACTGGATCCAGACATCGTTTGCTATACACAGGAATTGTTGCAAAAGGCCGACATCCCACCAAAGATGCTGGAAGTCGAGCTGACTGAGACGGCCACTAGCCTACACCTGCAAACCATCTCTGAGAGCCTGAATCGCTTTAAAGATATAGGTGTGAGTATTTCGATTGATGATTTCGGTACGGGCATGAGCTCGCTGGCTTACATCAGCAGCCTTAATGTGGACACGATTAAAATCGATCGTTCGTTTATTAGCGACATGGAAACCAACAGCAGTAACTTGTCAATTGTGACCAGTGCCTTGAATTTAGCGAAAGCGTTTGATTGCACAGTGGTCGCAGAAGGGGTAGAGAACCTAGAGCAAGCCACACTATTGAATTCGTTGGGTTGTCATTACGGTCAAGGTTATTACTACTCCCCCCCTGTACCAGCGGATAAATTTACCGCGCTGCTAAAATTTACTCCGACCCTGCCTGTGTCCTAAACTAAAGACATTCCGCTGTGCTCAGCACAGCCACTATCTAGGGTGGAATGATGATGCAAAACTCTTTATATGTTCGTCACTTAGAGACCTTGTTACAGCGCTATTGTGCGGCCTTGTCAGCCTTTAAGCTGGATGCCATCGTGATAGCCTCGGGCAAGCCTAGTTATTACTTTGAAGATGATCATACTCATCCCTACAAACCCTTTGCCGCCGCACAACAATGGTTACCTTTCACGTTGCCGGCAGGCTGTTACATCGTTATCAAACACGATAAACCAGAGTTAATCTGGCCAGCTCAGCAAGACTTTTGGCATATGGCCAACGCCATCCCTGAAGGCGAATGGCAAGCCCACTGGCACATAGTCCCCACGCTTAATGATGATTGGTTGAAATGTCTGCCATCTGATGTCGCCCTGATCGGCCCCGACGCTCTGGGCTCACTAAGGCATAATGACTCCCTGTTTACTTGGCTTAATTATGATCGTGCAGTGAAAACTGATTATGAGATTGCTTGTATAGAAGAAGCCTCTGCGATTGCGGTCAAAGGCCATTTGGCTGCACAAACCGCCTTTTTAGAGGGAGCTAGCGAGTTTGAGGTGCATCTCGCTTACCTCAGAGCGACCGCACAAGATGCGATCCATACGCCCTACCCAAATATCGTTGGTATCAATGAGCATGCCGCGGTATTACACTATGAGCAGAAAGGCCATCATCGCCCATTTCGCCCACTCACCTTGTTGGTCGATGCTGGCGCCCAGTTCAATGGCTACGCCAGTGATATCACCCGAACCACGACCACCTTACAAGATGAATTCAGCGATCTGGTCGCCGATATGGATGTGTTGCAACAAAGTATTGCCAACCAAGCCGTGGCCGGAACACCGTTTGTTGAGCTGCATGACAAATCCTTAATCGGCGTTGCGGAACTGCTGAAAAAGCATGATATCTGCTCACTGAGTATCGAAGAGCAATTGGCTAAACACGTTCCCCATCATTTCTATCCGCATGGCTTAGGCCATCTGTTAGGTCTGCAAGTACATGATGCCGGTGGCCGTCAAGGTAGCCCACAAGGACAAATCATCGATCCGCCAGCGGATCACCCATTTCTACGTCTGACCCGCCATCTTAATGAAAATATGGTGCTGACCATTGAGCCTGGTTTGTATTTTATTCCCATGTTGCTCGAAAAACTCAAAGCCGAACAACCACACCACGCCTGCAACCTAGAGAAGATCGAACGCCTGCTTCCTTACGGTGGCATACGTATTGAAGACAACATAGTCGTGGGCATTGAAGGCATTCGCAATCTCACTCGAGAAGCTTTTGCCAAACACGCTTAGATACCGCTTTTGACATATAATTATTTCTAATATGCCATTTTCTCCCTATATGAGTCGTAAATTGGCACATTTAGGGAGAATTACTAACAAGCGTCTTTCATTTTTTAAATAAGCATATCAAAAATTGTATATTTTACTTTTAATGCCCAACAAAGCAGGTTGTAATACACAACTTCTGTTAGCGTCGAGTTGAAGGTCCAAACACCATGATGGAAAATCGCATTAAGTATCGCCACTTAGAATGTTTCTTAGAAGTCATTCGCCAAGGCAGCGTCGTGCGCGCGGCAGATGTGCTATCACTGACTCAGCCCGCCGTTTCCAAAAAGCTGAAAGAGTTGGAAGAGATTTTAGGGGTACGACTGCTTGAGCGTAGCAAGAAAGGCATCGAGCTAACGCATTACGGCAACCTCTTTTTAGAACACGCCAGCACCAGTGTTGCCGCCCTACGTGAAGGGGCGGAGCGCGTTAATCAAGCCTTGGTGACCGGCCAACAAAAGCTCAGTATCGGTGTATTACCAACGGTTGCCACTAGCGTGCTGCCCGAAGCAGTGAAACGCTTTCGCTCCAACAACGTGGATGTGCGCTTGCACCTTGTCTCGGGACCAAACTCTCTACTGATGAGCCAGCTACGTGTTGGCGAATTAGACTTGGTCGTAGGTCGTATGGGCGTACCAGAAGCCATGGCGGGGATTTCCTTCCAGCATCTCTATTCTGAACAGGTGGTGTTTGCCGTACGTCCTGGTCATCCACTACTCGACAAAGCGGACTTCCAGCTCAACGAAATCACCCAATACACGGTACTGTACCCACCAGAAGAATCCATCACTGGTCCAACGGTTGATCGCTTCTTGCTAGCAGAAGGGGTGAGCAATATTCGTGATCGTATCGATACGGTGTCAGACAGTTTTGGTAAAGAGTTTATTCGCCATACGGATGCCATTTGGATCATCTCCCGCGGTGTTGTTGCCCGTGAAATCGCCGATGGCGAATTGGCAGAACTGCCAGTCAACACCAAAGAAACCCTTAGCGCTGTCGGCCTTAGCGTGCGCGCGGACACCAATGCCTCCATGGCGCTGCAATTGTTCAGTAAAGCCGTACGAGAAACTGCGGCAAACCTAGACAGCTACTACAATCCAGATCACTCTTTCTCTGAGTGATCTGAATCCTGCTATCAGTAATATCTTGCTTCTGCTTGTGATGCTTAATCATGTTTGAAATGTTGTTTACCACTGCGCCTATCTTTATCTTGATGGCGCTAGGCTTCACGGCGGTGCGCACTCGTCTCGTCAGCGATGAAAGCATCGCTGGCATGGCTAAAATCGTGCTCTATTTCACCTTACCTGCCCTCATCTTTAGCACCTTGGCAAAGATGGATTCGAGTGAGGTCTTTGTTCCTGAATATCTGCTGGCTTTTAGCTTGGCGTCTTTGTTATCGCTGTTGATCGGTATTCTATTTACCGCCTGGGCACTCAAAAAAGACAACCTGCAAGCCTCTTTGAAAGGGGCAGGCATGGCCTGCTCTAACTCAGGCTTCTTTGGCTACCCCGTGATGCTGCTGGTGTTTGACGATCCACCTACGGCGGCATTTGCCATGACCCTGATGGGGGAAAACGCCATTATCTTACCCACTGTGTTTGCCTTACTCAGTTACTTTTCCTCTAAAGATCAAGGGCTCAGTCTGTCGCAAACCTTGCTTAGCACTCTGAAACGCTTAGCGAAGAACCCTCTGGTGCTTGCTGTGGTCTGCGGTATGTTTTTTTCGCAGTTCCATTTAAGCCTTCCAGATGTGGCCGATCGAGTCTTGATGATGTTATCTGGTGCCTCAGCGACCTTGGCCTTGATGGTGTTAGGCGGCTCTTTGGTGGGTACTAGCATCAAAGGTAACGTTGCGGATATCAGCGCCATCACCTTCGGTAAGCTGATTATTCACCCTGCTTGTATGGCGCTATTTATGTGGCTGATTCCTGGCATCGATAACCATCTTAGAATTGGTGCCGTGATTCTCGCCGCCGTTCCCATGATGAGTATTTATCCCATTATCGGTAGTCAGTATGGCTACCGCTCGTTCTGTGCCAGTGCTTTGCTGATTACCACGATTGCCTGCTTTGCGACCCTGCCGCTGTTACTTGCTTTTCTCAATTAGCACTCGCAAAAAACAACAAAGCCGAGCATTGCTAGACCTTAGTATTGATTTTATCTTTATATTATCCATAGACATTGTCTTATTTTTTAAATTGTTAGCTAACAGCTTTTTTATTGATTTGCAGTAATGCCTACTATCCACATGGCTAATTTTGCACGAATGATTAAGAGCAAGAACTTTACCGTTAAGCTTACTTAGCAAAAAATGGATCTAGATTCGAAGTTATTATGCCCAAAAATTATTGACATTCAGCAATCAACTAAAATAATTCTGTTAGAAAAAGGAATTACTGGATTTACATATTTCGAAAATATGCTTTTCTTCTGATTCTCAAGACGTCTAACACATCTAGATGGATATTGTCTTTTTCAAAGCCAGACAGGTTTCCTTTGAATTAACAAAAGTAGTAATTCAAAAAGTATAGATAACTTAATAGCAAGACTTAATTTAAAAAGGATTAGAAATTAAATCATGAGCGAACAAGAACTACACAAACTATTCCACGAAATCTTTATTTTAGGCACAGGCCGTCCTGCTAGTTCAGAGGAAATCGAAGCGCTTAACACTTTGATCAGCGGTGGCGACTTTTCACCCCTCATCGAAGTCGTTGAAACTTACATGACGGGACTGCAAGCCGAGCTGGGGACAGCTGAGGTAATACGTTTTGTCGTAACAAACGCGTTGAATATTGAGCTAGAAACAGAGGAATTAGTCGCCTTAACTAATGCATTCGACTCTGGAGCGATCAGTTGGACCGATGCGTTCATCGGCTTGATTTCTCGAACCGATTCACTTGGAGAAACATTAGATAATCGTGCAGACGCTGCCTATAGTTTCTCTGTAAAATTAGACGAAACAGAAAAATCAGATTTCTATTCAGGGCCCGCACTTTATGTCGCCGTTCGAAATATACTTCAGAGCATCGATGACACCGATGGGGCAGTATCCTCGGCGGAACAGGCTTTTGAAACATTAATCGAACGTCTATCTGAAAATGGTCTGCAAAGCTCAGTAGTTGATGGTTATATAGCCGGTGCAACAGTCTTCATCGATGAAGACGGTGACGGTATTTTGGACCCCGAAGAATTTTCAACCACTACAGATGAATTTGGAAACTATTATCTCCCTAACAATGCACCAACTGGCTCCATCGCAGCGTTCGGTGGCACTGATATCATGACGGGAGCTGAGTTCAAAGGAACGCTTACAGCGCCGTCAGGCTCGATGATCGTCAATCCAGCCACAACTGTTTTGCAATCTTTAATGCAGAGTTATCCTCAGGAATCTTTAGGGCAGTTAAGCGATAAGCTTAAAACTGGCCTAGGTCTTCCTAGTGAAGTAAACCTGCTGACTTACGACCCGCTTGAGGTGCTCGCGGATACCTCGTCCGATACTCAAACTTATGAACAAGCACTAGCGGCTCAAAAAAAATTTTTGCAGATAGCAAACACAATTACCTTGTTATCTACCGCGGTCAGTAGCTTAAGTGATGAGCTTGACACAGCGGTGTCGACCCAGATCGTATCAAACGCGTTTAGCTCTCTGCTGGTTGAAGGGGATGGCAATCCCGTGAATTTAGATGAGCCAGACAACATCACATTGATTATAAAGTCGGTCATAGAGACTACCAAACTCGATATCGCAGAGAGTGTTCAGACTGATCTAGCATCGGTCTTTGCTGGGATAAACTCAGCGACGGAAGAGTCTGAGGACATCACAATTCTAGCCAAAACAGCTACAGTTGCTCAAACCAGCCTTCTCGATGGAATCGCAAGTGCGCTGAATGCGAGTAATCCAGTACTGAGTCAGGTTATTGAAGAGTTTGCGGGCAACAACCTCAACGAAAAAATTAACAACTCGAATGTGGGAGAGATTGCTGCAGGACAGCCAATCTCAACTCCAACTCCAACTCCAACTCCAACTCCAACTCCAACTCCAACTCCAACTCCAACTCCAACTACAACTCCAACTACAACTACAACTCCCTCAGACCCTGCGCCCACTATTCTGTCGACCACACCTAGTGACGATTCAACACTGGAATACGATCAGAACCTGATCCTTAGATTCTCAGAGTCCGTGCAAGCTGGCTCTGGCCACATCACCCTGTACGATTCCAATGACCAAATAGTCGAGGCCTTCGATATATCGACCTTCACATACGGCAAAGGCGGCAACTCTAACTCTATTGATGGCAATACTGTATACATCGATCCCACAAGCGATCTTACGCCTAGTACCAGCTATTACCTCCAAATCGATGCTACCGCGATCGACGATTTAACAGGTGAATCCTTTGCCGGCATCAGTGACTCAACCACACTCAACTTCACGGCTGTAAATAGTGCGCCGTTCCTGAGTGGGTCAACACCCGCCGACGATTCAACACTGGAATACGATCAAAACCTGACGCTCACATTCTCAGAATCGGTGCAAGCAGGCTCCGGTAACATCACCCTGTACGATTCCAATGACCAAATAGTCGAGGCCTTCGATATATCGGCCTTCACATACGGCAAAGGAGGCAACTCTATTGATGGCAATACTGTATACATCGATCCCACGAGCGATCTTACGCCTGATACCAGTTATTACCTCCAAATCGATGAAACCGCGATCGACGACTTAGCCGGTGAATCCTTTGCTGGCATCAGTGACTCAACTACGCTCAATTTCACAGCTATAGATGCTGCGCCTTACTTGAGTATCTACTCAATACTACAAGATGAGGGGGCACTGTTTACGACTCAAAATCTGGAGCTAATATTCACTGAAAGTATCTTTGCCGGTACAGGAGACATCTCACTGTACCTCGCTGACGGAACCCTGGTTGAAAGCTTCAATGTGGCAACCGGAGTAGGCAGTAACGGTGGGGCTGTAGTCTTCCTCAATGATACCGTGACAATCAATCCTTATGACGATCTTACGGACGGTACTTCCTACTACCTGAATATCGACAGTAACGCGATTCAAGATTCCATCGGTCAAACCTATGCCGGCATCAGCGATGCAACCACTTTGAATTTCGAAGCACAGTTCAATGATGCCCCTGTTTTGTCGTCCTCAACACCCGCAGACGATTCAACACTGGAATACGATCAGAACCTGATGCTTACATTCTCAGAATCCGTGCAAGCAGGCTCTGGCTACATCACCCTGTACGATTCCAATGACCAAATGATCGAGGCTTTCGATATATCGACCTTCACATACGGCAAAGGCGGCAACTCTAACTCTATTGATGGCAATACTGTATACATCGATCCCACAAGCGATCTTACGCCTGGTACCAGCTATTACCTTCAGATCGATGCTAGCGCGATCGACGACTTAGCAGGCGAATCCTTTATCGGCGTGAATGATTCGACAACCCTGAACTTTACCGCAGTGGACACTATAACCTTGAGCTATTCCACACCCGGAGATGGTGGTTATCTTGGCACTCAAGACAATTTGCTATTCGGTTTTTCAGAAGATGTCTTCGCTAATACTGGTAACCTATCCCTGTATCTGTCCAATGGAGATCTTGTTGAAAGCTTTAATGTCGAGACTGGTCTTGGAAGCTCAGGCGGCAACTTAATAATTAGCAATCACGAAGTGATCCTTGACCCTAGCCTAGATTTAACCTCCGGGCAAAGCTACTACCTCAACGTAGACGCGTCAGCTCTCGAGGATATTTCGGGAAATAATTTTATTGGGATCGTCGGAAATCAAGAATTAGACTTCAACGTGATATGAGCAGAGCGGCTTCAAAGATGTCCATAAAATCAGCGAAAGAAATACTCGATTACTTGCGACTCAATCGCGCTGAGGAATGCCTCGGCGCGTGTGATCAGATGGTTAAGGCACAACCCGAAAACCCGGAGGTTCTTCACTTATCGGCGCTTTGCTATGCTCAGGCAAAAAAATTCGCGAAAGTATATGAATTGTTCTCAAAAGCAATAGATTTAGATCCAAACTCCTCATCCCATCTAATCAATTTTGCTAATGCCTGTCGTGAAAACAATGATCTCGAGAAAGCGCGAACTCTTGCTGTTAAAGCTAGAACTGTTTCGCCCGATATTCCTGATATTCGAAACACGTTAGGTGCTATCTTTCTAGATTTAGGAGAGAAAACTTCGGCTGAGCAAGAGTTTCGCAGTGCGCTTCAGCTAAAACCCTCGTTTATCGAGGCCAGAAAGAATCTCGCAAAAGTACTCCTACGCTCCAAAAAAATTAAAGAAGCTAATGAGGTTTTGCTTAAACTAACAGAAGATGACCCAAACAATTTAGAGACGTTAATGCAGCTGGCCCAAACGTATGCCGATCTCAATGATGTTGAGGCAGCACAGCGGACGCTTAAAAACGCTGTGTTGCTTGCTCCTAATTCAAGAGAAGCCCAACAAGCATTTAATCTACTTTCAAGTCGCTGGAGTGAACCTCTGGTCGGTAATGTCATAAGACTGGAGCGACCGAATCAAAACCATAGTGATTATCTATACACCTGTTATACAGACACTTCATTCCTAGGTAACTACAACCGCTTTATAAGCGAAAGAATGAACCAAGCTGAAATCAAAGCGAAATTACGACAACAGTCTGTATTGCATCCTAGCCAAATTGGATCACTTGACTGGCTCATTTTTAAGAAAAACTCCCGTGTACCACTTGGATTAGCTAATCTAGTCGAGATAAACCGTTTCCACCGACGCGCGGAGCTGCTGATTGGACTGCCGAAGGCAGAAGATAGGAGGAATGGTACTGGACTGGAGGCTGCCCTTTTGGTTCTCGATTTTTCTTTCAATATACTCGGCTTAGAAAAGATCACTTCAATGATTTATGGTCACAACAGTGATGCTGTAAAAAACACGATCAGTCTAGGCTTTGAGCAAGAATCCTACCTTAGAGAGCACACACGAGACCCACGCTCTGGCAAGAAAATGGATATGGTTGGTCTTGGTTTACTTGAGTCGAATTTTCGGCAAAACAAGCGCCTTGCCCGGCTATCCAAACGACTGCTAGGTAGAGACATCACAAAACAAAATGGGAGCCGATTACTTGATATTACTGTTAATTGCCAATAAGCAAACACTGACTTTCGCGTAGAACAGGGAGGCTCATATATCTCCCGTGTGAACCTAAAGAGTCTCGCCAGCCCTGCATCATTTCAGCTCTTTGCTCAAGATGCTTGGGCTGGTTTTGAGATAACTGTTCACGACAGATTTATTTACTTAGCCACCACTTTGTTGATCAGGCCTTGCATACCCAGCACGTAACCCTGTACCCCCATGCCTATGACAATGCCCACTGCACATGGTGAAATGTAAGAGTGGTGACGGAAAGCTTCACGGGCATGTACGTTAGAAATATGCACCTCTACTACAGGCACTTCTGCACCTTTGATCGCATCGTGTAGCGCGATAGAAGTATGTGTGTAAGCACCTGGGTTAAAGACCACACCCAATAGCTTACCCGCTTTGATCAATTGACCCGCTTCGTGAATGGTGTCGACCAATACACCCTCATGATTCGACTGGCGAAAGTCGATGTCGTAGCCGTGCTTAGCGGCTTCCGCTTTACACATGGCTTCAACATCAGCCAAGGTTTCATGGCCGTATTGCTCTGGCTCACGTTGACCCAACAAGTTCAAGTTCGGGCCATTTAGAATCATAATCGTAGACATAGTTACTCCTCAGCAAGGCATCAGCACCGCCGCTCACGCCTTAAAAATCGAAGTGGGTAATATAGCACTAGCGCCCGCGCCAAAGCTTGCCAATTACCATTGAATTTTCGCCATATAAATTCAAAAGTTAACCTGGCAAGCGTTCTTCGGCCGAGGCGGATGACAGAGAATACTTAGGCGGCAATCGCCTCTCGTAAGCGCGCCACAGGACGTTCATCAATAAATAAATGAATCACTGCGGTGATCAAGGCAATAATGGACGCCGCCCACCACACCACGTCATAAGAGCCGGTGCTGTCGTACAGGTAGCCGCCCAACCAAACGCCGCAGAAAGAGCCCACTTGGTGACTTAAGAACACGATGCCATAGAGCATGCCCATATGCTTTAGACCAAACATCTGTCCAACCAGACCGGATGTCGGTGGCACCGTTGCCAACCACAAGACACCAGTCACAATAGCAAACATGTAAACACTGGCCGTGCTCATTGGCCACCACATAAAGACGGCAATGGCTAACGCTCTCAGAGCGTAAATATACGCCAGCAGCATTTTCTTGGAGTACTTACCCGACCAAGACCCCGACAGCAAACAACCAAAAATATTAAAGAGGCCAATCAAGGCCAAACACATCACCGCCACTTCTGGCTGAAAACCTTTATCAGAAAGAAACGCAGGCATATGCACGGTGATAAACGCCAATTGGAAACCACAGACAAAGAATCCTGCCACCAATAGCCAATAATGCGAGTAAGCACTTGCTTCTTTTAGGGCTTCTTTAACGGTTTGGCCTTTTTGCTCACCTGCAGCAGAATGGCTGACATCGCCTTTATTCAGTGGCAAAGCAAACATGATCATTAACAAGGCACAAAAAGCTAATAGTAACAGCGCGGAGCTCCAGCCATAGGCCGATAAGAATTGCTGCGCCACCGGCACGACCAGCAATTGCCCAGCAGAACCTGCCGCACTACCAAGGCCCAATGCAAACGCACGTTTTTCTGGCGCCACCATACGTGCCATGGCGGGTAACACCACGCCAAATCCGGTCGCAGCAATGCCCATGCCCATTAAGAAGCCAGAGCCAATATGTAAAGTCATCGCGCCATCGGCACTGGCAGTCACATACAGACCTAGCGCATATAACACGGCACCGACCAGAACGGTTTTCAGAGTACCAAAGCGGTCAGATAACGCCCCCGCAATCGGTTGGCTTAAGCCCCACCATAGGTTTTGTAAAGCCAGCGAGAAGGCAAACACCTCTCGACCATAGCCGAATTCATCAGAAATGGGGGCCATAAAGAAGCCCATGGAAGAGCGTAGGCCGAAGTTCAAGGCGAGCAAAATGCAGGCAAAGGCCACTGCAATGCTCAATAAGCGCACAGGCTGAGACATAGTCAATCCTTTAAAGACTCATCTACAAAATCCGAACACTACGCCAATAATTGATTTAGGACAATTAAATTAAAGGATTAGAACACCTGAAACTCACCCACTTTGGCGACCGCTCTTTGGTAAGCCGGATCTTTGCGTACACTGCCTAACCAGCGCTCAATATGCGGATAATCGTCCAATGAAACACTGATACTAAGGGCTAATAATGGAAAGCTCATTTGCATGTCGGCGCCACTAAGGTTCTCCCCAGCAAACCAATGCTTTTGCCGCAAATGGTCTTCAATCAAATTCAGCACGTCTCTTAGTCGAGGCTCAATAAAGCTTGCGATCACCTTATTGCAAATAGTCTTGGCAATGGGGCGGACAAAGAACGGCATAGGCTGAGTGGGAATCTTACGAAACAGCAGCATCATGACTAATAAAGGCATAAATGAGCCTTCAGAAAAGTGTAACCAGTATTGGTAATCGCGACGCTCAGCTTTGCTCAGGGGTTTAAGTTTCTGATTGGAATCGTATTCGTCTGCCAAGTATTCCAAGATGGCGCCAGACTCAGCAATGGTCAAATCACCGTCTTGTAATATCGGTGCATGGCCTAAAGGATGAATACGTTTTAAGGTTTCAGGGGCGGTTTGTTCTGGTGTACGTAAATAGGTTTTCACGTCGTACTCTAGGCCCAATAACTCTAATGCCCAAGCAATCCGCTGCGATCTGGAATTTTCGAGGTGATGTAAGACCAGCATGATAGCCTCCATGATGCTTTAACCTTGATACGTTTAAGTAAAGCAACTGGATTGTTCTCGCGCACAAAAAAACGCCTAGAGAGATAAACTATCTAGGCGTTTTCGTATCACTCAGATCTGTAACTTACGCTACGCGGCAATTTCACTTAGGAAGAAGCGCAAGGCATTACGACCACGAGCGCTTGCCGTGGCGCTATAGGCATGACCATCTTGCGGTGCGTTGGCACTCGGCAACATGAAAGAATGCTTCGTTTGGCCAAAGTCGACAAATTGCCAGTCTAATTTCAATTCATCGAAGTAAGCACGCGCTTTTGCTGCAGACTCAGGGTCAACCATCGGGTCTTGATAACCATTAAAGATGATAAACTTCGCCGCTTGGTTGGCCTCATCAGGACTTGCCGCGCGATGGAAATTCATCAAACCATGGAAGCTTGCAGCCCCTTTGCTGCTCGGGATATGCAATCCGGCTTCAATCGACAGGCGGCCACCTAAACAAAAACCGACGTGCACCAGTTTTTTATTTGGATGTGCTTCCGCAATCTCGCGACAAATGTCAGCTTGCAATGCAGTCAGTGAGTCTTTGTCGCTGACTAAGGCCATCATGGTATCCGCTTTATCATGTAGCTCAACAGGGTTGTTGCCAACGCCATAGAGATCGACCGCGGTGGCCGTATGTCCCCAGCTTACCACCTCTTCGGCAAAGCTTTTTTCAAAGTCGCTCAGGCCACTCCAAGTCGGCCAAATAACAACGTGAACGTCAGACGATTCATCCCCTACCCACGCTACATGCACATGGGCACGTTGTATGTTATTGACAAACTGCTTTTCAAATTCCGTAGCCATATAAACTCCAATGGTTATCAAACTGCGAGCACTATAATAACTCAAGCTAAGTAACTTCAAGATTTCGCAATCTTATCCATAAGATTTACATAATTCTGCAAGATAACCGTCATGTTTGACCCAATTTGAGCCCTAAACGAGCATTCCATTCCTCACGCCAAGTTTTAAAAGTATCCACTGGCATCGGTTTGCCAATCAGATACCCCTGTACCTCTTCACAGCCTAATTCGGCCAGAACTTGGTACATTGCTTCGGTCTCAACCCCTTCGGCGACCACATCTAAACCAAGGTTATGAGCCAAATCGATGGTCGATTGAACAATCATACGATCACTGTTGTTTTCAATCATACCGAATACAAACGACTGATCGACCTTCAACTCATTCACTGGCAAACGCTTTAAATAGCCCAGTGACGAATAACCGGTACCAAAGTCATCAATCGATAGACGAAAGCCCATGTTGGACAGCTTTGCTAAGGTCTGCTCAGCGAAGCCTGGATCGTCCATAATGGCACTTTCGGTAATTTCCAAACACAAGCCCGAAGCAGGTACATTGAATTCTTTAAGCGTTTTTGCCAAGAATTCCGGAAAGCTTGAAGCCAATAGATCCCGCGTCGATAGATTAATGGAGACGCGAAATCTTTGTTCATCCGTTTGTAGCGCATGCCATTCTTTCGCCACCGCCCGAATGATCCATTTAGTCAGCTCCCGAATAAAGCCCGTCTGTTCCGCAAACGGCACAAATTGGAATGGCGGCACTAATCCTTTTTCTGGATGTTGCCAGCGTACTAAGGCTTCGGCAGCTATCACCTGATGATCATCGGTCGAAACTTTCGGCTGCAAGTACACGCGCAGTTCATCATTGAGCACCGCCTGACGCAGCTCTGATAGCAGGCTCAGACTTTCCGGCGTCGAAGTCATCAGTTCACGTTTGTATTGAATGATGTCCTCAGTGCGATTCTTGGCCGCATACATGGCCACTTGCGACGCATTGATCAAGGCGTCACAGCCTGAAGCGTCTGCTGGCCAACTGGCGATACCAATACTGGCGCTTAAATCAATCAAGGTATGATCGATTTCCAGTGGTTCATTTAATTTGTCTAGTAAGGATCTTGCCACGTCAAGCGCAGGTTGACTATCAGGCAAGACTAATACTGAAAATTCATCTCCGCTTACACGGGCCAACTTATCGTGCTCGGAACAACTGATGCCCAATAGACGAGACGCCGTCGCTTTCAGGATCTCGTCGCCCATCTCGTACCCGAGCACATCGTTCACCTGTTTAAAGCGATCTAGATTAATGGTAATCACACTTAATGATGAATACTGCCCGCAACGCATCAAACTCGCGACTTGATTGCGGAAGCTTAAACGGTTTGGCAATCCCGTCAGTGGATCATAGTAAGCGAGCTTGGTAATCGTCTCTTGCTGTTGCTTGATACTTTTACGCATGCCATCAAAACTGCGTGCCAGCAGGCCGACTTCGTCTTCGCGGCGAGTACCGCTGATCTCCACATCGTAATCGCCCTGTTGCAGAGCGCTGGTAGCATGCGTCAAGATTTCCAAAGGTCGAGCAACACGGCGCGATAACCAAGTAATGGTGATGGCAAAGATAATTAAGCCCAGCACTGTGATGAAAAGGTACTGATTAAACAAGGCGGCAAACTGCTGTTTGGCTTCGTCTAAGGACTCCATTAACGCTAAGCTGATGTAGCCACCCACCACCTCTTGGCCATGAATCATGGTGACGTAAGTGTCCTCATGAATTGGCATATCCAGCGTTAAATCCTCTAAGAAATATTCCCCCGGAATATCCTCTAAAAAGTGTTGTTTCAGTGGCTCTGAGCTGGCGATCACATGCACTGAATTCAGCTGGCTACGCGACATCAGCACCAGCTCAACTCCAGATAAGTCCTTTGCCTCAGCGATCATCTCTGGCTCAATGGCAAAGCCCATTAAGACATAACCGATTACCCTTGGCGCACGCACGGGCACAATCACAAACTGGGTGGGATTGCCTTCGTACAAGGCGGTTAGGAAGGTGTCATCGCCCTGCTCAGCACGGGTTTTAGCCAAAGCTTCGATCAAGGTTTGAATACTAGAGGCGTGCAGCATTTCTTCTTCAGAAGAGGCCTTTACCTGCCACTGGGAATCGACCAGAACCGCCACAGAAGCCCCAATTCTAGCGGCACTGTTTTGCAAGGCCGACGCAATGGTATTGGCGTCGCGAGACGCTACTGCTGAACGAAAACCGAAGTCCGAGGCCAATAACTCAGCGCCTTCTACCAGACGCTGGTGATTTTGCACGAGAAGCTTATTCCATACCCGCTCTGCTACCGTAATGGCGTGCTTTACTTCCGCTCGGACATAGCGATCCACCGTGGCTTGCACAATACCAAAGCCAATGGCTTGGATCAGCACCAGCAATGCTAAGGTCATAACGATAAAGCGGAACGATAAACGCCCTTTAATCATGCGAGATAACGCACCCATTACAACGAGACTCCAGGGGTTTGCAAGGCTAAGATGTATGACGATTTATCGTCATTAGGTGTTAATGGGAAAGTTTCATAGGGCGCGCCATAGGGGAAATTGCGATGCCAAATATCCACACTTAAAGCATCATTAGGTGCCACATCAAAGCGGACATAGCCAGCCTCATCGGTATTGCCATACATGGGCGTATCGTTGACTAATACCCAGCCCAACATACTGTCGTGAATGTTGCAGCCCAGCTCCACAATGCCCACTTTATCAAACACAATCGGGGCCTCAGGTTTGCCAATATAAAGCTTTAACTCAAATACTTTTGCAGGAGAAAAGGAATACACATGGTGGCGCACGTCATCGCGATTAGGAAAGTCCACTGCCGTGCCTACCGTCACCACCTGCACACCGGGAATAAAGCTACGGTCTTGCTGAGCAATCTCAGCCTTATTTAACGGCTTAGAGCTTGCGATTAAATCTGGAGATTTCAGAAACACCACGGCATTTGCCAACGGCTGACCATTGGCGTCCGTGACTTGGACCGTTACTTCCGACCAAACCAGCGCTGACCACACGCAGCACACAGCCAGCGCCCCTTGTTTCACGTACTTCAACATAGGTTACGATTACTCCTGCTCATTCACGGCTCGATCGCAAATCCTGATACATGTGCTCCGTTACCCAATATGCCCATTGGGGTCGCGTGCCCTGTATCTAAATTAATCTTCATTAATTGCGTCGACTGACCATCGCTCGGCCAGATCGCAGCCAATGCGGTATTACTGATGTCACTAATATCAAACGAGGCATCTTTGATCGGACCCGTGCCTAGAGCCCCTACGCTGTACAACATCCCTAAATTAGGTGAGACCGCTGGTGACGCGCCCTCTTTAGTCCCCTGCATCAGCAGCATACCTGTTCGGCGATCAATGGCATAGTTGGTGGTTAGTTTGCTGTCATTAGAATTATAGGTATAGGCTGCCGCGACTATATCCGGGAAGCCTCCAGCCTGATGATCGTTTGCCGAAAACGCTAAATCAGGGTCTGTTTGCACACCGACTTGCTGCGCATCAAAGTCCACCTTGGCCCCTGTGTCAGGGTTTAAACGCATATTTTTATTGTGATTACCAACGACTCGAAGTTTATCAGCCGCTGGATTGAAATCGAAACCATAAGGACCTACGGCCATTTCAGCGACTGGCTCAGAACCGTCCACTAAGAAAGCTTGCCCAGATTGAGTCTCAAGACGATAGAGGCGACCACTATTGGCTAAGGCGTACAACTCACCACGGGCCACACGAAAATCAATGCCAATGATTTGATCCTGTCCCACAAGCCCTGTCACTTGAACAGAGTGAATCACCTGACTCGGTTGATCGGGGTGCACATTAAAAAGGAGATGCTGGTCATTCACCGCCCAAACCGATGTTGGCGATTTAGATAAAGCTGGAGAAGCGGAAATTGCAGAGGTGGATAACGTAGCTGCTAACAGAAATACGATGGGCGATAGTGTGATGCGATCATTGAACATGCCGTTACTCCTTTGTCACTGATGTTTGGCAAAGCGTATACGCGAGACAATTTCATTATCGCCTCAGGTCCAGAGCATACGATATCTAGATGTCATAAGCTTTAAATTGCTACAAAAAGATACAGCGCGCTCAATCAGTGTAAATCCATGTAATAAGTTTTAACGGTATAGTTACAATCCGCCTTGAGTGATGGCACACAACCCCTTATAATTCTCCGCCTACATTATGCGCCCGTAGCTCAGCTGGATAGAGCGTGCCCCTCCGGAGGGCAAGGTCGAAGGTTCAAATCCTTTCGGGCGCGCCATCTCCGTTGTTTCTAACCTATTGACTCCTTTTATTCACCAACATTTTATTCAGAGTATCTGAACTAAAGTACCTCAATATGGCCCTTTCTTCTTTGATGCAAATGTTTAGGTGTTAAATTGAGGCTGAATAACAGCTTGAAGGGTGAAATGAAGAACTGTTTGTTGGACCAAACAGCTGTTTCAAGAAGTGATATGCGCTCATTTTCTATTGCTATGAGTGAGAGGTAGTTAAGAACTACTAGACAACACAAATACTGCTGGATAAGTACAGTACTTGTGTTATCAAAGGAAGCTTTAACGTAATTACGCTTTACGAGCCCAAGTTGGAGCAATCGCTGTTCCCAAGCCTGCGCCGTAACCAAGATAAATGTTAAATCCTGCTAATGGCTCCAAGTAGCGAGCGTTTTTAAGCGCTCCTGCATCGATAGTTTCAAAGCCCATGCTAACAGCCAAATCAGCGGCTACCTGCTTAGCTTGAGAATCATCGCCCGCAATAAACACACTTACTTTGTCCCCATTGATAGAACGTGCGCCCTCGTTTAGAACTTGAGCGAATACTGTATTAAAGGCTTTTACAAGACGAACATTCGATACAGCCTTAGCGATTTCTTCTGCCGCTGACGTGTTATGGCCAATGGTTAGACCCATAAAGTCTGCTGTGAGTGGGTTGGTGATATCAATAACAATTTTGTTTTCAAGATCCCCAACCGAACGCAGCGCCGCCACGGCATCCTCATACCCTGTCGCCAGTACGATAACATCCGCATTAACAGCAGCCTGATCCGCTGCGACAGCCGTTGCCCCGGTGTTCTCAGCCGCAACCGCTTCAGCCTTATCAAGATTGCGAGCTGTAACACTAACTTGGTGGCCAGCAAGAGTAAGTTGTTTGACGAAACCTGCACCCATATTTCCGGCGCCAATAACTGTAACTTTCATAAGTATTCCCCTTCATATTAACAACATTAGGTTGATGTGCTTTCTATAAGAAGAGACTTTACATGGCTATATTATTGGGATAAACATGCTTTTCCTAAACACATTAATCCGATTTTTGGAACAATGAACAAGCTTTTACAAATGCAAGTTCTGGTGGAAGTTATCCACTCAGGAAGTTTCGTCAGCGCGGCCGAAGCGCTTGGAATATCTAAAGCTGCCGTATCAAGACACGTCGCGGAGCTAGAATCTAGACTCGGTGTAAGACTTTTACAACGAACAACTCGGACGCTTTCCATGACCGAGGAGGGACAAATTTTCTTCAATCGCTGCAAAGATATCCTGCAAGCAGTTACCGAAGCGGAAGATGAAATTACCGAGCAAACTCATTCGGCCAGTGGACTACTTCGTATAAGTGCTCCCGTGACATTCGGTGTTCGCAACCTTGCTCCACTTTGGGGGCATTTTCGACGGCTTCATCCTAAAGTAGCCCTAGATATAACGTTAGCAGACCGATATGTTGACCTTATTGAAGAAGGTTACGATGTCGCCATTCGCATCGGACAATTAGCGAATTCTTCACTCGTTTGCAGAAAGCTAGCAACCACAAGAATGGTTCTGTGTGCCGCACCAGACTACCTACGAAAACGAGGAATGCCCAATCACCCTTCTGAACTTTTAGAGCATGAAATTCTTGCCTATAGCTACTGGTTCAAAGGAGACGAATGGAACTTCGAAGGGCCGACTGGGCCTGTTAGCGTTCGAACTCGCCCCAGCTTAACGTCTAACAGTGGCGATACCTGTCGGGCTGCGGCATTGGACAATCAGGGGATTATTTTTCAGCCGGCCTTTATGGTCGACACCGATTTGGCTGAGGGAACATTGATTGAGTTGATGCCTGATTATAAGGCCATTGAATTAGGCATATACGCTGTTTACCCTTCCCGAAAACACATTTCGGCTAAGGTCAGAGCGCTTATTGATTTTTTGATTGAAAGCTTTCAGAACGAAGCGAACTAACTGAAAGTCATATTAAAAATCCTAGATAGATACTCCATTTTCTAGCTCTAGGATTTTTAATATGGAATGGTAATACACCAGATATTACTTAACGTACTCATCCAAATGTTGTAGGAAGCGTTCGACATCTTTGTCGATCTGTGGATTCTTCTCTACATCATTGGCAATAAAGGTTGGTAGTCCTTCTAGCCCTAAGAATTCGTTTGCCTTGTGCAGATGAAGATAAACACCCTCAACGCCCACACCACCGAAGAACTGCTCTGGGTCATCAAATGCTTCAGCAGGCGCGTTCCATGTGACAGATAGCATGTATTTTTTGCCCTGAAGCAAACCGCCGCTGCCGTATTTTTTCGAAGCATCACTGCGCGAGCGACCATCGCTGGCATACAACACGCTATGACCCGCAGTGTAGACTTCATCAATGTAGCGTTTAACCGTCCAAGGCTCTCCCATCCACCAACCTGGCATTTGGAAGATGACTAAATCGCTATTCGCAATTTTCTGTACTTCTTCCTTTACATCGTAGCCACTGTCAACAACCGTCATTGAGACATTATGACCTTGGGTCGCCAAATGATCATACGCAAGATAAGCAAATTTATTGTTAAGCTCGCCTTTAGAGATTAGGAACTCTTTCGCTCCATTAATGATTAAGATATTACTCATTAAAATTACCTATTAATTTAAACATATTTTGTTCAAGCTATTCGCTTGGACTCGCATACCAGCCTAAAACGGTCCATACCACACATAGGCCAGTAAGGAAGTACAAAGGTGTTTGCCAATCACCAACCAAATCAAATAATGCGCCAACTAGCACTGGGCCTGCGGAAGCCAGTAAGTAACCCGTCAATTGCGCCATGCCTGACAAAGCCGCGGCTTCTTTAAGGCTCCCAGTACGTAAGCTGATAAACGAAAGACCAACGATAAAGCCTAACGTGTTACCAAAACCGAAACAGAATGACCAAACCAGTGACCATGCAGGCACAAACGTAAAGCCAAGCAAAGCCACCAAAGTTGAAAGCACCGAAAGAACACTCAACTGACGTTTCGTCGTGAAGACACGTTGTAGGAAAGGCAGAATTAACGCTGGGATAACCCCTGCAATCTGAATGTAACTCTGATATAGACCCGCTGTGACAGGACTAAAGTCTTTCGCCATGAGAATGGTTGGAATCCATGCGTTCAAGGCATAATTAATCACTGAGTTTAGCGCGAGGAACATCGCCAATAGCCAAGCAACAGGGGAGCGCCATATTGGTGTTGATGCCTGCTGCTGTGGTGCGTCGGTTTTCTGTTTGGGCAAGAAAAACCAAATGATAATAGGTAGTAAAATAAACAACGCTTGGCTCGCTAATGCGACACTCCAGCTTGGTAATTGATCGTGAAACCATTGTTCAGAAAATAAAGCCACTGGAATCGCGCTGCCAGTCATCAAGGCGCCACCCAAGTTCATCATCAAAACGTATATCGCCGTCAAAACAAAGATGTGCTCTTTGAAATCACGCTTTAACACGATAGGCAATAAGACATTGCTGATAGCAATCCCTGCCCCAATAAGGATTACACCACCGTAAAGACTGCTCAAAAAGCCAGCTGAACGCAGCCCTATGCCGAACAAAATTAACAGCGCACTTAGCAGCAGTGTTTTCTCAATGCCCTGCTTATGACTCAGCCACGATGCTACGGGTGCAAAGATGGCAAAACATAGCAACGGCAATGAAGTGAGTAATCCCAAGGCTGCGTTGGGTAAAGATAAGTCGACCTGAAGCTGGTCTAAAACCGGTGCGATACCGACAACAGGACCACGCAAACTTAAGGAGAGTAAAAAGATAAACGCAAGTAAAACGAGCGACGTAGGTGAGAATTGACGAAACATATTAGAAAGCTTGTTTAGTTGAACAATTTGACAGGTCGCTAGTATATAAACTAACTTTCTGGCTGAATTTCTAATATTAGACAGATAATGACTAAAACTGGCCAAACTAATCAATCTATGCTCGACAGCATTGGCGTTGCAGATCAAATGCAGCAGCCGATGGTTTTACAGCGCTGGCTTGACCTTCCTAATGAAGAAACGGTTCCGATGCATCAGCACAAAAAGGGCCAGTTGATTGTCCCTTTGTGTGGTAGCGTCACGACGTTTGCAGAGAATGGTATATGGTCAGTACCGCCACTGTGTGCTGTATGGATCCCTGGCAGCGTTCCACACAGTAATACGGTCGCCGCGCATACCGATGTGTGTATGGTCTTTATTGATGTTGAACAAACAGAGCTACCGTCCCATGTCTGTACTATTTCCATCTCCCCTCTTATTCGGGAGCTTGTGCTACATATCGCGCAACAGCCGGTTGACTATGAGCTAGACAGCCCAACTTATCGAGAAGTGCAGGTACTACTTAATCTGCTTAATCAGGCTCCGACTGAAGCCTTTGATTTCCCTATCCCAGATGAGCCGCGTTTAAAAGCCCTCGCCACCATGTTGCTACAGAATCCGCAGGATCGTTTTACCTTAAAGGAGTGGGCACATACTTTGGCGATGAGTGAAAGGTCGCTGTCTAGACTTGTGAAACAGCATACAAAACTGTCTTTTGGACAGTGGCGAGCGCAGTTAAAAATCGTGATTACTCTGCAAAAGCTGGCGAACAACGAGTCGATTCAAAGTATTTCTGAATCTTTAGGCTATGAATCCATCAGTGCTTTCATTACGTTTTTTAAACAGCAATTTGGATGCTCCCCAAGGCAGTATCGACAACAACGTTGGGGAGACTAAACCGAAAATTCCTAACTCAAAGCGGATTGGCGAAGCTGCGCATAACGTTTGTGAAGCTCGCTCGCAATGCTCACGGCAATCAAACCACCAATCACCGCAATATGCTCAAGAGCAACATATAGCGACATCATCATTTGCTCTTCAGGCATTGCCCAAAAATGATGAACAATCACAATCGTCAACATTAGAAAAACAGCAAGAGCACCGGATCCTAGCCAAACGACACGATCTAGCAACAATAATAACGAACCACCTAGCAACGTAATAATAGTCGCGACATTAAATAGCCATGCGGGTGATAGCCCTGCACCTCGCATTTCAGCCATCCCTCCCTCAAAATCAATCAGCTTCGCTAAGCCAGATGATACAAATACAATCGCCAACAGTACCCGAGCGACTAACCAAAGCCATCGGCTTACCAATAATGATTCCACCACATTACCCATTTAACATTTCTCCCAAAGAACGCTTTCATTCATGACCGTTAGGCAGCCTGATAGACCTTCATAAAGATCTCCACACCGTTTTTTACCCGCTTATTGATTTCATCGCCCAACAGCGGTGACTTAACGCCTAACTTGATTTCTAAATGGACAAAGCCAAGCCAAAGACCCGTTAATACATCGGCGGCATCGACAGGATCGAGCTCTACTAGCTGCCCTTGATCTGCTGCTGTCGCAATCATGTGTGTGAGCAGACGTTGACCACGTCCTGGCCCTAGGTCAAAAAACTCCCTTGGTAGCTCGTTTTCATCCTCTTCAAGGGACGAAATCAAACGATCCCATCCCAGCAAATCCCTACTATTGATAAAGGTTAGGAACTGAATACCGAACTCAAACAACGCCTCTTGAATCTTTAGGCCACTGAACTTAACCAACTGTTCATCTGTTACAGTCAGATCAGACTCGCGACGAATCACGGCTTTAATAAGGCTGTTTTTATCCGAAAACTTGGCATACAAAGTCACTTTGGCCACCCCAGCAGCAGCGGCGATTTCATCCAATGTGACGTCCGGTCCACGAGTCAGAAATAAAGTACGTGCTGCGTTTAAGATGCTGATTTCTTTAGTGCGATCCTTGGGTCTACCACGAGAGCGTTTTTCATTTGTCATATGAACCTCAAATTTATGAATTCAACGGTAGAAAAGACAAGATCGCCGCAAGCATCAGCCCACCAACGACCGTGATGTGTTCAAGTGCAATATGAAATTCTTCATCTTTTTTAGCGCCATCAAACTTCCAAAAAGGATGTCCTATAGGAATGGTTAAAAGTAGGAATACTGCTAAGCCACCCGCTCCCAACCAGCCAAGACCATAAGGGTTAACAATAACGATTGCAGAGCCAATCAGCTGGGTAGCAATCGTTGCAACAGCAAAGACTTTAGGGCTCGGTAAGTTGGCATCGATCATCTCTTGGACAATCACTTTAAAATTAAACAAACCGAACACACCCGCCATCCAAAAGACACAAGTTAAAATAATCTTGGCGATTAGGAGCGCTATAGGGTGAGTAAGAAAGGATTCAATTAGATACATAAGTAGTCACACTCAATTTACTAAACCTTCGAGTATGCTAATTACGCAATACCCAAACGTCAATATGATCGAGCAAATTTATCAAACTTATTAGTACATTAATTAATGCGTTGTGCTATTTACCTGATCAATGATCATTCATAGGTCGCTTGTGCTTTGCATCGAGGCTAGTTATCAACCAACAAAAACGTTCAATCGCAAGATGAACCGCCCCAGATCAGACAACATTCTTGCTAACTTTCTATTCTCAATAGGTGACCAAATACAGAGCTTAAAGCCTGCAATATAACCAAATACCCATTATTTCCTTATCTCTTATATCTATAAATGCTAATATTGCACCATCTAATTATCATTTTACGAATATAGAGATTTTCATGAACATCACGTCTCGTACGCCTGTCGTACTCGCATTGGTGAGCTTGCCTATAGCGGCTCACGCTACGAATGGTTACTTTATTCACGGTACTAGTATTCAGGCCCAAGGCATGGCGGGCGTGAGCACGGCATTGGCCCATGACAGTGTTCAAGGCGCCACTAACCCAGCGTCACTGATTGCTGTTGGCAATCAAATGGAGCTGGGGTTGAGCTGGTTTAAGCCTGAGCGCGGCGCCAGCATTGAAGGAAACGGCTATGGTATGGACGGCCAATACGATGGTAACCAAGATGGTTCATTTTGGATCCCTCAAGCGGGCTTCTCACGCCTTTACTCACCGAAAGTCGCTTACGGTGTAGCCGTGTATGCCAATGGCGGTATGAACACTTCTTACAGCAATAACCCATTTGCCAATATGGGTGGCTCAGGTACCGCAGGAGTCGACTTAAGCCAGCTGTTTATCACCAGCTCAATGGCCTACCAAGCTACGCCGGATCATAGCTTTGGTATCGGTATCACTTACCTATACCAATACTTTAAAGCACAAGGCATCCAAAACTTCGCGCAAATGAGCCAAAGTCCTGATGCGGTCAGCAATAATGACGTCGACAGCAGTACCGGCTGGGGGGTGCGTTTAGGATGGCAGGGGAAGGTCTCTGACAGCGTGACCTTAGGTGCCACTTGGGCTTCTAAAATCAACACAGATAGCTTTGATAAGTACCGTGGCCTATTTGCTGAACAAGGTGGCTTTGATGTACCCGAAAGCTACAGCTTAGGCTTTGCTTGGCAAATGAATCCAACGTGGACCTTGGCGGGAGATTGGGAACACATCGACTACAGCGACGTTGCTTCCATCAATAACCCACTGGGCATGTCACTAGGCGGCAGTCATGGTGCGGGCTTTGGCTGGCAAGATATGGACGTGTACAAAATTGGCGTGATCTTTAAAGCATCGCCAGAAGTCACGCTACGCGCAGGCTATAGCCATGCGGATCAACCCATCCCTGCAAGCCAGACCTTCTTTAACGTATTAGCTCCTGGTGTCATCGAAGACCATGTGAGCATTGGTGGCACTTGGCAAATCAGTAAAGCACACAGCCTCACTGCGTCTTATACTCATGCCTTGGAAAATACCGTTTACGGTAATCAGTCTATTCCACAAGCCTTTGGTGGCGGTGAAGCCAACTTAACCATGGATCAGGATATTGTTGGTGTAGCTTGGGGATATAACTTCTAGGCGGTGAACGTTTACCTTCAATAAAGCAAGTCAGGCTTGCTTTATTGAAGTGCTATTGCGTGCCTAACTTATGCTTTAGATAAGATGCAATCGCATAGGCTTGTGCCGGCGAAAGCTGTGAAAACGTTGGCATATTTGCCTTGTCTTGATGACCGATGCGAATCAATCCGGCTACTTCCTGCACACTAAAGTGCGTATCCCGATTACGAGGAATACCCGCTAGGAATTGACCGCCTCCGTTGTCCTTGTGGCAACTAGAGCAATACATGGAATACAGCTCTTTACCATCTTGCACGTCCGTTGTGGCTTGGTTTCTATCTGAGCAGCCTATTAACGAGGCTAGCATCAGAGTCAAAAAAACTTTGCCCATGACACAACCTTTTTATTAACCACATCTAATATATTATTTCGTTTAGGTTCAAAGACGTACGGTGATTGTGTATGGGGATGTAAAGAAATGCAGTGAAAGTGTTGTGCTTGGTAACTCAGCATTAGCCAAGCACATGAGAGAAATCTCTATTCTTTTAAGGCTATCGTGTATGACCTATCGAAACGTGTTATTCCGCGTTTGGTTTTTTATAGAGAATTTGCTCGGCAAACTGATTTTTAATGGCGATGATCTTAGGCAGCTCTTGTATAAACAACTCGACCAAGTTTGGGTCGAAGTGTTTACCTGACTCTTCTTTCAATAACTGTATGGCTTCTTCTACAGACCAAGCCGCTTTATACGGGCGTTCACTGGTCAAAGCATCAAACACATCCGCCACCGCGGCAATGCGGCCTTCTAGCGGAATCTCTTCACCTTTTAAGCCTTTTGGATAACCACTGCCATCCCACTTTTCGTGGTGCGTGATAGCGATCGAATGCGCCAGAGCCACCAGCTGAGAACGAGGGTTTGACAGAATATCGGCGCCAATTTGCGTATGTGACTTCATTTGTTTGAACTCACTGTCATCCAGTCGCCCCGGCTTCAGCAAAATGCTATCAGGGATGGCAATTTTGCCTAGGTCGTGCATTTGCGCCGCCAGTAACAACTCATTTGCCGTATCCTCATCAATGCCAGCAGCAACCGCTAACACGTAAGCATAACTGCTCATGCGCTGCACATGCATGCCGGTCTCGTTGTCTTTATACTCGGCTGCACGGCCCAAACGCTGAATCAAATCCACCTGCGTGTCTTTTAATACGTCCGCTTGCACCAATGATAAGTGAGTCTTTACACGCGCCCGAACAATGGCCGGCACGATAGGCTTGGTGATGTAGTCGACCGCTCCAAGATTAAAGCCGGTCTCTTCATCAATGGTGTCTTTCAAGGCGGTGACGAAGATCACAGGAATACGTGCCGTTTGCGGGTTAGCTTTCACTTTCTCGCAGACCTCAAAGCCGGTCATATCCGGCATCATGATATCCAGCAAAATGAGATGAATGTCTTCTTTCTCAAGAAGCTCTAACGCGTCTACACCAGAACGGGCAAAGGACAAACGATAGTTGTCCTGTAGTACCTGACGCAGCACTTTTAAGTTAGCGGGTTCATCGTCCACAATCAGGATTCGAGGAAGCGCTTTATTAAGTAATGACATGTTTCTTCCTTTACTGACAAAGACTGGCACGTGCTTGATGAATCAGTTCAACCGCTTCTTTGAACTCAAAGTCATCAATCGCTTGGACCGCCTGATACACTATCGAGGAAATATCTTCAGTAGCACCACGGATGATCGATTGCGAAAGCTCGTCATCAAGCTCACCAGATTCGGTAATGTGTAACCACTCTGTCAGTAATTCAATTAAGGTTTGATCACTCAACTTACCCTGTTCTGACGGTTCATCTGAAACGGGGTCTAAACTGGATTCTAGTGTCTGGATATCACCGGCTAACGCAGACCATACGTCTTCAATATTGGTTAAAGCCGTCTTTGCATCACTTATACGATGATGGTCGCTGGCTTTTTCTAGGGTGGCAAAATGTTGATATAAGGACAGCAACGCAAGGTTGCCAGTTAAGCCTTTCAAAGCATGAGCACGCTCGCCCAGTAATGCCCATTCTTGTTGTTCGAGGTAGCTTTCCAGCGTACTGACTAACGCTTGATGCTTGTTATAAAACTTCACCAATTCCGATACATACACCGCATAATCGCCCCACAGCTCAAGCCCTCGATTCACATGCACAACCGACAACTTTTGCGCAGGAGAGGAACTGTTGCTCATGACAGACGCTAAGGTTTCCGCTTCAATATCCAGCACGCGAGCCATTTCTTGTGTCAGCGCGGGTAGGTCGACTGGCTTATTCGCAAAACCGCTCATCCCAGCATCTTGCGCTTGAAGTCGATCTTCTAGTAACACGCTTGCGGTTAGGGCAATCACTGGGGTCGCCGGTAAACCAGCAGACTGTTCATATTCGCGAATCGCTTGGCAAGCACCTAACCCATCGAGCCTTGGCATTTGAATATCCATCAACACCACGTCCGGCTGAAGGGTTTTAAATTGTTCCACCGCTTCAATACCATCGCTGGCGACAAAGACACTGTGGCCCTGTTTGCCTAACATAATTTTCAGTAGGGTTAGGTTCTCTTCAATATCGTCTGCCACCAGAATACGAAGTGGCGGCAGCTGTAAAATCTGTTGCGTATTAACCACCAATTCCGCATCCGATTCTGGCAGTGGAATATCAAAGTAGAAACAGCTGCCTTGACCCAATTGGCTTTCAAGGTGAATCTCCCCGCCCATTAGCTCAACTAGCTGTTTTGAAATAGTGGTACCAAGCCCAGTACCGCCAAAACGGCGGCTCATGGAAGCATCCGCCTGAGTAAAGGCCTCAAAAATACTGTTGATACGATCTTGGGAAATACCAATCCCCGTATCACGCACTGTGAAGCGTACCCAATTTGGACGATCAGTTAGGGGCTCTACGGTGAGTGAAACAGAGCCTTGCTCAGTAAATTTGATGCCATTGCCAACTAGGTTCATTAGGATTTGTCGAATTCGCTCTTCAGCCCCATTGACCACTTTAGGCAGCTCTGGGCTGATTTCAAATTCAAGCGCCAGATGCTTATTTTTAGCCTGTAGCCATAAAGTCGAAATGACCGTATCCACACAACTGTTAAGGCGGAAGGGTTTAAGTTCCAATTCCAGCTTGTGTTTATCCAGCTTAGCGCTATCGAGAATATCATTCAGCAAATGAAGCAATGATTGTGCCGACTGACTAATGGTCTGTAGATGTCGACGCGTTTCAGCAGGTAACGATGAGTCCAATAAAATGCTACTAAAGCCAATAATGGCATTCATTGGCGTGCGGATTTCATGGCTCATGTTAGCCAAAAATGATGCCTTCGCTTCGGCAGCATACTCGGCTTTCGATTTGGCTTCTCGTAGCTCATCTTCCATGGTTTTACGTGCGGTAATATCGAGCATGACACCATCCAACCACTTAGCAGTACCCGCTTCGTCATAGACAATGGTACCGCTTTCTAGCACCCAAATGGTTTGGCCATCTTTGTGAGCAACACGATATTCCAGCTCGTATTTATCCTGCTTACCAACCGCTTCTTCAAAAAACTTAGTCACGTCTTGGAGGTCGTCAGGATGCAGCCAAGATCCAAAGCTACGACGACCGTCAAGATACTCTTCGGCTTTGTATCCATTAAGCTTTTCAATCGCTTCTGATAGAAACAAAGGTGTCCAGCTCTCATCTAGCAGACAGCGAAATGACACACCAGGGATATTACGAATCAGTGAACTTAGACGCTCTTCACTTTTAAAGATACGCTCTTCCATTGCTTTACGCTGTGAAATATCCGAAGCGAAACCAACGTACAACAAATCACCATTTGGTAAATTGATACGCCCTACACCTAGCTCAATAGGAAAGAATTGACCGGATTGGTGACGCGCCATCAGTTCGCGGTTCACACCAACAACGTTGTACTGAGGCTTGTCAAAGTATTCCACTAAAAAGCCATCATAGTGTTCGTCATCTTGGTCAGGGAATAACAGCGCGACCGACTGACCGGTAATCTCACTCTCCTGCCAACCGAAGATCTCTTGCGCGGCGGTATTAAACTCTTCGATGATCCCTTGCGCATTAACTGTGAAAACGGCATCGGTCGCAGTCTGTAGAACCGCCTGAGTACGCGCCTCACTGGCGGTTTTCTCCATCAACAGCTGGCGATAGCGCAGCTGCGAGCTGACATTCACTGCCAGAATAAAAATCAGAAAGGAAAAAATAGAGACCGAGTAGCCCAGCATGAAATGGTTGGAATGTGATAATGCCAGCACTTCACTAGTAGGAGCCTCTTTAATAAAGTAAGCCGCCGACATACCGGTGTAATGCATCCCCGAGATAGCCAACCCCATAATGCTGGCGATGATCAACTTAATACGAATGGTAGGCATATTGGGGAAGGATAACTTCATCGCACGTCGTGCAAGTAAAGCCACACATGCCAATGCCACAGCGACAACTATTGATAGTAGGAAAAGATAAGGGTTGTACTTCAGGGTAAGCTGCATCTCCATCGCCGCCATGCCTAAGTAATGCATCATACCAATACCCGCCCCCACAATGACGCCATTTTTAAGCGTCAGAGTTAGTGATAGCGTGTCTTTTTCATGCACATAAATAAGCGAGCGTAAGACGATAAAACTGGCAATAAAGGCAGGCACCAATGAAAGAACGGTTAGGCCGACGTGGTAGCTATGTTTATAGGGCATGTCAAATGCCAGCATGCCAACAAAATGCATGCTCCAAATACCACCCGCTAAAATGCTCGCACCGGTAATAGTGGCAATATGTCGATACTTTTCAATAACAATATGGCGTGCCGTTTCAGCAAGACGCAGCGCAAAAAAGGAAGCACAGGAAGCGACTAAAATAGACAAGAGTACCAAAAGCGGATCATACTGACCGACAACAAGACGTGATGGATCGACATCCGTAACAAAAAATGTATCTAGCCAGTTCATAGTTCAGCTCTGCAAAGTATTAACATCATGTGCCACATTCCATTCGGCACAGCACCACGCTACTTTATCAGTCTCATGCATATATGACAGCGAATATGAGTAATTATCTGTTATTCCTCAATGTGCATATTATGTTGACCAAGCTAAAGGATTTTCTATGGCAAGCAAGTTCCAACAAGCCGACTTTCTCAAGCAACATACCCTCGATATTCTGAGCTTTTATGAGCCTATTGCTTTCGACCAACAGGGCGGTTTTTTTCAAAACTTTTTAGACAATGGCACAGTGTTCGATGCCAACACTCGTCACCTTGTGTCTTCAACTCGCTTTATCTTTAACTATGCAGAAGCCTATCGCCGTGGCTATGGTGAACATTATGCAGAGTGGGTTCGACATGGTTTGCAACACTTAGAAAGCCAGCATTACTTAGCTGAAACCGATCACTACGCATGGATGCTGGGTGACTCGGTAGATAAAACCGCCATGGCCTACGGACAAGCCTTTGTTGTGCTTGCCTATGCTCATGCCCACCTAGCAGGAATTTGTGACGCCAAGCAGAAACTGATTGATCGTTTTAATTGGTTAGATAAATACTTCTACCAAGCTGACTTTCACGCATATGCCGATGAGCGTTCCGATGATTTGGAAACACTTGATCCTTATCGCGGCCAAAATGCCAATATGCATCTATGCGAAGCCTTTATTGCAGCCTATCGAGCTACCGAGGATGAACGCTTTCTGAAACGAGCAAAAGAGCTAGCCAACCGTTTTGCAGGCGAGCTTTGCGATCTCGCTGGTGGAATGATTTGGGAGCATTACGATGAAAACTGGCAGCCGGATTGGCACTACAATATTGATAAGCCTGATGATCTCTTCAAGCCATGGGGCTTTCAACCTGGCCACCAGGTAGAGTGGACTAAGTTACTGCTTCAACTGCATCAGCTCAGCCCCGAATCTTGGTATGTAGAGCGGGCTAAATCATTATTCGATCAAGCGGTTGCCAATGGCTGGGATAAAACGTTTGCTGGTTTGGTTTATGGATTTGCCCCTAAAACGGGAGAATTTGCCGACGCCCAAAAATACTTTTGGGTACAAGCCGAAGCGATCGCGGCCGCTTATCGTTTGTTTAAAGTCACTGGTGACGATCAATACTTGGTCTGGTACGACAAACTTTGGCAATACAGCTGGGATCATTTAATTGATCATCAACACGGAGCTTGGTATCGCATCGTTGCTCGCGACGGCAGCAAAATTACTAATCAGAAATCGCCTATGGGCAAGGTGGATTACCATACCTTGGGCGCCTGCTGGGATGTACTGGATACAATGCATCAGCCCTAGTGCAAAGCACACAGGATAAGCCTAGTGAAAAAGTGACTGGGCTTACCTTTCTCAACACGTTATCTTTGATCTGCGAATAATAAATACAAAGGACGTTATCATGAGAAAATCTCTGTTGGCTTTGGCGATTTCAGCCACGGCTTTACAAGGCTGTAGCACTTTATCTCAGCCTAGCTACCCACAACTTTCTCCAGCGCAATCTTCCTCTCTAGCAAGCCAATGTGAAGCGCTTTCTGAGTCTCTCTCTTATGATCACTTAACGGTTCAGTCTGTCAGTACCGTCCAATCCGGTGAACTCACGCTTGCAGGGCAAGACATCGCTGAACACTGCTTGGTTAAAGGCGAAATGTACCCTCGAACCTCAAAAGTTAATGGCAAACGTTACGCCATTGGCTTTGAAATGCGTCTGCCAAAAGAGTGGAATGGCCGCTTTCTCTATCAAGCGAATGGCGGTTTAGATGGCAGCGTGAAAACGGCCTTAGGCACAGCAGGCGGCGGTCCAACAACCAGTGCGCTAAGCCAAGGCTTTGCGGTCATTAGCTCAGATGCGGGTCATGATAAGCCACTCCCCACCTTTGGCTACGACCCTCAAGCGCGCTTAGATTATGGCTATCAGGCCGTGGCTAAACTGACACCTATGGCCAAATCTGTTATCCAGCAAGTTTACGGAAAAGCGCCTGATCGTAGCTACTTCGCGGGCTGCTCCAACGGTGGTCGACACGCCATGGTCGCAGCGGCACGCTATGGCGACCAATACGATGGTATCTTAGTCGGTGCACCCGGCTACCGTTTGCCCCTTGCTGCGGCAGCCAGTATTGCAGGGGCACAAACCTATGCCAGTGTTCCGGATACAGATCAGAACAACCTAGAAAGTGCCTTTACCAAACAAGAACGTCTGATGGTAAGCCATAAGATTCTAGAAAAGTGCGATGCGTTGGATGGCCTTAAAGATGGCTTAGTACAAGACTACCGCGCTTGCCAGACGGTTTTCAGTTTGCAAAAAGACATTCCAACTTGTGAAAATGGGCGAGATGGAAGCTGCTTGACCACGGCTCAAAAGACTGCGGTTAGTGACATTTACTCAGGTGTCACGACCAGCGATGGTGAGGTATTTTACTCATCCTTCCCATACGATGCGGGTATTGCCAGCGAGGACCATATGATGTGGGAATATAAGGCTCCATTACAACGGGACTCAGGTGCAGTAGCGATGATTTTCCAATCCCCCCCGGTGACATTGAAAGATCTCAACATTCGCAATTTTGATGGCGCAAAATTTGTCTGGGAATCTGATATTGATAAATTAGTTGCTAAAGTACACGCATCAACTGAGATATATTCCGAATCGGGCATGGACTTTATGAAACCCCCTTCCCCAGCATCCTTGGATACCCTACGTGACCGTGGCGGGAAAATCATGGTCTACCATGGTGTCTCTGATGGCATCTTCTCCATTGATGACACTCAAGCTTGGTACGATCAACTTAATGATAATAACCAAGGCCATGCTGATCAATTTGCTCAGTTCTACACCGTTCCAGGGATGGGACACTGTCGCGGCGGCTCCGCCACTGACCAATTTGATATGCTAACTCCTCTGGTTAATTGGGTAGAGCAAGGTCAAAAGCCAGAACAGGTGATTGCCTCAGTACGAGGTAAAAATAATCTAGGTGGTACAAACGAAGAGCTCCCAGAGAGTTTTCCTAACAACTTAGAACGGCCTCTATGTCCTTATCCAACAGTAGCTAAATACAACGGTCAAGGTAATACCAATTCAGCGGCGAGTTTTAGTTGCCAGTAGTTTAACTTTCAACAACCTCCCCTTCTTGTTAAGGAGAGGTTCTGATTGCTTTCAGGAGACAACTCGCACGACCCGATTCCATCGGGGATCAAGGTTACATTTCAGGGGTCAGATCCCTGTACGTACATCAGCTTCCCAGCACTGCCATCTGTTAAGGGATCTGACCCCTTTGCTAAGCTGGTAAGCTTTTTTGACAGACGTAAAAAAGCCCTGACAGCAATGCT
>NZ_JBMMKT010000012.1:0-115259 GCF_057626615.1 Marinomonas sp. HM11-D | reverse complement strand
TAGGCATAAAAAAAGCAGCCATAAGGCTGCTTTTTAGGGACTATAACGTCATTACTTAGTATGACGGTATTGTTGGATAGTACGTAGACGAGCTACCGCTTCCGCCAATTCAGCCGTTGCACGGCTGTAGTCCAAATCAGATTGTTGCTGATTCAACAGATCTTGAGCATGTTTCTGTGCTTCAAGTGCTGCTGCCTCATCAAGATCGTCC
Source organism: Marinomonas sp. HM11-D (assembly GCF_057626615.1). Classification (NCBI taxonomy): domain Bacteria; kingdom Pseudomonadati; phylum Pseudomonadota; class Gammaproteobacteria; order Oceanospirillales; family Oceanospirillaceae; genus Marinomonas; species Marinomonas sp. HM11-D. Next base: position 115,048 of record NZ_JBMMKT010000012.1, on the reverse strand, counting down.
GCGCGTACAGCGGTATCTGCTAAGACAGTTACACGGTGTGGCTGCACTTCTAGGAAGCCGCCAGATACGAAGATAACTTCTTGCTCACCGTTTTGCTTAATCACACGAACAGGGCCTGGTTGCAACGTAGTCAACAAAGGCGCGTGACCAGGGTAAATACCTAGGTCGCCATAACTACCTGCAGCCACAAGAGTCTCAACTAAACCTGAGAAGATCTCTTGTTCAGCGCTTACGATATCGCATTGTACCGTGATAGCCATAAGTTGCCTCTTTCAAGTCAGGCGTTGTCAGCGAGCCAAGGCTCGCCGACACTGCGTGGATTATTAAAGTTTCTTAGCTTTCTCAACAGCTTCTTCGATGCTACCGATCATGTAGAACGCTTGCTCTGGAAGGTCGTCGAATTCGCCGTTTAGGATGCCTTGGAAGCCACGGATAGTGTCTTTCAAAGAAACGTATTTACCTGGAGAACCAGTGAATACTTCCGCTACGAAGAAAGGCTGAGACAAGAAACGCTGGATCTTACGAGCGCGGTTTACTGTCTGCTTATCTTCTTCAGATAGCTCGTCCATACCTAGGATCGCGATGATGTCTTTCAGCTCTTTGTAACGCTGAAGAACCATCTGAACGCCACGCGCTACGTCGTAGTGTTCTTGACCGATTACTAGTGGGTCAAGCTGACGAGAAGTAGAGTCTAGTGGGTCGATCGCTGGGTAGATACCCAAAGACGCGATGTCACGAGACAATACAACTGTTGCATCCAAGTGCGAGAACGTTGTCGCTGGAGATGGGTCAGTCAAGTCATCGGCAGGTACGTATACCGCTTGTACAGACGTGATAGAACCAGTCTTAGTAGACGTGATACGTTCTTGAAGTACACCCATCTCTTCTGCAAGAGTTGGCTGGTAACCTACTGCAGAAGGCATACGGCCTAGTAGGGCTGATACTTCAGTACCCGCTAGTGTGTAACGGTAGATGTTGTCGACGAAGAATAGTACGTCACGGCCTTCATCACGGAATTTTTCCGCCATAGTAAGACCTGTTAGTGCTACACGTAGACGGTTGCCTGGTGGCTCGTTCATCTGACCGTATACTAGAGATACTTTGTCGATTACGTTCGACTCAGTCATCTCGTGGTAGAAGTCGTTACCCTCACGAGTACGCTCACCTACACCTGCGAATACAGAGTAACCGCTGTGCTCGATCGCGATGTTACGGATAAGCTCCATCATGTTTACGGTTTTACCTACACCGGCACCACCAAACAGACCAACTTTACCACCTTTCGCGAACGGACATACAAGGTCGATTACCTTGATACCTGTTTCTAGCAATTCACTGCTGTTCGACTGATCAGCGTAAGATGGAGCTGAACGGTGGATAGACCAACGCTCTTCTTCACCGATTGCGCCTTTCTCGTCAATTGGGTTACCTAGAACGTCCATGATACGACCTAGAGTCTTAGTACCAACTGGTACAGACACTGGCTTACCAGTGTTTTGAACTTCTAGGTGACGCTTTAGACCTTCAGTAGAACCCATGGCGATAGTACGTACGATACCGTCGCCTAGCTGTTGTTGAACTTCCAACACTAGCTCTTTACCCTCGATAGTGAGGGCGTCGTATACTTTTGGCACGTTATCACGTGGGAATTCCACGTCGATAACCGCACCGATAATCTGTACGATTTGTCCGCTACTCATGTTCGGATCCTCTTAATACCTAAATACCTTAAACCGCTGCCGCGCCGCCAACAATCTCAGAAATTTCCTGAGTAATGGCTGCCTGACGTGCCTTGTTGTACACCAACTGCAATTCATTAATGATTTCGCCCGCGTTGTCCGTTGCGTTCTTCATAGCCAGCATTCGAGCGGCTTGTTCACACGCAATGTTTTCAACAACGGCTTGGTATACCTGAGACTCAATGTAACGAACCAAAAGATCGTTTAAGATCTCGACTGCGTCTGGCTCGTAGATGTAGTCCCAGTGGTGCTTCAGTTCTGCATTTTCTTCTGCTTGTAGCGGCAAAAGTTGCTCGACACCTGGTTTCTGAGTCATGGTGTTAACAAATTCGTTAGACACCAAAACTAGACGGTCGATGCGACCTTCATCAAACGCATCCAACATAACTTTTACGCTACCTACCAAACGCGATGCTTCTGGAGCATCACCTAGGCCAGTAACGGCTGCAGCTACTTTACCACCGTAGTTTTTGAAGAAAGACACAGCTTTTGAGCCGACTGCACAGATCTCAACTTCGACCCCTGCTTCAACGTATTGCTTCATGTCTTTAATCGCAGCTTTGAACACGTTTACGTTCAAGCCACCACACAAACCACGGTCACTGGATACGATGACGTAACCAACTCGCTTGATTTCACGCTCGGTTAGGTAACGGTGCTTATACTCAGGATTCGCGTTAGCCAAGTGACCAATCACTTGACGAATGCGATCTGCATACGGACGAGAAGAGGCCATACGATCCTGAGCTTTACGCGTCTTACTCGCTGCTACTTTTTCCATAGCACGGGTAATTTTTCGCGTATTGTTAATGCTCCCAATCTGAGCGCGTATCTCTTTTCCGACTGCCATATTAGACCTGCCCTTGTGAGAATGTTAATTCACAAACTGCAGAGATGATTGGTGGCTGGCGAGCCAGCCACCAAGTCATTACCAAGTTTGTGTCGCTTTAAACTTCTCAATCGCTGACTTAAATGTACCAGCGATTTCGTCGTTGTAGTTACCAGTCTTGTTGATGTCTTGCATCATGGCAGCGTGTTCGCTGTTCATGTAGCTCAACAATGCACTTTCAAAACTTGCAACTTTGCTTGTTTCAACATCCGCAAGGTAGCCTTCGTTGGCAGCGTAAAGGATTACGCCCATGTCACCTACTGACATTGGACTGAACTGACCTTGTTTCATCAATTCAGTTACTTGCTTACCGTGCTCAAGTTGCTTACGAGTCGCATCATCAAGGTCAGAAGCGAACTGAGCAAATGCTGCCAATTCACGGTACTGAGCAAGAGCAAGACGGATACCGCCACCTAGCTTCTTGATGATTTTCGTCTGCGCTGCACCACCTACACGAGATACCGATACACCAGCGTTCATTGCAGGACGGATACCCGCGTTGAAAGCACTAGTTTCAAGGAAGATCTGACCGTCGGTGATAGAGATTACGTTCGTTGGTACGAACGCAGATACGTCACCACCTTGGGTTTCGATGATAGGTAGAGCAGTCAAAGAACCTGTTTGACCTTTAACGGCACCGTTAGTGAACTTTTCTACGTAGTCAGCGCTTACGCGAGACGCACGCTCTAGAAGACGAGAGTGCAAGTAGAAAACGTCACCTGGGTATGCTTCACGACCTGGTGGACGACGTAGTAGCAATGAGATTTGACGGTAAGCCCAAGCTTGTTTCGTCAAGTCATCGAATACGATCAATGCGTCTTCACCGCGGTCACGGAAGTATTCGCCCATAGTACAGCCAGAGTAAGGAGCCAAGAACTGCATTGCTGCAGGATCAGCGGCACCCGCTACGACAACAGTGGTGTATGCCATTGCGCCGTTTTCTTCAAGCTTACGTACTACGTTCGCGATAGTAGATTGTTTCTGACCGATCGCAACGTACACACACTTAATGCCAGAGCTTTTCTGAGCGATGATAGTGTCGATTGCTAGAGCGGTTTTACCGATCTGACGGTCACCGATGATCAACTCACGCTGACCACGGCCGATTGGCACCATTGAGTCAATCGCTTTGTAACCAGTTTGTACTGGCTGATCAACGCCTTGACGAGCGATTACGCCTGGTGCAACTTTTTCAACTGCATCAGTAATTTTCGCGTTAACAGGACCTTTACCGTCTACTGGGTTACCAAGCGCGTCAACAACGCGGCCTAGTAGCTCAGGACCTACTGGTACTTCAAGGATACGACCAGTACATTTTGCTTTTTGACCTTCTACAAGGTCTTGGTAGTTACCTAGTACTACGGCACCTACAGAGTCACGCTCTAGGTTCAATGCCATACCAAAGACACCACCAGGGAACTCAATCATTTCCCCGTACATTACGTCAGCTAGACCGTGGATCAATACGATACCGTCTGCAACGCTGACAATTGTGCCCTCATTTTGGGCATCTGAAGACACATCAAGTGACTCGATGCGCTTCTTAATGATCTCGCTGATCTCAGATGGATTCAGTTGCTGCATGCTAAATTCCTCAACCCTGGTTTCACAGATGAAACCTTAGGAGTTTATCGCTTCGGCCAGTTTCGCCAGTTTTCCGCGTACTGAACCGTCGATGATTAAATCACCGGTACGGATTACCACGCCACCAATAAGGCTTGCGTCTGTTTCACTGGTTAAATTGACTTTACGGTCCAATTTTTTACCAAGTGAAGCGGCCAGTGTTTGCTCTTGTTCTGCTGATAGCGCAAAAGCAGAGGTAACTACTACATCTACTGCTTTTTCGTAATTCAGTTTGAACTGCTCAAATAACTCAGAAATCGCTGGAAGAAGCGTAAGTCGCTTATTCTCTGCAAGGCTTAGCAAGTAAGCTTTGCCCGCATCAGTGACCACTTCGTTACACACTTCCGCTAGAGCCGTTGCCTTCTCTTGCGCACTAAAAGCTGGGTTCTGAAGCGCTACGCTTAGCTTTGGCTCTTTTGTAGCAGTAGCCAATATGCTTAGCATATTGGCCCACTCAGCTACTTGGCCTTGCTCACGAGCGACTTCAAAAGCTGCTTTGGCGTATGGTCGCGCGACTGTTTTTAATTCAGCCATAGGACCCTCGCTTATAGCTCTTTGGCGAGTTGTTCAACGATCTCGCTATGTGCTTTTTCGTCAACGCTGGCGCCCAAAATCTTCTCAGCACCGGCAAGAGCTAGAGCTGAAACTTGAGTGCGTAGTGCTTCTTTAGCACGTACAACATCTTGTTCAATCTCTGATTGAGCTGCTTCACGTAGGCGTTTGCCGTCCGCTAGCGCTTGCTCTTTCGCTTCATCAATGATTTGGTTAGCACGTTTGTTGGCTTGTTCAATAATCTCGGCCGCTTGTTCCTTGCTTTCACGTAGTGTCTTAGTCGCTTGCTCTTGAGCTAGCTCTAGATCACGTGAAGCACGGTTAGCTGCTTCCAAACCGTCTGCAATTTTCTTGCTACGCTCTTCGAGCGCAGCAATCACTGGTGGCCACACGAACTTCATGCAGAACCACACAAAAATAGCAAACGAGATAGCTTGGCCTATTAGTGTGAGATTAATATTCACGCAAATATCCTCGCTCTAGTCGTTCAAAATTAATAAATCACTTTTCGTCAAAGCGAAATATTAGCCAGCAACCTGAGCAACGAATGGGTTTGCGAAAGTGAAGAACAATGCAATACCAACACCGATCATTGTTACAGCGTCAAGAAGACCTGCTACGATGAACATTTTAACTTGCAGCATTGGAACCATTTCTGGTTGACGCGCAGCGCCTTCCAAGAATTTACCACCAAGTAGACCGAAACCAATCGCAGTACCTAGGGCACCTAGACCGATAAGAAGGGCTACAGCAACAGCGGTTAGACCAACTACAGTTTCCATTTTAACTCCTAATTTTCACAGTTTTTAAGATTTCAAGGTTTAAAAAAATCGTTTTACAACGCGATCTTAGTGATCTTCGTGCGCCATACTCAGGTAAACGATTGTCAGCATCATGAAGATGAATGCTTGCAGTACGATTACTAGAATGTGGAAGATCGCCCAAGGCACAGACAACGCCCATTGAATGCCCCAAGGCAAGATCGCGATCAAGATGAAGATCAATTCACCAGCGTACAAGTTACCGAAAAGTCGTAGCGCTAGAGAAACAGGTTTAGCAAGCAGGCCTACACCTTCCAACAATAGGTTGAAAGGAATCATCCACTTACCGAAAGGTTGTAGCGTCAACTCACCAACGAAGCCGCTCACGCCTTTCACTTTGATGCTGTAGTAAATGATCAAAATGAAGACAGAAATCGACATGCCTAGAGTTGCGTTCAAATCAGTAGTCGGAACCACACGGAAGTATGGTACGCCTAGCAACGATGCTAGATGCGGTAGGAAGTCTACCGGTACCAAGTCCATTGTGTTCATCAAGAACACCCAAACAAAGATGGTCAACGCCAACGGCGCGATTACTTTGTTACGACCGTGGAATGTCTCTTTGACACTCTTGTCAACGAATTCCACCATTAGCTCAACGAAGTTCTGTAGACCAGAAGGCGTGTCAACCGACACTTTCTTCGCCGCTTTACGGAATAACCAAAGGAACAGGATACCCAGGCCGATCGAGAACAACATCGTGTCCAGGTGAATCGCCCAGAACCCCATTGCCGCAGCTTCTTCAGCACCGTGAGCAATACCCCACGTACCATCAGGATGTTGACCGTAGGTCAAATTCTGAAGGTGGTGCTGTATGTAGCTTGACGCTGTGAGATTTTCACTTGCCATATTTACATCCACACTCTTTCAATGATTAAAACCGTCCCCATCTACTACTTAGTATCAGTATTTAAGCAGTAGCGGGCTGAGCCAATGGCTCAAAATCGCAATTCCGAAGCCAGCGAACAATGCGCCAGCAGCAATAGGCTTGATCAAAATAAACACGGCCGCTAATAAAATCGCCGTGAGCACAAGCTTGCCTGCTTCACCTCGGTAGAAGGACCGAACTACGTCTTTCGCAGCGCGTGTCCCAGCATGTCCGAATACTCGCCATGCCATGTAAAAACTTGGAAGTACGCTGGCCAAAGCACCTGCTAAAAATGAGTAGGCGTGTAGACCATCGTAAATCACATAAATTCCAGCACTAAGGCAAAAAACTAGCACGAGTTGTATTGCAATAAAGCGAAACACGGCACGTTTTTTCGCGGCTAATAAAGCACTCGCCTTCAGCGGTTTGCTATGAGCCATCAATTTCCCCTAGCTTGATGCACCATTTCAATGCGTAAAAATACGCACACAATGTGATCAAATTTAAAATCCGACGCATTATATGGGTTATGCCAAAAGGGTTCAATACAAACACGGCATAGAAAGTGCACTATTAGCCTAATGTCTACCATATTCCGGTGCTATCGCACCAAATTGGCAATTAAACGCCAAAAAGCTCACTCATCATGGCCTCTAAATGGGCCTGATCACGGTACTCAATGACGAGTTTACCCTTGCCTTTCGCGCTTGGCTGAATATTGACTTTAGATTGAATCTTGTCCGAGATTCTCGATGCATGAGCAGAAAAATCAGGCAACGCTGGCGGTTCTGGTTTCGCCTCAGGATTTTGATAGGTTTTCACCAGTTTTTCCGTTTCTCGAACCGATAACGATTTGGTGATGACCTGCGATGCCGCCTGCGCCTGATGCTCAGCGTCAAGAGCCAACAAAGCACGTGCATGGCCCATTTCAATGTCGCCATGCTCTAACAAACGACGGACATCAGGGGTTAAGTTGAGAAGACGCAAAATATTGGCGACTGCGGAACGAGATTTACCGACGGTGTCAGCCACTTGCTGTTGCGTCAGACTGAATTCTTCCACCAAGCGTTGCAGCGCCATGGCTTCTTCCACTGGGTTAAGATCTTCTCGTTGAATGTTTTCGATCAGCGCCAACACCACAGCGTCGGAATCTTCCACATGGCGAATGATCACCGGCACCTTGTCTAGGCCGGCAATTTTCGCCGCGCGCCAACGGCGCTCACCAGCGATGATTTCGTAACGTTGCTCGCCTAATGGACGCACCACGATCGGTTGCATGATGCCTTGATTACGGATCGAATTGGCCAGATCGTCCAGATGACTCGGGTTCATATCACGACGAGGCTGGAATTTGCCTTTACTTAACCAGTCAACAGGCAAATATGTCAGTCCTTGAATCGTATTCTCAGGCTTAGCATTACTGCCTTCACCGGCGTCTGTCATATCCTGAGCTGGTGCCGCTTTAGGCGCCAATAAAGCATCTAAACCGCGACCTAATCCGCGCTTTTTCATCGTCATTCCAATCAACCTTTATTTTGCATCGGGCGTTACGCAGCCACGGCGCGTTTACGAATAAATTCTCCGGCGAGGGCAAGATACGCCACTGCACCACGGGACTGCTTTTCGTAATGCAGCACCGGCAAACCGTAACTTGGGGCTTCCGCTAAGCGAATGTTACGCGGAATCACCGTATCAAAGACTTTATCGCCAAAATACTCGACCAGCTGAGTCGACACATCATGGGTCAAACTCGGACGAGGATCGTACATGGTACGCAGAATCCCTTCGATGGCGAGGGCTGGATTCAAAGCCGTCGAGATGGTCTCAATGGTCTGCAGCAAGGCGGTTAAACCTTCTAGGGCGTAGTATTCGCACTGTACTGGAATCAACACCCCTTGTGCTGCGGCTAACGCATTAACGGTTAGCATATTTAGCGATGGCGGACAGTCGAGCAGGATGTAGTCAAAATCGTTTTCGACTTCATACAGGCCTGCACGCAAACGGGTTTCTTTGCTCGGCAAATCCAGCAGTACCACTTCGGCCCCCGTCAGATCACCGTTGGCCGGCAGTACTGTGTAGCCCGCCGTTTCACTGTAGGTCATGGCCTCTTTCACACCATGGGTACCGACTAGCACATCAAACACAGATTTATCGAGTTCTTCTTTGTGCAAACCACTGCCAGTGGTCGCATTTCCCTGAGGATCGAGGTCAATCAAAAGTACGCGGCGCTTCATAGCGCCTAATGAAGCAGCCAAGTTGACACAGGTTGTCGTCTTGCCAACACCACCTTTTTGATTGGTCACTGCGATGATTCGCGCCATAGTTTTACTATCCTTTGCGGGTCATGATCACCATATGACGTTCAGCATCAATGGTGGGAACACTCAATGGTTGGATCTCTTGTACCGTTACCGTGTCCGGAAGTTGCTCCAGTTCATCGTGCGGATACACGCCTTTCATGGCTAGGAAATTACCACTTGCCGACGGTAATGGTAAGCACCAATTAATCATGTCTTCCAAGGAAGCAAACGCACGTGAGGTCACATGATCGTAGACCCCTTGATGGGCGTGGTTTTCCACTCGTTCATTGGCAACGGTGACGTTTTTTAGACCCATTTCCATTTTCACTTGGGTCAGAAAACGTGTCTTTTTGCCATTACTGTCGAGTAAGGTAAAGTCATGGTCCGGTAAACAGATTGCTAAGACCATGCCAGGTAAACCTGGACCTGTGCCCACATCAATGATTTTTTTACCGGTAATGAAAGGAAGTGTCGCTAAGCTGTCCAATAGGTGCAAAGACACCATCTTGTCAGCGTCGCGAATGGCGGTCAGGTTGTAGGCCTTGTTCCATTTTTCCAGTAGACCTAGATATTGAACAAGACGCTCAACCGTCTCATCAGAAAGCGCGATGCCCATGTCACCGGCACCACGCTTGAGGGTATCAAAATAACTCACAATGATTCCTAGAAATGCATACTATTGGATGCTGATTCTAGGCACTTTTGCTGCTTATGGCACGTTTTTTCAAGTGAACCAACAGTAAAGATACCGCCGCAGGCGTCACACCTTGGATACGCGAAGCCGCCGCCAAAGTTGCAGGACGTGCCTCGCTTAACTTCTGTTTCACTTCGTTCGACAAGCCATCAATCACAGAGTAATCAATGTTCGCTGGTAACGGCGTATTTTCTTGACGACGTAGACGCTCAATGTCTTCCGCCTGACGTGAAATGTAACCCGCATATTTCACCGAAATTTGTACCTGTTCCGCCACTTGCTCAGGCACTGGCTGTTCTGGTGCATTTTTCAAGTTCGCCACATCAGCGTATTCCACATTTGGACGTTTCAACAGATCTAACAGACTGTATTCATGGCTAATCGGCGTTTCAAGCTTCGGATTGATCGCCTCCGCTTCTGGCGTGTTCGGTACAATCCAAGACGACTTCATACGCTGAGTTTCTTGTTCGATTGCTTCGCGTTTTTCGCAAAAAGCGGCCCAACGCTGTTCCGATACCAAGCCCACTTCATGCGCTTTTTCAGTCAAACGCATATCCGCGTTGTCTTCACGTAAGATCAAACGGTACTCCGCACGGCTAGTAAACATGCGGTACGGTTCTTTGGTGCCCATGGTGATCAAATCATCGACCAATACGCCCAAGTAGGCTTCGTCACGGCGTGGCGTCCAAGCGTCTTTGCCTTGGGCTTGCAAAGCCGCGTTCATACCGGCCAACAAACCTTGTGCACCGGCTTCTTCATAGCCAGTAGTACCGTTAATTTGTCCAGCAAAGAACAGGCTTTCCATGTGTTTGGTTTCCAGCGAGTACTTCAGATCCTGTGGGTTGAAGTAATCGTATTCAATGGCGTAACCCGGGCGCGTAATGTGGGCATTCTCCAAACCTTTCATGGAGCGGATCAAATCCAACTGCACATCAAATGGCAACGACGTAGAGATACCATTTGGATACAGCTCATGGGTCGTTAGACCTTCTGGCTCGATAAACACCTGATGGGAATTCTTGTCGGCGAAACGCACAATCTTATCTTCAATCGATGGACAGTAACGTGGGCCAACCCCTTCAATCACACCGGCATACATGGGCGAACGATCCATACCCGAACGAATAATGTCGTGGGTTTGCTCGTTAGTATGGGTAATAAAACAGTTAATCTGCTGTGGGTGCAATGCACGACTGCCCATGTAGGACATCACAGGAGTAACATCATCGCCTGGCTGCGTTTGCATTACTGAAAAGTCTACCGTACGGGCATCGATACGCGGCGGTGTTCCGGTCTTCAAACGGTCAATACGGAATGGCAGCGCACGTAACTTCTGCGCTAAGCCAATTGACGCTGGGTCACCCGCACGACCGCCAGAATAATTCTGCATTCCTACGTGGATAATGCCACCAAGGAAGGTACCGGTCGTTAATACCACGGTTTTACCTAAAAAGCGGATACCACTTTGTGTCACCACACCACGCGCAGCGCCATCTTCGACAATCAGATCTTCACAAGATTGTTGGAACAACCATAGGTTCTCTTGGTTCTCCAACATATGACGAATCGCCGCTTTATATAAAATACGGTCGGCTTGGGCACGAGTGGCGCGCACCGCAGGTCCCTTGCGGCTGTTTAGTGTACGAAATTGAATCCCTGCCATATCGGTAGCCAAAGCCATGGCGCCATCTAAAGCATCAATTTCTTTGACTAGGTGGGACTTCCCAATGCCACCGATCGCAGGGTTACAAGACATTTGCCCCAGCGTTTCAATATTGTGAGTAAGAAGAAGGGTTTTGACACCCATACGTGCTGCAGCAAGAGCGGCTTCGGTACCAGCATGGCCACCGCCGACTACAATCACATCAAAGCGAGTTGGGAAATCCACACAAACCTCGGTAATGAATAAAAAACGAACAGTTGATTTAACAAGGGCGCTAAGTATATCGGGTAAATTCCAAATTGAAAGAGACGCTCCACCCCATTTTCCCGGTCATCAAAAATAAAATAAGAAGTATATATAGTGTTTATTTATGTTTGAGTTATTTATATACCAAGCCAAATTCTGTTATTAACTAAAAAAAACTTATATATTTCATTATCTTATGCGTATAAGAACTTGTTAAACAATAGCCTGTATTCCTGTAGTGTGGATAACCTAAGCTTGTGCATAAAGGTGTGAGTTATACAGGCTCGGTTTTTACGCATGAAATTGTCCCAACCTGTGCAAAACTTCTTATGCACTTATTACCGTCTTTGTCCACAAGCATAACCTAAAAAAAATAACTGTATAACCAATTGAAATTGTTAATAATTATGTCTTTTTTTGGTTATACATACAGGTAAAATCTAAAAAAATAATCCACAGACGGAAAGTTGGATTTTTTTTCATCTTCCGCCATTTATCTCAAAAAAATTGTGAATAAAATTTCTTGACAGATCGATTGCTAGTTAACCTACATTGTGAATAAAGCAAGAAAGCCACTTTTCTCGTCTTCTGTGGATAGCTTAAGCGCCTGATTACTTGTGCTTTTGTGCACAACTGCCTATTTTTAGACGAGTGGTCTAAAAGTGAGGTGATGAATGGACGCTGGACAACCCCGTCGCGGACGACCAAAACAAAACGATTTGAATTATTTCGATACACGTGAGGCGCTATTACAGGCTGGAGTGGTTTGGCTGACACAATCGGGCTTTCAAGGCACAGGGCTAGAGCCCATGTTACGTTCGGCGCAGGTACCCAAAGGCTCTTTTTACCACTACTTTGATAGTAAAGAAGCGTTTGCGTTAGCCGTGTTGCAGCGTTATCGCGATTACTTTGAGAACAAGCTGGATCGCCATCTATTAGATGAACAATTGCCGCCGTTGACACGCTTACGCAATTTTATCGAGTCGGCCAAAGCGGGTATGGAGAAATACGCGTTTAAGCGTGGTTGCTTAGTGGGCAATTTGGAACAGGAAGCGACCGCATTGCCTGAGGCCATGCGCCAAGCGGTGTTAGCCACCTATCAAAGTTGGCAAAACAAGGTGGCGCAATGTCTGACGCTCGCTCAACAACAAGGCCTGTTGAGTGCCGATGCCGATGTGGCCGCCCTAGCTCATGTATTTTGGGTTGGTTGGGAAGGTGCCGTGGCGCGTGCTCGTTTGATGCAATCGAGCAGTCCCTTGGTGCAGTTTGAGAAATTTTACTTAGCGGGTTTGCCGCGCTAAGCATCTGTCTAGTTTTAGACACTTGCCCTGATGAGGAGAACGTTATGTTTAACGCAGTGGTCATTAACAACGATGAACAAGGCTATCATGCCAATCTGAGCACCGTCTCAGAGCAGGATTTACCTGAAGGCGATGTACAAATCGCCGTCCAAGCCAGCACCCTAAATTACAAGGATGCGTTGGCCATTACTGGAAAATCGCCTGTAGTACGTCAATTTCCCATGGTGCCAGGTATCGATTTAGTCGGTGAAGTGATGTCATCGAGCAGCGATCGCTTTCAAGTGGGCGATCAAGTGTTATTAAACGGCTTTGGCGTGGGCGAAACCCATTGGGGCGGCTTAGCTGAGCGTGCCAATTTAAACAGCGATTGGCTGATTGCTTTGCCTAGTGCGTTTACGCCAGAGCAAGCCATGGCCATTGGTACCGCAGGTTACACCGCGATGTTGAGTGTGATGGCGCTTGAGAAGCATGGCCTGAGCCCTGCCCATGGGCCGATTTTAGTGACAGGCGCTAATGGTGGTGTGGGTAGCTATGCGGTGCGTTTACTGAGCAGGTTAGGTTTTGATGTGGTGGCCAGTACTGGACGTTTAGAAGAAACGGACTACCTAAAAAGCTTGGGCGCTAGCGAGGTGATTGATCGCGCTGAGCTCAGTGGTACAGGCCGCCCCCTTCAAAAAGAGCGTTGGGCCGGTGTGGTCGATTGCGTTGGTAGTCATACCTTGGTGAATGCCTGTGCCAGCACTCGTTATGGTGGCGCTGTAACGGCCTGTGGTCTAGCACAAGGAATGGATTTTCCCGCTACGGTAATGCCTTTTATCCTGCGTGGCGTGACTTTATATGGCATCGACAGTGTGATGCGCCCGCTGGTAGATCGTGAAATGGCTTGGCAGCGTTTGGCGGAGTTATTGACGGCGGCTGACTTGGATAAAATCAGCACGACGATCAGTTTAGCGGAGAGCTTGGATTACGCAGAACAGCTGATTTACGGCAGTATTCGCGGACGTGTCGTAGTGAAAATGTAAGATTCACAACATGATACGAAAATGCCCACATGTAGTGGGCATTTTGCGTTATTTACCGATACAGAAGGAGCCAAAGATGCGTCCAAGCAGATCATCACTGGTGAATGCCCCTGTGATCTCGCTTAACGCTTGTTGTGCTTCTTTTAAGTCTTCTGCCAATAACTCCCCAGCGCCATAGCCATGTAGCTGTTCAAAGCCAGCGTCTAGGTAACGATTGGCCTTTTGCAGTGCTTCAATATGGCGACGTCGGGCGATAAAGCCACCTTCGGTGGTGCTGTCAAAGCCCATGATGCTCTTCAAATGGCTCTTCAGCGCATCGACACCATCATTGGTTTTCGCGGATAAAGAAATCACCGGTAAGCCGTTTACGTCTTCGTAGCCCGTGCTTTCCTTAGTCAAATCCACCTTATTACGCACCAAGGTTAAGTGATCTTGGGCGGTTAGCTGGCTCATAAATTCTGGCCAGATCTCATTGGGATCATTGGAATGAACCGATTGGCTATCCACCATCAAGAGAATGCGATCGGCTTTGTGAATTTCTTCCCAGGCGCGCTGAATACCAATGCGCTCGACCTCGTCTGGGCTATCGCGCAAACCGGCGGTATCAATGATGTGTAGCGGCATACCGTCGATATGGATGTGTTCACGCAAGACATCGCGCGTAGTACCTTCGATCGAGGTGACAATCGCTGAGTCCTTACCGGATAACGCGTTCAAAAGGCTCGATTTGCCGGCGTTGGGACGCCCTGCAATCACCACGCTCATACCTTCACGTAGCAAGGCACCTTGGTTGGCTTCTTTCATCACACTGTGCAGTTTATTGCGGATCTCTTCTAACTCTGCTGCCACCTTGCCATCGCCGATAAAGTCGATTTCTTCTTCGGGAAAGTCGATCGCGGCTTCGACGTAAATTCGCAGGTGAATCAAAGACTCAACCAGCTCGTCGACGCGTTTTGAAAACGCTCCTTGTAGCGAGCGCAGCGCACATTTTGCCGCTTGCTCAGACGATGAGTCGATCAAATCGGCAATGGCTTCCGCTTGAGTCAGGTCCATCTTATCGTTTAAGAAAGCCCGCTCTGAGAACTCACCAGGACGCGCAAGACGTGCGCCAAGCGCCATACAACGGCTTAGCAGCATATCGATGATCACCGGACCACCGTGGCCTTGTAATTCGAATACGTCTTCACCGGTAAACGAGTTAGGGCCTGGGAAATACAACGCGATCCCCATATCTAGCTGCTCGCCTGCGGCGTCTTTAAAAGGAACGTAATGGGCGTAACGGGGTGTCGGCTCAAAACCTATGATGGCTTTGGCAATTTCGAGACTTTTGGCGCCCGAAAGGCGCACAATGCCAACCCCGCCGCGACCTGGTGCGGTTGCCTGAGCAACGATGGTATCTTGGTCAATGAGCTGTTGAAAATCTGACATAACGACCTGTGCAATCGAATAAAAATTAAAGCTTAGTGTAAGACGTTCATAGCAAAAAGGCCTCCCGAAGGAAGCCTTTTTCGAACATTTAGCCGGCTAGAATGCTTAGCCCTGGCCTTTTTCGATGTTCTTAGTAATCACGTACTGCTGGATGATAGACAGCGTGTTGTTGACTACCCAGTACAGTACTAGACCTGCAGGGAACCACAAGAAGAAGAAGGTAAATGCGATTGGCATAATCTTCATGATGCGGGCTTGCATTGGGTCTGGCGGAGTTGGGTTCAACGCTTGCTGACCTAGCATACTTAGACCCATTAGGATCGGCAGTACGAAGTATGGATCCATCGCTGAAAGGTCATTGATCCATAGCATAAATGGCGCATGACGCAGCTCAACCGATTCCATCAATACCCAGTACAGAGATAGGAATACTGGCATTTGTACTAAGATTGGAAGACAGCCACCTAGAGGGTTGATCTTCTCTTTCTTGTACAGTTCCATCATCTTCTGTGACATGGCTTGACGGTCATCGCCGTGTTGTTCACGTAGACGCGCTAGTTCTGGTGCGAACTTACGCATTTTCGCCATTGAACGGTAACTTGCGGCAGACAGTTTGAAGAACAATGCCTTCACACAGACTACGATTAGGATGATCGCTACACCCCAGTTCACAACAAACGATTGAATCGCTGTTAGTAACCAGAACAGTGGCTTCGCCAACCACCATAACCAACCGTAATCTACGGTTAGATCTAGGTTTTCTGCTGTTGCCGCTAGGTGATCTTGTAGTTTAGGACCGACGTAGAAAGTTGAGCTTAGTGTGCCTTGCTGACCTGCTGGGATTTCAACGGCTTGGCCAGTGAAGCCAATTAGGTTGAAGCCATTATTAGAACGCGCTTGCAGGGTTACTTTCTGACCTTGCTCAGGAATCCAAGCCGAGACGAAGTAGTGTTGTAGTAATGCTACCCAGCCTTTGCTAGTGATTTCTTTAACGGGTTCGTCTTCCATATCAGAGAACGATACCTTGCGGTATTTGTTGTTTTCATCTGACACGGCACCGCCTAGATAAGGCTGTAGGCCCATGTTAGTCGCGGTACTTGGGTCTTCTGAACCGTCACGTTTGATCTGTGCAAACAGGTTACCGCGCCAAGTGTCAGCGCTGCTGTTGTTTACCGTGATCAATTGACGAATGCTGTATTCGCCTTTGGTGAAGCGGAACGTTTTGGTGTAGCTCACGCCTTTAGCATCAGTGAAGTAAAGGTTCACATCAAGTGTGTCCTGACCTTCTGCTAGGGTGTAAGACGTCTGCTCTGTGCTGTAGGTTGGGCGCTGGCCACTGGCATCTGGGCCGTCACGACCGATCAGACCACTTTGCGTTACGTAAATGCGCTCATCGCCATTATCCAAAATCACGAATGGCTCTTTGCCTTCGAGGGTTTTGTAGTATTGCAATAGAGAAGCTTCTACCAAGTCACCACCCACTGGGTTGATGGCCACATCAAGCGTATCTGTCTTAACGTGAATCAACTGACCTTTGGCAACCGGTGTTGCTTGGTCCGGAATGTCGGCATTGCTTGCCGCCAGAGTGGTATTGCCAGTGCTTGGAAGATCGGAATCTGCATTAGCAGCGACAACTGTTTCGCTTGAAGTGCCTGCAGTTTGAGCCGTTGCAGCAGTGCCGTAGTCTTGGTTCCACTGCAGGAACAGCAGGTAGCCACTGACAAACAGCGCTCCCCATAAAAAGTAACGTCTGAAATCCATGGTATTCAACTAGTTTGTTTGGTTGGACAATGGAGGTGAAAACACCCTTTTAAAAATCACGCCGTATTAAACCAGTCTTTAGCTGAATTTTCAGCCTATTTCTGCTTTGAGTTGCGTTGTTTTTGCTCAGAATTTGGCTTTTGGGCTTTCTTCGCTAACTGCTTCCACGCTTTTTCTAAGCGTTTGTGCAGTTCAGGGTTGTCGACTTCACGAATTCCTTGGCGGGCAAGGAAAATGATATCAAGACCTACTAATAGCTCTTGATGATGGCGAAACGAATCGCGTACCACACGTTTAATGCGGTTACGTCCAACGGCTCTCTTGTCGGTTTTTTTCGACACTATTAAACCCAAACGGCCATCGTCGGCATGTTTGCGTGCTAATAGGAGGAATTCGCCTGCGAAGACTTTAGAGGAGGTGTCGTTAAAGACGGATTGGTAATCCCCGGCATTCAGGAGTCTGACCTGCCGGGGAAAATTAAAGCGTGACATCAAAGATTACGCGCTTAGAACCTTACGACCGCGAGCACGGCGAGCCGCCAATACTTTACGACCGTTTTTAGTTGCCATGCGTGCACGGAAACCGTGTGTACGCTTACGTTTTAGTACGCTAGGTTGGAAAGTTCTTTTCATTTCTATATCTCACTGAATCAGTGTCTAAGTGTGAGGGTTAGCGTCCGCCAAGCCTCTTGGTTTGATTACAAAATCAGGGCGCGGATTTTAGAGTGTTTGCCAGCACAATACAATCAGGTGGGGACGCTTTTCTGTGAAAAATTTAACCAGCAAATTCACTCATACTTTACTCACAACCTTATACCGCAACTGTGAGTAAAAAACTAAGTGCCCTCTTTAAATTATACACAGTCAAATGTGTAAAGTTAAAAATGTTATTTATTAACAATGCCTTACGAATATAAATATGTGTGAATAAAAATATTTCAAAGACGCTGTTAATATGTGTGTAACTAGGTGTTTTATGCACAAAATAAAATTTTCATTCACTGCTGTGGGTAACTTATTTTGTTATTAACATTTTTTGATCTCAATAAATTAGCGTGGATAACATATTTTTTTGTGGATAACTGCCCACCCTCACGCTAAAATCCCCCTCTTGCTTAAAATTTATCGAATTTAAAAACTCAATCAGGGAGAGCGTTTATCGTGTCTTTGCAGTATTGGGAGCGCTGTCTTGTTACTTTGCAGGAAGAGTTTTCCACATCGCAATTCAATACATGGATTCGTCCGCTGCAAGCGGAGGAGGAGTCCAATGGCGATCTGTGTCTGTATGCTCCAAATCGTTTTGTGCTCGATTGGGTCACTAATAAATACCAAGCGCGTATTAAAGAGCTGTTGTCAGAGTTTGCGGGTAACGAGCCAGCACCTAACTTAGTGCTGTCGGTACGTCAGGCGGGTTTTGTCAAACCCACCCCACCGCCACCACCTCCGGCCCCAGCTCCGAAAGCACCAGAACCGGCGCCACGTGTGATACCTGCTGAGCCAGTGTTTGAATCGGGTTACAGTCCTGGCTTTAGCTTAATGGACGACGATCATGATGGTCCGGAAATTGAGTTTGAAGCGCCATTAAGTTTGGCTGATCACTACGTGCGTCCTGAGCCGGAGCCTTACGAACAAGGTCAGTTACCACTTACTCCACCGAATCGTAAGGTGGAAGTTGAAGGGGGTATCAACCACGGCGCTAACTTGAATAATTCGTTTACTTTCGAAAACTTTGTCGAAGGTAAATCGAACCAACTTGCCCATGCCGCGGCGCAACAGGTGGCGGAAAACCCAGGTGGTGCCTACAACCCGCTGTTTATCTACGGCGGTGTTGGTCTAGGTAAGACCCACTTAATGCAAGCGGTTGGTACTGAGCTGATGCGTCACAATCCGAATGCCAAGGTGGTGTACTTGCATTCGGAGCGTTTTGTGGCGGATATGGTGAAGGCGTTGCAACTTAACGCGATCAACGATTTTAAACGTTACTACCGCTCGGTGGATGCGTTACTGATTGATGATATTCAGTTTTTTGCTGGTAAAGACCGTACTCAGGAAGAGTTTTTCCACACCTTTAACGCTCTGTTAGAAGGTGGTCAGCAGATGATTTTGACCTGTGATCGCTATCCAAAAGAGATCCAAGGTCTGGAAGATCGCTTGAAGTCCCGTTTTGGCTGGGGCTTAACGGTTGCGATCGAGCCGCCTGAACTGGAAACGCGCGTCGCAATTTTGATGCGTAAAGCAGAAGAAAGCGGTGTTAAATTATCTTATGATTCGGCATTCTTTATCGCACAGAAAATTCGCTCCAACGTCCGTGAGTTAGAAGGTGCATTAAAACGCGTGATAGCCAACTCGCACTTTACTGGCCGTTCGATTACGCCAGATTTCGTGCGCGAGTCGTTAAAAGATTTATTGGCCTTGCAGGACAAGTTGGTGAACATTGATAATATCCAGCGCATTGTCGCTGAGTATTACAAAATTAAAATCAGCGACCTGCTGTCGAAACGTCGTAGCCGCTCGGTGGCGCGCCCACGTCAAGTGGCTATGTCTCTAGCGAAAGAGCTGACCAACCATAGCTTGCCCGAGATCGGTGAAGCCTTTGGTGGTCGTGACCATACCACGGCGTTGCACGCGATTCGCAAGATTAAAGAATTGCAGGATACGGATTCGGATATCCGTGAAGATTACAAACAATTGATGCGCATACTGACCACCTAATTGGTCTAAAACATTGAATTAACGAGGAAAAGAATGAAATTTTCAGTCGTCCGCGAAACGCTACTAAAGCCACTACAATTGGTTGCCGGTGTCGTCGAGCGTAAACAAACGATGCCAGTGTTGGCCAATGTTTTGGTAGAAGTAAAAGATCAGACTCTCACTTTGACTGGTTCTGACCTAGAAGTGGAATTGGTCGGTCGTGCGCCACTAGATGAATGCCAAGAAGGCCGTGTTACCGTACCAGCACGTAAGCTGATGGACATCTGTAAGAGTTTGCCAGACAGCGCCGTGATCGAATTCTCGCTAGACGATCAAAAAGCCGTGATCCGCTCTGGTCGTTCACGTTTTACGCTCTCGACCTTGCCTGCAGAAGAGTTTCCGAACATTCAGGACATGCAAGGCGACTTGGTGGTTAATATTCCTCAAGGCAGTGTACGTAAGTTGATCGACCGTACCGGTTTTGCCATGGCCAACCAAGACGTACGTTACTACCTAAACGGTATGCTATTTGAAGTAGCCGATGGTCAATTGCGCGTGGTGGCAACTGACGGTCACCGTCTAGCGACGGCGATCGAAGATGCGCAAGTGAAAGGAGACTTAACGCAAGTGATCGTGCCGCGTAAAGGTGTACTGGAACTGAACCGTCTTTTGAACGATTCAGATGACGAAGTAGAGCTAACCATTGGCTCGAACCACATCCGTGCCAAAGTGGCTGACTATACCTTCACTTCTAAGCTAGTTGACGGCAAGTTCCCTGATTATCACCGCGTAATCCCGCGCAATAATGAGAAAGTAGTCGCAGCGGATCGTTTGGAACTGCGTCAAGTATTCCTACGCGCGTCGATCCTATCAAACGAAAAATACCGTGGTGTGCGCCTAATTTTGTCGAACGGCATGTTGCAAGTGTTTGCCAACAACCCAGAGCAAGAAGAAGCAGAAGAATCGGTATTGGTGCAGTACCAAGGTGACAACCTAGAAGTCGGCTTCAACGTGGGTTACCTACTTGACGTGCTAGGGGTGATCGATTCACAAGAAGTGCGTATTTCGTTGAACGATGCCAACAGCAGTGCCTTGATCGAAGAAGGCCAAGGTCACGCGTCTCAGTACGTTGTGATGCCAATGCGTCTGTAATCGAATCTAAGAGGGTGCATCAGCACCCTCTTGTTTTCCTAATAAGCCTCACTTATGCCACTGGCTCGCCTCGACATTTCCCGTCTGCGCAACCTCACCCATGTCCGTTTTGAACCCTCGCCTCAGGTCAACATCATTGTTGGTGAAAATGGCAGCGGCAAAACCTCGGTGTTGGAAGCCATCTATTTGCTGTCGTTTGGCCGCTCATTTCGCAGCCATAAGCACAAAACCTATATCCAGTATGAACAACCGGAATGCGTAGTGTTCGCTCAAGTTGAACAAGGTGCTCAGCACTTGCCGGTGGGTATTAAACGAACTCGTGAAGGTGCGGTAGAAGTCCGTATCCAAGGCCGTGCCGCTCAGTCAGCGGTAGAGCTGGCAGAATGCTTGCCGGTTCAGTTGATTAATCCCGATGCGTTTCGCTTATTGGAAGGTTCACCCAAGATTCGTCGCCAATTTGTCGATTGGGGGGTGTTCCATTTTGACGAGCAATTTATTAGTGCGTGGCGAGATTGGCAAAAAGCGTTAAAACAGCGGAATAGCTTGCTCAGACGTGGTAAAATATCGCCCAATTTACTGGCGGCGTTTGATCAAGAGTTGATCCGCTTAGGTGAGCAGGTGAATCGCGCTCGCAAAGCCTATGTGGCAGCGTTAACGCCCCATTTTGAAGCCGTGTTACAGCAGCTTGCGCCAGGCCTTAATGTACAACTTGGCTTCTTCCAAGGCTGGGATGCCCAGCGTATTTTGAGCGAGGCCATTGAGCACAGTTACCAGCGAGACATAGATGTTGGTTACACCAACACAGGCCCGCAGCGCGCTGATTTGCGCCTTAAAACGCCCACCGGCGATGCTTTGGATACCTTATCTCGTGGGCAACAGAAACTGGTGGTGTCGGCGCTGAAAATTGCCCAAGGGCAATTGCTGATCGAACGTGGTCGACAGTTGGTGTTTTTGGTGGATGACTTACCCGCCGAATTGGACGCTAACCACCGTCGTAAACTGTGTCAGCTGCTGGAATCACTGGATAGCCAAATTTTTATTACAAGCGTTGGGCCAGATAGTATGGACTTTACTTGGTCTGATCAGATAGATGTTCGTCACTTCTCCATGAGACAAGGCGAATTGTCCCGAAACGCACAGGAGAGTTAAATGAGTGAAAATAGTTACGATTCGTCCAGTATCAAGGTGCTTAAGGGGCTAGACGCTGTACGTAAGCGCCCAGGCATGTACATTGGTGATACGGATGATGGTACCGGCCTACACCACATGGTGTTCGAGGTGGTGGATAACTCCATCGACGAAGCGCTGGCTGGTTACTGTGACACCATCAAAGTCATCATTCACCCGGATGAATCGATTTCCGTGTCGGACAATGGCCGTGGTATTCCGGTTGAGATTCACCCTGAAGAAGGTGTCTCGGCAGCCGAAGTTATCATGACGGTACTGCACGCCGGTGGTAAGTTTGATGATAACTCTTACAAGGTTTCTGGTGGTCTGCACGGTGTAGGTGTGTCGGTCGTAAACGCCCTATCTGAAACCGTGACCCTAACAATCCGTAAAAACGGCAAGATCTACGAGCAAAACTACGCGCACGGTGTGCCACAAGCGCCTTTGGCGGTAGTGGGCGAATCCGATGGTAAGGGTACTACGGTACATTTTAAGCCTTCGGCAGCGACTTTCTCCAATATCCTATTTGTCTACGATATCCTAGCGAAACGTCTACGTGAGTTGTCCTTCCTAAACTCTGGCGTGGCGATTCACCTGAAAGACGAGCGTAGCGGCAAAGAAGAATTCTTTAACTACGAAGGTGGTTTGAAGTCTTTCGTTGAGCACTTGAACACCAACAAGCAGCCGATCAACGATATCTTCCATTTCATGTGCCAGCGTGATGACCTAGAAGACGGCATCGCCGTTGAAGTGGCGCTGCAGTGGAACGAAGGCTTCCAAGAAAACATCTACTGTTACACCAACAACATCCCACAGCGTGATGGCGGTACCCACTTAGCGGGCTTCCGTGGTGCGTTGACGCGTACGCTAAACAACTTCATCGAAGCCGAAGGCCTAGCGAAGAAGCAAAAAGTGGCGACTACGGGTGATGACTGCCGTGAAGGTCTAACTGCGATCGTATCGGTAAAAGTACCAGATCCAAAGTTCTCTTCGCAGACCAAAGATAAGTTGGTGTCTTCAGAAGTGAAAACCGCCGTTGAGCAAGAGATGAGTAAGCGTTTCGCGGAATTCCTACTGGAAAAACCAAACGAAGCGAAAACCATCGTTAACAAGATGCTGGATGCGGCTCGTGCTCGTGAAGCGGCTCGCCGAGCCCGTGATATGACGCGCCGTAAAGGCGCTCTAGACATCGCCGGTCTGCCAGGTAAATTGGCTGACTGTCAGGAGAAAGACCCAGCGCTTTCTGAAATCTACCTAGTGGAGGGTGACTCTGCGGGGGGGTCTGCGAAGCAAGGTCGTGACCGTCGCACGCAAGCGATCCTACCGTTGAAAGGTAAGATCCTAAACGTGGAAAAAGCTCGTTTCGACAAAATGCTAGCGTCTGCAGAAGTCGGCACCCTAATCACAGCACTTGGCTGTGGTATAGGTCGTGACGAATTCAACGCGGATAAACTGCGTTACCACAGCATCGTGATCATGACCGATGCCGACGTCGACGGTTCGCACATTCGTACCCTGTTGCTGACCTTCTTCTTCCGTCAAATGCCGGAAATCATCGAACGTGGTCATATCTTTATCGCTCAGCCACCGCTGTTTAAGATTAAACGTGGTAAGCAAGAGCAGTACATTAAAGACGAAGCGGCACTGGAGCAACATTTGATCGAAGTGGCGCTGGATGGCGCACAGTTCTTTGTCAATGCTGATGCACCAGGCATCCAAGGCGAAGGTCTGTCTAAGTTGGTACGTGATTACATCCGTATCGAAGAAGACATTGATCGTATGTCTCGTGTGTATCCAAAAGATGTGATGAACAAGCTTTTGTACTGCAAAGAGCTGACGGTTGAACAGCTTTCTGACGAAGCGACGGTAAAAACGTGGGTTGATGCACTGAGCGCACAAATGCCAGTGGACGTTCGTACCGGTTTCCGTTTTGACTTCGGCGTTGAGAAAGATTCTGAACGTAACCAGTACCTACCTGTGGTCGACATCATGTCCCACGGTGTGAGCACCCGTTACCGCTTTGAATCGGCATTCTTCACCTCGGCGGATTACAAACGCATCGTGGCGATGGCGCAAACTATCGACGAATTGTTTGAAGACGGTTCTTTCATCCAACGTGGTGAGCGTAGCGAACCTGTGACCACTATTGAAGGCATGAAAGCTTGGTTGATGAAGGAAGCGTCTCGCGGCCTAACCATTCAGCGCTACAAGGGTCTAGGTGAGATGAACCCAGAGCAACTTTGGGAAACGACCATGGACCCAGATGCCCGTCGTATGTTGCGCGTGACCATCGATGATGCCGTGGCAGCGGATCAGATGTTTACGACCTTGATGGGTGACGAAGTAGAGCCTCGTCGTAACTTTATCCAAGACAACGCTCTATCGGTAGCCAACTTGGACGTATAAGCCTCAAGCTTATCTAACGTCTCAAAGCTCTCTTAAAAAGCCAGTGTCGATGACACTGGCTTTTTTATTGGTCAGCATCTTTGTTTAAGTCGTTGGCCATAGCTGATTCAGAGAGCGTTTGTTTAGCCGCTAAATGCGGACAGTTAGCGCATTCCTTGGCACCCTCACAGCGATAAATCAAACAACAGGTTTTACGTTGAAAGCTTTCCTCTTTGACGAGTAAGCGTTGTGCGGTTTTTGGCACCTTAAGCTCCATCAACTGACACCATTTTTGACCTTGTTGATAGATCCATTTGGCTTTATTAGGTACAGATAGAGTGACTATCTCCTGATAGGCTAATCGTTCTAGGCTGACAAACAGGGTATCCGCGAGTACGGCCATTAACGATGGCGCACGGGCCTGTGTTTGCTCGTTCAGCGCTGCAGCATAGCGTTCACAGAGTTGTTTTAAGGCAGGTGCGAGTGATTCTATGGCCGCATCCGTGCTGGTATGGCGAAAGAACTGGCTGTCTCTGGGCAGCTGAAAGCCCAGTGCGTAGCTCTGTTGTTGCTGTAAGGCGATACGGTCGAGCGAATCGAGACTGATTTTTAGATGGTAGGCACTGAGTAGCGCCAGTGATACTGGTTGCCAGATCAGCATGCCCCAGCTGCGTAAACGCCAAAACTGCGCCCCAGCTTCTGGTGTGCTTTGTGCAATGGCGTGCGCCAATTGAGCTATGCCTTGCTGCGGTCGTTCAGCATCAATATAAGCGCTCTCTTCGATCTGCTCCACTTGGGTAAAACCCGACACAATAGTGTTTGTTAGGTTAGTAAGTGCTTGCATTATTTCTTGCACATTTTCCTTGCAAGCGGTATCACTCGACATGGTCACAGACATAAAAAAGGCTTGGTTATCTCATCATATTTTTTAATGAAAATCATTATCAATAAAATATGTGCGAATGCCAAGCCTGTTTTGATCGATGTTAAAGCGCTAAGGCTTTATTCGACCAGAGATCTATTAAGACAGAGCGACTTTGATGCTGTCCTGAATCGATGTTGTTGGACGACCAATGAGCTTCGATAGGGTTTTGCTGTCATCAAACAAACCGCCTTTTGACGCGCCCACATCAGAGTCCGCTAGGATGTTGGCGAAGCCTTCTGGTAAACCGACTTCTACCAATACTTTGGCGTATTCCGCTTCAGGAAGATCTTGGTAGACCACCTCTTTGCCGCTGATCTTAGCAATGTAAGCAGCGTATTGCGCTAGTGTGAAGGCTTCATCGCCAGCAAGCTCGTATACCTTGCCCGCTTGATCTTGTGATGTGACCGCCACAGCAGCGGCTTCGGCGTAGTCTGCACGAGCGGCAGTCGAGTATTTACCCTCGCCTGCACTACCCAATACTGCACCATGTTCGACTGCCATGCCTGCACTCATGGTGTAGTTTTCTGAGTACCAGCCGTTGCGAAGTAGCACGTGTGGTACGCCTGATGCTTTTAGCGCGGCTTCGGTCGCCACGTGCTCTTCTGCTAGGGCCAATGGCGATGTGTCCGCGTGAAGGATACTGGTGTAAGCAATCAGCTCAACGCCTGCTTCTTTAGCTGCTTCGATAACGTTTTGGTGTTGTACGGCACGTTGGCCAACTTCGCTAGACGAAACTAGCACGACGCGTTTAACACCGCTCATTGCAGTTTTAAGAGACGCTAGGTCGGTGTAGTCGGCTTTACGCAAGACCACGCCCTGTGCTGTTAGCGCGCTGGCTTTTTCTGGGCTACGTACCGCGGCCACGATCTGGTTTGCCGGAACGCCTTTTGCTAATAAGCTGTTTACTACCAAGTTACCTAGTTGGCCTGATGCGCCTGTTACTAAAATCATACTGCACTCCTTTGGATTGGTTAGTGAATGAAATATAGGCTAGACTATAAGCTTACTTTTGGTAAGTACGTACAAAAAGGTAAGTATGAAAAAAACAGATTTGAGCGCAAATGACCACATTGAGATCACATTTGATCGTGGTGATGTGTTTTCTGATAAGTGCCCTTCACGAGAAATTTTGCGCCATGTGACTGGACGTTGGGGCATGCTGGTATTCTTTGCCCTGCGTGAAGGTGAGCCGAAACGCTTTAGCGAATTACGCCGTACCATTAAAGGGGTCAGTGAAAAGATGCTGGCGCAGACGCTACAGCAGTTAGAAGGCGACGGCTTTGTGAAGCGCATCGTTTACCCTGTGGTACCGCCCCATGTGGAATATCAACTCACGCCTTTAGGCGTGGAATTTGGTCAACGAGTGATTGATTTGGTGGGCTGGCTGGAAGAGAACCTGCTCGATATTCTCGATCAGCAGCAGGTCTCTGCTTAGAGGTACACTTTGCTACTGATATTTATGTAGCGTTGCGATGGCGAAGGCTGCCAAGTCAGTGTAAATATCAAAGTAGAAATCGATTTCCTTATACTGAGTATCACGGCCTTTACCCGTTAATACCAATACCGGCGCACAGCCACGGGCTTTACCTGCTTGCAGGTCACGTAGTGAGTCACCTACCATAATCGCTGGCGTTTGAGTGAAGTCGACGCCCAGTTTTGCTTCGATGGCTTCGATCATACCGCTCTTAGGTTTACGGCAGTTACAGGCATCGTCAGGACCGTGTGGGCAGTATTCGATGCCTTCGACACGACCGCCTTCCGCTTCTAAAAGTCCGAGCATTTTTTCATGCATGGCATGCAGTGTCGCTTCATCGTAATAGCCACGCGCAATGCCCGATTGGTTGGTGGCGATAAAAATCTGAAAGCCCGCTTTACTCAATGCGGCCATGGCTTTAATACTGCCAGGCAAAGGGATCCATTCATCCACGGATTTTACATACGCATCAGAGTCTTGGTTGATAACGCCATCACGGTCGAGAATGATAACGGGCTTGTTATTCGCCATAAAAGTGTCTACCTCAGATAAATGAACTGCATTAAGTGGTAGTATAATGGTTTCAGGTTGGCTTGGGTGAGTTTTCACGTGAAACAATGTGTTGGCCGCCGACCGTTATGTTGAGCCAATTTTCTTGAGTGAACCAATTAAGTAGGTGTTATGTCCGATCAAGTTTCCACCTCTCCAATGACTAAGTTAATCAAAGCCATGGGGAAACTCCCGTTTCCACTGGTCCGCAGTATGGGACGTTTTGTTGGGTTATTGGGGTTGCGCTTTGATCGTCGAACACGTCGTGCTATTGATCGTAATCTCGAGCTTTGCCTACCTCATTTGGATAAAGAACAGCGTACCCGTTTGCGCAATAGTCGACTTCGACATATGGGCCAAACCTTTGCCGAAATGGGTCACCTGTGGACCCGTGATGTAAAGTTTATCCTCGACCTGTGTCACGAAGGCGAAGGTGCCCAAGAACTAAAACAAGCGGTGGAAGGCAAAGGTGGTGTGATCGTGCTAGCGCCTCATATCGGTAACTGGGAAGCCGTAAACGTCTACGTTAGCGCTATCCGCCCGATGACGGCTATGTACCGCCCAAATAAAGACGAAAGCCTAGATGCTTTTATTCTTGCGGCACGTAACCGTGCTGGTGGTGATTTGGTGCCCACTAACCGTCGTGGTGTGATGCAGATTGTGAAAGCACTGAATGCCGATGGTGTCGTGGGCATGTTGCCTGATCAGGTACCGCAACAAGGCAGCGGTGAGTTTGCGCCCTTCTTTGGCCATCAAGCCTACACCATGACGCTGGCAGGTCAGCTAGCTCTTAAAACCGGTGCTAAAGCCTTTGTCGTGGGCTGTATTCAAACTAAGAAAGGGTTTGAAGTTACGGCCTTTGAAGTGGATCCGCGTTTCTACGATGAGGATCCAGTGACCTCGCTAACGGGACTGAATGCCTCGATTGAGCAGCTGGTACAACGTGCACCAGGTCAGTATCAGTGGGAATATAAACGTTTTAAATTACAGCCACACGGTGCTTTGAATCCTTATAAAGAACACCAGCATCTGTAAGCTCAATTGAGCAAACGAGAACACATAAAAAAGGGGCTAAATGATTTAGCCCCTTTTTTGTTATTGCTCGGCAATATCTGAGAACACGGTTTGGCGACACACCGCCGCCAAATCTTGTGGCGCGAGACCAATATCAAAGCCGCGCTTACCGCCACTGACATACATCTTAGCTAAGGCTTCGGCACTGCTGTCAATCACCGTCACCAAAGCCTTCTTTTGCCCCACAGGGCTAATGCCGCCAACGATATAACCTGTTAAACGCTCCGCGTCTTTGGGCTCGGTCATGCGTAGCTTTTTCACTTTCAGTGCGGCCGCAGTACGCTTTAAATTGAGTTTGCCTGTCACTGGCACAATCGCGACAAACACATCTTTATCATCCGTCACCAGCAAGGTTTTAAACACTTCCTCTGGCGCTAGGCCAAGCTTTTCAGCGGCCTCTTGACCAAAGTTCTGGCAGTTCGGGTCATGATCGTATTCGTGCTGTGTGAAAGCGATCTTACGTTTTTTTAGCGTTTGTGTAGCGGGTGTCATTGGTCTTTCCTTGCTTATTTCTGCCAGAACATCGGCGTGAATAATACCAGCAAGGTGAATACTTCTAAACGCCCCAGCAGCATGGCAAAACACAGCATCCATTTCGATGGATCATTGATTGATGCGAAATTCGCGGCTACTTCACCAAGACCTGGACCTAAGTTGTTGAGTGTTGCTGCCACTGCTGACCAAGCGGTGACTTGATCGATGCCAGTGGCCATCAAGCCAATCATCAGGATCACGTACACCAACAGGTAAGCAGAGAAGAAGCCCCACACAGCTGAGACCACTCGCTCCTGAATTGCTTTGCCACCGATCTTAACCGGAATCACCGCGTTGGGGTGTACCAGACGTTGAATCTCACGGAAGCCCTGTTTCAGGATCAACAGGATACGGATGACTTTCATACCACCACCGGTTGAACTGGCACAGCCACCAGCGAAGGAGGTCACGATCAATAGGAATGGTAGGAAGTGCGGCCAGACCGAGAAGTCAGAGGTACTAAAGCCCGCTGTGGTGGCAATCGAAACACTCTCAAAAATCGCGTAGCGCAGCGACGTTTGCCAATCGAAGGTAGAGGTTAGAATCAGTACCAAGGTTGACAATGAAATTGCACTTCCTAGTAGAAAGAAGAAGAAACGTGCTTCAGGATCTCGGAAGTAATGCCAAACGCTACGAGTGCGCCAAGCATAGAAATGCAGGCCAAAGTTCAACGCAGAAATCACCATAAATACGGTACAGATGATTTCAATGGTGACACTATTAAAGTAACCAATACTGGCATCATGGGTCGAGAAACCACCGATGGCCACGGTTGAGAAACTGTGACACAAGGCATCAAAGAAGCTCATGCCTGCGATCCAAAAACCTAGGGTACAAACTACCGTAAGTGTTGCGTAGATATACCAAAGCGCTTTGGCGGTTTCGGCAATACGTGGGGTGAGCTTGGAGTCCTTAACCGGCCCTGGTGTCTCGGCACGGTAGAGCTGCATGCCACCGACGCCCAGCATCGGCATGATGGCGACGGCTAATACGATGATACCCATACCACCCAACCACTGTAGCCATTGACGGTAGAACAGAATCGACTCAGGCAGAACGTCAATGGACGTTAGGATTGTCGCCCCGGTGGTGGTCAAACCGGACAGAGATTCAAACAACGAATCGGTAAAGCTTAGGTGTGGGTCGGTGGCGAGGAAGAATGGCACCGAACCGAATAAGCCCAGCGTTGACCAGAACAGCACCGTCACCAAGAAACCATCACGTATTCTGAGATCACCGCGGTGGTTGCGAAATGGAAACCAAATCACCAAGCCACTCACCAAGTTGATAAGCAAGGCGGAGAGGAACGCTTGCAACGCCCCGTCTTGATAGATCAAAGAAACAATGATCGGCGGTAACAGCGTTAAGCTGAAAATCATGATAAGCAAACCGATAACGCGCAGGATTATCTGAATATGCATGCACTGGCCTTATGAAAAAAATGTCCCAGCCGAGGCATGGGACGTTAGTAAAAGAAAGTCTGTTGGATCCTAGAAGAAGCTTAAGCCGACCTGGAACAACTGCTCCACGGCGGGGATTTGCTTCTTATTGGACACGAAAATAATCACGTGGTCTTCTGCCTGAATCACCACATCACCGGTGGCTAGGATCACTTCATCGCCGCGCACAATCGCACCTATGGTAGCCCCCTCTGGCAGATTAATGTTGGCAATGGCGCGTCCCACTACTTTGGAAGAACGGTAGTCACCGTGAGCTACGGCTTCGAGTGCTTCCGCTGCTCCTTTACGCATGGTATGCACGTTCACTACATCGCCTCGGCGAATGTAGCTTAGTAAAGAGCTGATGGTGGTATGTTGCGGCGATACGGCGATATCGATCATGCCTTCTTGAACAATGTCTACGTAAGCAGGGTTATTGATGATGGTCATAACCGTACGTACCCCCAATACCTTGGCCAGCATAGACGACATGATATTGGCTTCGTCGTTGTTGGTGATGGCGCAGAATACATCGGTCGATTCGATGTTCTCTTCCAGCAAGAGTTCTTGTTTCGAGGCGTCACCGTTCAAAACAATCGTGTTGTTCAAGGTTTCCGATAAGTAACGGCAGCGCTCTGGATCACGTTCGATGATCTTAACGCGGTACTCTTTCTCAAGGCTCTGGGCCAAACGTTCACCGATGTTACCGCCACCGGCAATGATGATACGACGGTATGGGGTATCCAATGGACGTAGCTCACTCATCACGTCCATTACGTCACGTTGGGCGGTCAAGAAGAACACTTCGTCGTTGGCATGAATGCAGGTGTTACCATCTGGCTTAATCGATTGACCGTTACGGTAGATGGCTGCAATACGGGTTTGGATCGATGGCATGTGTTCGCGTAGATAGCTGATTGGACGATCGATCAGTGGGCCGCCCTTTTCTGCTTTCACTACCACTAGCTGTACTTTGCCCTCGGCAAATTCCATTACCTGCAGTGCGCCTGGGTAACGAATTAAGCGACTTAAATGTTTGGTGACTTCTTTTTCTGGACTGATACGAACGTCCATCGGTAAGGCGGTATCGGCGAAGATCTTAGGGTATTTAGAGTAGGCGTTGGAGCGGATACGACCGATCTTGGTGGGTGTCTTAAATAAAGTGTAGGCCACCTGACAGGCGATCATATTGGTTTCGTCTTGGTTGCTCACCGCGATCAACATATCTGCGTCGTTACAACCCGCTTGGTCCAACACGTCTGGGTGGGAGCCACTACCATGTACTGTTTGAATATCGAGGCGATCCTGAAGCTCACGTAAGCGTGTGGAATCGGTATCTATTACGGTAATGTCATTGTCTTCGTTCGCTAGGTTTTCCGCTAGCGTTGCACCCACTTGGCCTGCGCCAATTATTATGATCTTCATGGTCAGCCTTAGAGCTTTGCGCTCATCCCACGTTTAAGAACGTCCCCAAAAGTATAGAGGTCAATAGTGGCTAATTCTAAACGTGAACGAAGAAAGATTTAATGCTGTTTGTGCGAATAATGCATATATTTTGATGCAATACGACATCCCTATTTTTTATAGGTGATGTCGTACTGTGTAGGAATTGGCTAATAGCAAATGCCGTTAGCGCTTTTGCAGTAGGCAGTAGTAGAAGCCATCTTGGCCATCTAGCGTAGGAAAGATCTGTACCCCATGGCTGACGGATTTTCCGAAGCTTAACGGTAGCTCTGGCGCTAGCGTATTCAATGGCAGTTCCTTGGCATCTTCCGTACGGGCCAAGAAGCTCGCCATCTGTTGCTCGTTTTCTTCTGGCATCAAAGAACAGGTTGCGTACAGCATGTAACCGCCCTGTTCTAACGTTTGCCAAGTGGCATCGAGAATGTTTGCTTGGATCTCTACTAAAGCGGCAATATCGTCTGGCTTTCGGTTGATCTTAATATCTGGGTTACGACGAATCACACCGGTTGCGGAACACGGCGCATCCAACAAGATCTTGTCGAAGGCTTCACCGTTCCACCACTCTTCAGGCTTGCTGGCATCACCACAGATCAGTTCGGCAGACACACCCAGACGCTCTAGGTTGGATTCGATTCGAGCTAAACGCCAAGGTTCCAATTCCACCGCGGATAGCTCTAACTCAGATGCTAGCTCTAGCAGATGACCTGTTTTACCTCCCGGTGCCGCACAAGCATCCAGTACTCGCTCGCCAGCTTTTGGTGCCAGCAGGCTAGCCGCTAACTGTGCCGATTCGTCCTGTACGCTGACATGGCCTTCGGTAAAATTAGGTAACATAGAAACCGATACAGCAGATTCTAGGTACAAACCTGATACTGAAAAGGCTGTTTCACGTGAAACAGTGCCTTGTTCCGCTAACTGTTGCTTGTATGTTTCACGTGAAACACGAGACTCGTTCACGCGAATACACATAGGCGGATGCGCATTAGTCGCTTCAACAATTGCGTCGAATTCAGTGTCCCAATGTTTCTTGAAACGTTTCACCAACCACTTTGGCAAGTTGCTAGCCATCGATGGTTGAGCAGACAGATTCTCAAGAATGTCATCACGTTCGCGCTGGTAACGACGAAGTACCGCATTCATCAGTTTGGTCGCCCACTCTTTATCAAGTTGACGACACAGCTCAACTGACTCATGCACTGCGGCATGGTCTGGCGTGCTCATGTGCTCGATCTGATAAAGCCCCATCAGCAAGGCGGCATACAGATCGAAGTCTTTGTCTTCAAACGGTTTGCTTAGCAAACTTAAAGCGATGGTGTTGAGTTGTGGGTAGTAACGGCAAACGCCAAAGCAAAGCTCTTTAGCTAGGCCCTGCTCGTCGTAATCCACCTCGGCAATTTGCTTGCTGATTTGTGTCGACAAGGAGCCACGTTGCAATAGCACCTGCTCAAGGATTTTGGCACTGACTAAGCGAGCGGGTTGGCTCATGCTTCACTCCCAAGCAATTTGCCAACTTGAAGTTGGTCTTTGAATTTGCCGTTTAAAGCGTCTTGCACCGACATGCGCTTGCCGCCTGGGAATTGCAACTCGGTAATCAAGATTGAGCCTTTACCTGCCGTCACGACAATGCCGTCTTTGCTGACCATGGTGATCTCGCCACATTCGAAATCTTGATCGTCAGTGTCCAAAAGTTTCGCCGCATGGATCTTCATCACGCCGGCTGGCGTATTAGTGTAAGCGCCAGGCCATGGCAGTAGACCACGAATACGACGACTGATCAGCGTTGCATCTTGTGTCCAATCCACTTCCCCTTCTTGCTTGGTCAGTTTCTCGGCGTAGCAAGTCAGTTCTTCGTTTTGCTTTTCTGGTGTCACCTTACCCGTGCGGATGGCTTCTAAACCTTCGATCAGGGCTTCGCCACCTAGTACTGCTAAACGGTCATGCAGAATGCCTGAGGTGTCCTCTGGTTTAATATCGCACTCTTTCTTCAGCAACATATCGCCAGTATCTAGACCAACATCCATCTGCATGATGGTGATACCAGTAATGCTATCGCCCGCGATCACGGCACGGTGAATCGGAGCGGCCCCACGCCAGCGAGGTAGCAAAGAGGCATGCACGTTAATACAACCCAACTTAGGGGTATCCAATACCGCTTTGGGCAGGATTAAACCGTACGCCGCCACGATCATGATATCGGCATTTAAATCCGCCAAGATTTGGCGATCTGCTTCGTCTTTAAAATTAAGCGGTTGGTAAACAGCAATGTCATGCTCAAGTGCCAACTGTTTTACTGGGCTAGCGACTAGCTTTTGCCCACGACCCGCAGGGCGATCCGGTTGCGTGTATACCGCGATGACTTGGTAGTTATGTTGTTCTGCGTTGTCGAGAACAGCTTGAAGGCTTGCGGCAGCGAAGTCTGGCGTGCCAGCAAAAACAATACGGAGTGGAGCGTTTGCAGTATCAGTCATGGTGTTGTTATCTGTCTTATGTAACGAAAAAATCAGGCCGTAGCCTGATTTTTTGAATGCTCATGGTGGGAGATGTGTGTTCGGCTTGCGTTGCAATCTCCGTGGCGAAACATGCTTAGGCACGTTTCTTTTGTGCTTTCTGCAACTTAGTCTTGATGCGGTTACGCTTCAATGGCGATAAGTAATCCACCATCAGCTTGCCATCAAGGTGGTCGATCTCATGTTGCACACACACCGCCATTAGCTCGTCAGTATCCATTTCAAAAGGTTTACCGTGACGATCTAGGGCTTTCACGCGTACTTTTGCTGCGCGGTAGATATGCTCGTAGAAACCAGGAACAGACAAGCAGCCTTCTTGGAATTCATTCGGCTCATCGTCAAGCACATCAAACTCAGGGTTGATGAAGACGATGGGTTCGTTGCGTTCTTCCGAGAAATCCATCACGACTAAACGGTAATGGAAGTCCACCTGCGTCGCCGCAAGGCCCACACCATTTTCGTCGTACATGGTTTCGATCATATCGTCGATCTGAGTTTGCAGAGCGTCGTTGAACTCAGTGATCGGTTCTGCCACTTTACGCAAACGCGGATCTGGATACTCTAAAATTGGTAATACAGCCATATGCTTTCATGTCTCTCTTAATCGATGCCTGACTGATAAATCTGGGTCAGTCGGCTGAATTTCAATGTCCTTATTGTAACCCATTAATGTGCAAATGCGTGTACGTAGCTGGCTAAATTTTATGCAATATGCTTAAATACATCGCAATTTTTAGGTGCTAACACGCCCTGCTTTTGCTTTATTGCTCTAATTTCCTATGCTCGCAAAGGATTGCCGCATGAACGCTCTTCACAATGGATTTTCGCAACGGGACTGGCTGGCGCTGAGTTTTATGCCAGGTATTGGTCCTAGCCGCTTAGCCAGTCTTTGGACTTACTTATCTGCTTGGTCGGAAGATCAGGAACATCATGATCTATTCACCACGACAAACAGTTCGTTAAGCGCAGCGCAAAGTGTCGATTATCAAGTGCTACGGGCTTTAGGCTGGTCTGAACGTACCGCTCGTGCGGCGCTGTTATATCTGCAAAAGGGCAAGCTTCCTTACGATGTTGAAGACAACTTTATCCTCACTGAACATTGGTTAGAGAAAGCGGATCAGCAGGTCATTTTCCGCGACGATCCTGATTACCCAGCTTTACTACAAAACATCGCCGTGCCGCCGACTTGCTTGTTTGTTAAAGGTAACCGCAAGGCCTGGGCGAATCCCTGTCTAGGCGTCGTCGGCGCACGCAATGCCTCGGGTTACGGTAAGAAAATCGCCGAAAGCTTCTCTCAACAACTGGCTGAGGCGGGCTACAGCGTCTGCAGTGGCGGTGCCAAAGGCATTGATAGTTACGCTCACCAAGGTGCTTTAGCCGCACATAAGCCAACCGTTGCCGTGATGGGAACGGGCTTGTTAAACCTTTATCCAAAACAAAATACTAAGCTGTTTGAGCGTATTCTAGCGACGGACGGAGCTTTGATCAGCGAGTACCCACTTACCACTGCGCCACGGCCACAGCTGTTTCCGCCACGTAATCGTATTATCAGTGGTATGAGTCATGGGGTGCTGGTGGTGGAAGCTTCCGAAAAAAGCGGTTCCTTGATCAGCGCACGCTATGCACTAGAAGAGAACCGTGAAGTGTTTGCTATCCCTGGGCGTATTGGCGACCCGCAAGCGCAAGGAAGCAATCACCTGATTCGTCAGGGAGCCACGCTGGTTACGAGTGTAGACGACATCATCTCAGAATTACCACGAGCACTGCGTCAGGCTTCTTTTGAGCCGACTTTAGAAGAAACGAGTCATCTTAATACTTCAAGCCTTTCTCGCTCGGCTACGGGCTTACTCGATGTGCTAAGCCGTGAGCGTGTGGCGTTTGATTTTGATGCACTGATCAGACGTACTGGCATGGGCGCCGCAGACTTATCACAGACCTTAATGGAACTGGAACTTTCGGGGATGGTGGTCAATGCTCAGGGGCAGTATCAATTTGCCCCTTAAGCAGCGTGTCGATGGTAACGGATAACGCTTAATATGAGCTGAAGATATCGCGTTTGAGTTGCTTGATATCGCGACGCTCTTTCTTGTTTGGCTTGTGATCGGCCATGATGCGACCACCAAACGATTTGTGCTCTGCGGCACGTCGTTCACGCTTCTCGACTGAGTCTTCTGTCTCGGCGTACAGCAATTGTGCTTCGGGTGCGCCACGGCGTTGCTCGCTTAACCCTTTCACTTCGACCGTGACTTCATCCCAACCTTTACGGATGGTAATCAAGGCGCCCATTTCCACCGTGCGTGCGGACTTACCCTTGGCACCGTTGTACATCACTTTGCCGCCATCGATAGCTTCCTTACAAAGCGTACGGGTTTTAAAAAAACGCGCTGCCCAGAGCCATTTATCTAATCTTACTGCTTGTGATTCTGACTGTTTTTCTGCTTTACTCATAAGTTAGACACACGATAGATGAAACGAAAGAATTAGTACCATTATGATGGATGTAAGTCGTCACCCTACTTTTCAGGCACTTCAACAAATAATACACGATGCCGCGGATGCAATCATGGAGATTTATCAGAAAGCCGACCTTGGCGTCGAGCATAAATCTGATGATAGTCCTGTGACAGCAGCCGATATCGCGGCCAACGGTATCATTATGGCAGGCCTTCGAGCGCTCACTCCAGAGATCCCTATTCTCTCGGAAGAGGCCGTGGTGCCGTTTGAAGAACGCAAGTCCTGGACGCAGCTGTGGGTGGTGGATCCGTTAGATGGGACCAAAGAGTTCATCAAGCGAAATGGTGAGTTCAGCATCAACATCGCCTTGGTGCGTGATGGCAAACCGATTCTGGGGATTGTCTACCTGCCAACCACCCAAGAAGGTTACTTTGGCGTCACCGAAAGCTGGCATGATATTGAGCCCTGTGCGGTGAAATGGCACTTGGACGAGTACGAACCGATCTCCATTCGTGAGCCTCGTGAGCCGATTGTTGCCATGACCAGCCGTAGCCATGGCCCTGCGCTACCAGCCGATTTAAAAGAAACCCTAAAAGAAACTTACGAGCAAGTACGTGAACTTCCTAAAGGCAGCTCCATCAAAGGCTGTCGTATTGCCGAAGGCATTGCCGATTTGCACCTACGTCGTGGTCCAACCAGCGAATGGGATACCGCCGCTCAGCAAGCCATTATCGAAGCCGCTGGTGGTCAGCTGGTCGCGCCGAGTGGCAAACCGTTCCGCTATAACCAACGTGCTACCCTGCTGAATGGCCATTTTATCGTTGCGGGCCCAGAAATCACGCCAGTGGTATTGGACTGGTACAAGCAAAGCGATGAAGACAACTAAGAGCGTAAGCGATGCTTAGCAGATATGAAAAAGGCAGCTCAATGAGCTGCCTTTTGCGTTTTAAACTTGCGTGAATCCCAGCCTAGGCTGGCTATCCCATCATCTTATTCGGTAACCAAGTAACCAATTCTGGGTTGAACATCACGATGATCAATACCAATAGCTTGATCAGTACGAACGGTGTGACCGAACGGTAGATGTCCAACATAGTGATGCCTGGAGGCGCGATCCCTTTTAGGTAGAACAGAGCGAAACCGTAAGGCGGTGTTTGTACCGCGATTTCGATGTTCAGAATCATCAAGATACCAAACCAAATTGGGTCAAAGCCTAGGGACACAGCAATCGGTGTGAAGATCGGCGCACACATCAAAACGATGATGAATTCGTCGATGATAAAGCCCAATAGCAACATGATGACTTGGAACAGCACGATCACCATCATTGGCGGTAAGCCTAGGTCTTCAGTAAAGCCCGCGACCATGTTCTGAACGCCCATCAATAGGTGGAAGTTACTGAACACCGTCGCACCGAAGATGATCCACATCGCCACACTAACCAGTACCGCAGCACGAAGGCCAGCACTCTGTACCATTTTTGGCTTAAAGCGTTTGAAGAAGATCGCTAGGATAATCGCACCCACAACACCGATGGCACCGGACTCTGTTGGCGTTGCAATACCCATGATGATACTGCCTAGTACGGCAACGATCAGTAGCAATGACAAACCGCCGTCACGCAACGTTAGAAGCTTCTGCTTCGGTGTTTGTGGTACTTCTGGCACTTTATCAAGCGGTGCTTTCTTCGGGTTTAGCTTACAAGAAATCACTACGTAGGCGATCAGCATGACGATGGTAATCGCCGCTGGCACCAAGGCACCGATAAACATACGACCTACTGAGTTTTGTGTAGACGATGCGAACATGATCATTGGGATACTTGGTGGAATCAGGATACCTAGACCACCACCGGCCATGATCACGCCTAGTGCTAGACGCTTATCGTAGCCACGCTCAAGCATAGGACGCAGTGCGATACTGCCCGAGGTCATGATACCGGCACCGATGATACCCACCATGGCACCAATCATCGAACAAACGATGATTACACTGATGGCCAAAGATCCACGAACCCTACCGATGATCAATTGGCTGGCGCTGAACATGGCATCACCGATGCCAGAGCGCGTCAGCAGCTGTCCCATGTAGATGTACAGCGGAATGGCTAACAAGATAAAGCTGAAGTAAGTGCCTTCTAGGGTGGTAGGAATCACGTTAAACAGTGCATCCCCCCAGGTAATGTAGCCTACCGCCATGGCGATACCGCCTAGGGCAAGACCAACCTGCGCACCTAGGGCGAAGCTCACTAAAATACAAACCAGCAAGACGCCAGTTAATACTTCGATACTCATCATTATGCGTCGTCCTCGTCGTCGAAATTGTATTCTGGTAGTAGACGCTTACCAGTAATCAGGTGAACTGCGTCGTCTAACCAATCGCTGGAAAGTTGTGCGATCAGTAGCGCGCTAGCAATGGAAATCATGACCCAGAAGTGGTGCATATGAGGGGCCCACTCACTTTGACGACGGTAGTTAAACTCTAGAGCTTCTTCAAATTTACCAATGCTCATTTTACACACGATCACCAAGAAGAAGATGCCCAGCGCAAATGAGAATAGGTTAAATAAACTACGGATTCGTGGAGAGACTTTGTTGTATAGGATATCAACGTTGATATGGCCACGGCGTTGCTGTGCGTAAGCACCACCCAACGCGGCAATGTAGCCGAACATAAACAAAGATAGGTCATAAGCCCAAATGGTCGGCTTATTTAGGAAGTAGCGAGAAAATACTTCGAAAGCTACGACAAACGCCAAGGCTGGCATGACATAAGAAACGGATTTACCGACGAATTCCACCACATGGTGAACCGCACGGCAATAAAGCCTCATCGCAGTCAATAACATGGAAATGTACCTCGAGGTTAAACAAAAAAGGCGAGCGCGTGAGCGCTCGCCTCTATAGGGAGAGTCGATTACTTCTGTTCTGCACGAAGTACATCGATTAGACGTTTGCTGTACTCATCAGAGGCAGCGTATTCGTCCCAAAGACCCGCACCGGCTGCTGCCCATGCTGCTTTGTCAGCTTCGCTTGGTTCTGGAGACCATTGCAGGCCTTTCGCTTCCATTTCAGCAACTGCTTCAGCTTCCCATTGCTTAGACTTCGTTAGCTGTTCTTCAGCGTGAGTCTTAGTCGCCGAACGAACTGCTTCTTTCTGTTCGTCAGTTAGTTTGTTCCACGCGTTACGGTTAACAACGATTGGCAATACTTGTGCGCCTGCTAGAGGTAGGCGGTACATGTATTTCGCCACTTCTACGTGGTTACCGTCACGGTGGTCGATCATGTTAGAACCGATCGAACCGTCGATTACACCCGTTGATAGAGAGGTGTAGATCTCTGACCAAGCTAGAGATACCGGAGAAGCACCTAGGTTACGTAGGAACTTACCGTATGCGCCTGGCGCACGGATTTTCAAGCCTTTAAAGTCTTCAACAGAGTTGATTGGCTCTTTAGTGATGATGTAAACCGGTGGTTGGATGTATGGGTCAAGCCATACTAGACCTTGAGAGCCGTAAGCTTCAGTCAGGATTTTGTCCCAGCCTTTGTCGTAGAACAATTCGTGTAGCTCATCAGTATCTGCAGTACCGCCAGGTAGACCGATCTCAACCACACCTGCAGGAAGTTCACCCGCGTGCATTGATTGGAATGGTGCGCCCATGGTTACTAGACCTGATTTCACTGCACCTAGGATACCTGTCGTACCCACACCTTCACCTGAGTAAAGTACTTGAACGTGTACTGCACCGTTAGTGTTGGTTTCGATGTTCTTAGCTAGGTTTTCGTAGATTTCACCGAATGCTGTACCGCGACCGTATAGGTTGGCAAAACGCCAATTTTGATCAGCAGCCTGAGCTGAAGTTGCCACTGCGCCAGCGCCTAGAGCGATAGCAAGAGAACTCGCAACTAAATGTTTTTTTACTTTTTGTAGAGTCTTTAACATGAGTAACCTCTTGAATGAGAGTTGCTAATTTAGCCACGTCCTCCCCGACGGTGGCGGCTAGGCAATGGATACTTCCAAAAAGCTTGCACAAATTAAACCGTACAAAATCCACCTAAAGTTTTGTCGCGATCAAACAAATCCAGCTTTTTCAAAAGTCTTTATAAATCAGAAGTATAGTTTATCTAATTGCCTACGAATGCCCTATATTGGGGCAAAAATATGTCACATTCGTGATGCATAGATGAACATCTAGTCATCTGATTATTAAAGCATTTTCTCGAAGTGCTTAGGAAATGATTTGGTTAAAAATTGTTCTAGAGTGTTACGGTAGATTTTTGCACTAAAGTAGTGCAATAAAGGTAAGAAAAAGGGAAGCTATGCTTCCCTTTTGTTAACCCGATTCATTCTAAAAAATGAATGACTAATTAATTTCAAATTGCGCGATTTGTCGTGTGAGGCCTGAAACGCTGTCATGAATCTCTTGGCCCGATGATTTGATGTTGTGCGTCGCGTTGTAGTTATGCTCGATACTTTGGGCGATATCGTCCATGTCTTTGGCCATGGTCTGAGTGGTCAACACCACCTCTTGAATGGCAGAGGAAATGGTTTGTGTATGCTGCGCCGCGTCCAAGGTTAGGTGCTCTACTTGGCGAATGGTTTGTACCGCACTTTCACCTTTTTGCTTACCCTCTTCCACCTGTTTTAGGCTGGTGGCCATGGCCGCAATCACCTGCTGAGTTTCCTGTTGAATACCTTCAATTTTGCTGGTGATGCTGCTGGTTGCCTGAACTGTTTGCTCGGCCAAAGTACGTACTTCATCGGCTACCACAGCAAAGCCACGACCGGCTTCACCCGCGCGAGCGGCCTCAATAGCAGCATTCAATGCCAATAAGTTAGTTTGCTCGGCCACACCAACGATCAGGTCAATCACCGAGTCGATTTCTTTCGAGCGCTCGCCTAACTTAGCAACGATACCATGGGTGTGTTCAATCGAACCGGCCACCGCTTGAATTGAGTTAATAGCATCACCAATCACTTGCGCGCCCGCTTGTGCTGATTGGTGGGCATGATTGGTGGCGTCGTTCACCTGCTGCGTCATATTGCCCACATCTGCAGCTGTGTGTGAGATCTCTTCTGTTGCTGTGGCCAGGGTATTACTGCGATCGCGAATCTGTTCACTGCTTGAAACAATGGTAAACGCATCATCACTTAAACGATCCGCTGTGCTGACTAAGATCTCGTTACTAGCACGAAGCTGACCAACCAACTGGCTCAAGCTATCGGTCATGGTGTTTGACGTAATCAGGATCTGATCCATTTCGTCATTGCGGTTCAGACCGTTCTCACTGTGACGTAACAGTTTGCCCGCCGCGACTTCTTGTAAACGCTTCAGAATGGTCTGAATCTTCTGACTTAGGTTATGAATCATGGTCGCGATGATTGCGCCGATCAATAACGTTAGGACGATGCCGCCAATAATCAGATTGAGACGAGCATTGTTTGCTGTTGTATCGGCCTCAAGTTGAGCTTGTTCTAACAATGGGCTTCGCAAATAAGCGGTGGTATCGCCCAAGATTTTTGAGTTCTGCTCGCGTACTTGGACCAATTGATTGCCGAGCTGTTGCAGCGCCAAAGCATGTTCGGCCACTGGCATAGCCGCACTGCGGTATTGCTCTAACAGAGGGCCAAAGACATCGCCAAAACCAATTTCATTCACATTGCTGACTAGAGTGTCTAAGGCAGCAAACCAAGCGGTTTGGCTGTCCGCACTGGTGTACGCTAGGAAGTCTTTTTCTCGGGTGCGCACTTCTTTAAAGCCGGAAGCAAAGCGTGCCAGTAACTTCAGCTTTTCTTCTGCGTTCGCAGCTTCTTGGTTCAGTACTAGCAGTGCGCCGGATTGGTTATTGATGCCTAATTGCTGCATCAAATCTAAAGATTGCTTCATGCTGTCCAAATAGCTTGGCAAACTTTCTTGCATGGCGCGTACATTCTGTTTCGCCGTATTGTCTAGGAACGGATTGGCTAGAACTTGTTGTAATGCATCCTCTTGATTCAATGCTTCAAGCTCTTGGTATAAGTTGATCATGCCTGACTGTTCAGGGTTATCGGCGTGGCGCTCAAACTTAAGTAAGGTGATTTCTAAGTTGCTCAATTGAGCGTAGGCATCCGCAATACTGTTGGCTTTTAGGCCGGCT
Organism: Marinomonas sp. HM11-D; assembly: GCF_057626615.1. Lineage (NCBI taxonomy): Bacteria > Pseudomonadati > Pseudomonadota > Gammaproteobacteria > Oceanospirillales > Oceanospirillaceae > Marinomonas > Marinomonas sp. HM11-D. The sequence continues at coordinate 72,190 of NZ_JBMMKT010000012.1, read as the reverse complement.
TGCTGCATTTGTTGGAAGTTCATCACAGCGTATAAGCCAAAGCCTGCGAACCCCATACAAACCAGTACTAAAATAGCGATCAGCTTTTGACGTACAGAAAGTTTTAGCGACACAACAACTCCTAAATCAGAGATTAACATTGAGGAAGCAAACTATATCAGCTTTGTGTAAAGATGATTAAAAAAAAAGCCCGAGTATGACTCGGGCCAGAAGAAAGTACGAAGATTCTCAATTAAGAAGCATGAAAGGGGTCTTCTTAACAATACTGAAATGGATCAATCAGGGTGATGCCATTCATGCATTTCAGGCTTGGAACAATAGAGAAGTCGAGCTCTGAATGAAACGCCAGTGTCTAAACCTAAAGTTAGGCATTGACCAAACTAAGTCCTTAGGCACAATAAATAAGGCGGGACAGGACAAGCAGTTAGCCATGTGGCTGATGTGATAGATCGGATATACTGAAGTGAGATAAAGCGTAAGCTGAGCCGTTAGGGGGCGTAATGAGTGCGAACAATTACTCGCTTGGACAAGTAGGCGACTATGAGATCAAGCAACTAAAAGTGTTTAAAACCGTGGTGGACTGCGGCGGTTTTTCAGCAGCGGAGACCATGTTAAACATTGGTCGTTCGACCATTAGTTTGCACATCTCCAACCTTGAATCGCGCCTGAACCTGACCCTCTGTAAACGTGGTCGTGGTGGCTTTTCGCTGACTCAAGAAGGGGAAATCATCTACCAGATGACGGAAACGTTATTGGAGTCATTGGATGCCTTTCGCATTACGGTCAACAACCTCAATGCCAGTTTAACCGGCCGCCTTCGCATTGCCCTCTCCGACTCAGTGAGTCTAGACCCCCGCTGTCGTATGCCAGAATTGATCGGCGACTTCACCGATCGTGCCCCCGAAGTGACCTTGAATACCAATGTCTCTTCCATGGCACAAATTGAGCGCACCATTCTCAATGATGAAGCGGATGTGGGGTTTATCCCCTACCATCGCAAACTGGACGGCTTGGAATACATCCATTTGTACAGCGATGCGTGCCATATTTATGTGGCGAAAAATCACCCGTTAGCCAAGCTCAATGAAGAGCAGCAAGAGCAAGAAGTCGACAACTTCCCTGCTTCTCACGCTGGTTTAAAGCCCCATGAAGGCGTCTCAGAACAGATCTCGAATATGAATCTCTCGGCGATCTCCTACTTCTACGACACCCGTTTAGCCTTGATTCTGTCAGGACGTTATATTGGCTTCTTGCCGGAAAACTACGCCAAAGACTATGTCGAGCGTGGTGAGATCGTGGCAGTGGCCACTAAGCATCGTCACTACACCCTAGGCATGGCGGTGATTTATAAGAAAACCGCTCAGCCGAATAAACCCCGCGAGCTGTTTCTGCAAGTACTACGCGAGCATCTCGCGCAAGTTCGATCTGAGTCTGCTCCTTACTAATCGCCCTTTTCTGTATCCATAAAAAAGCCCCTATCCAAAGTTGGATAGGGGCTAAAAGTACAAGACAGACTACCTAGGAGGGCGTGTCTTGCGAACGGAAGTCTAGGTGGACTAATCCGTTAAAACTGAAATCTTAAACAAGCTCTTTGAAGATACGCTTGAAGATTTCCATACCTTCATCGATGATTTCCATTTCGATCGTCAATGCTGGTAGGAAGCGGATAACGTTACCGCGGATACCACAAGAAAGCAGTACTAGACCGTTTTCTGCTGCTTTTGCAGATAGGTTTTTCGCTAGTTCTGGGTATGGCTTGCTTACGTCACCGTCTTTTACGAATTCAACCGCGATCATGGCGCCAGCGTTACGCACGTCGCCGATGATTTGTGGATATTCCGCTTGCAGACCTTTTAGATGCTCAACGAAACGAGCGCCAACTTGGTTAGCACGGTCACATAGACCTTCTTCTTCGATTACGTCGAATACAGCAAGACCTGCCGCACAACCCACTGGAGAACCACCGTAAGTACCGCCTAGACCACCAGGGATTGGTGCGTCCATGATGTCTGCTTTACCTACTACTGCAGCGATTGGGAAACCACCCGCGATACCTTTAGCAGCGGTCATAAGATCCGCTTCGATACCTGCTTGTTCGTGGCAGAACATAGTACCTGTACGTGCGAAACCTGCTTGGATTTCGTCTAGGATCAATAGGATGCCGTTGTCATCACATAGCTTACGTAGTTTCTGTAGGAAGCTTGCAGAAGCCATGTAGAAACCACCTTCACCTTGTACTGGCTCGATGATGATTGCAGCCACGCGAGAAGGCTCGATGTCACAAGTAAAGCGCATTTGCAGGTCAGCAAGTGCTTGCTCTTCAGTGATGCCTAGATATTCATTTGGGTATGGAATGTGGTAAATGTCGCTTGGGAAAGGACCGAAACCTACTTTGTAAGGGTTTACTTTACCTGTTAGACCCATGGTCATGTTAGTACGACCGTGGAAGCCACCGTTGAACGCGATGATACCTGGACGGCCAGTGTAAGCACGTGCGATTTTCACACAGTTTTCAACCGCTTCTGCGCCAGTAGTAACGAAGATAGATTTCTTCGGCGTGTTACCTGGTGCGGCAGCGTTTAGTTTTTCTGCCAGAGCAACAGCAGACTCGTATGGGCTTACCATCACACAAGTGTGTGTGAAACGTTCAAGTTGCGCTTGTACAGCCGCTTTTACTTTCGGGTGGTTATGGCCCGTGTTCACTACCGCGATACCAGCACCGAAGTCAATGTGACGTTTGCCTTCAACGTCCCAGATTTCAGCGTTTACGGCGCGGTCTACGTACACTGGAGCCATGTTACCTTGGCCACGTGCAATGGCTTTTACTTTACGTTCTTGTAAGCTAGCGTTGTTCATTTGTCTTGTTCTCTCTGAATTAGAAAGCAGACACGCTAGAGCCACACTCCAGCATGTCTTGTGTTGCGAAAAGTCGGCTTATTTAATGCCGCCCATGCATAGATATTTCACTTCCACGTACTCGTCGATACCGTACTTGGAACCTTCACGGCCACTGCCAGACTCTTTCACACCACCAAACGGTGCCACTTCGCTGGAAATAATGCCTTCGTTAATGCCTACCATGCCGTATTCCAAACCTTCAGAAACACGCCAGATACGGCCGATATTTTGGGAATAGAAATAAGATGCCAAACCAAATGGGGTATTGTTTGCCATCTCTACTGCTTCTTCTTCCGTGCTGAAACGGAACAACGGAGCCACAGGACCAAAGATCTCGCTAGAGAAGATAGTCATGTCTGGCGTCACACCCGTTAGGATGGTTGGCTCGAAGAATTGCTCGCCCGCTTGTGTTGCTTTCGCGCCACCGATCAAAGCTTTCGCGCCTTTGCTCACCGCATCGTTAACAAGCTCTTCAACCTTGTTAACCGCTGCTTTGTTGATCAAAGGACCAATGTTGACGCCTTCTGCGAAACCGTTGCCTGTTTTGAACTCTGCTACGCGTTTTGCCAATTTCTCAGCGAACGCATCGTAGACAGCGTCTTGTACAAGAATACGGTTGGCACAGACGCACGTTTGACCAGCGTTGCGGTATTTGGAAGCAATCGCGCCTTCTACTGCCGCATCAAGATCTGCGTCGTCGAATACGATGAAAGGTGCGTTACCGCCTAGCTCCATGGAGGTGCGTTTTACTGTTTGCGCACATTGAGATAGCAACAATTTGCCCACTGGCGTAGAACCAGTGAAACTCAATTTACGCACGATTGGGTTGCCAGTTAGTACGCCGCCTATCGCCTTAGCGTCCGTACCGACTACCACGTTTAGAACACCTGCTGGGATACCTGCTTGATGCGCTAACTCGGCAAGCGCAAGAGCACACAATGGTGTTTCTTCAGATGGTTTGATAACAATCGTACAGCCCGCAGCAAGAGCTGGACCAGCTTTACGAGTGATCATGGCAATTGGGAAGTTCCAAGGAGTGATCGCTGCAACAACGCCCACGCCTTGCTTGATAGTTAGTACACGCTTATCGTTCGCGAAAGATGGAATCACATCTCCGTACAAACGACGTGCTTCGTCAGCAAACCAGTCGATGAAAGACGCGCCGTACAGCACCTCTCCTTTCGCTTCTGCAAACGGTTTGCCCTGCTCTAGAGTCATCAGCTTAGCTAGGTCTTCTTGGTTATCAAGAATTAGCTGGTTCCACTTACGAAGCAGCGTTGCACGCTCTTTCGCTGTTTTACCTTGCCATGCTTTTTGTGCTGCATTAGCCGCTTCCACAGCGCGTGTTGTTTCGTCCGCTGCAACGTCAGCTACGTCAACAATGTGCTCGCCCGTAGCCGGGTTGATCACCGCGAAAGTTTTACCAGAATCAGCCGCTACCCACTCACCGTTCACGTAAGATTGGTTTTTCAGTAGGTTTGGTTGAGCTAATGTTACTTGCATAAAAACTCCAGACTCATAATGAGATATTTATGTTCGAACACTTTTTGTTCGTAATGGTTGGATAGTAGGAGATCGATACACAGGAAAAAATGTGAAGCTATCAATGCTTTGTTTGATGTGACTCAAACATTAGAAATCCCTACTGCGTGCATACAAATATAGACCCTGCTGAACGCAGTTTTTCAGTTGTGCTAGACGTCAGGTCGATAATTTTAAAGTGAGCGATAGGAATGAGTGAGAGCAATTGATATAAATGAAAATAAGTTTCATTTATATCAATTCTTTTACGTAAGGACGTTCTATGATTTCCCGCTTGGTGTTGCGTTGTTTAGCGCTAGGTTTCGCATTATTGGTGCAGATGGCATGTGCTCAACCCCCAACTTCCGTTCAACAGCATGCGTTAGAGTTAACTGAACAACCCAAACGTATTGTGGCGCTTGAGCTATCGTTTGTGGACAGTCTTGCCGTGTTAGGAATTTCTCCTATTGGCATTGCGGATGACAACAATCCAAACATATTGCTGCCTGAGGTGAAGGCGCGTATTGCTCCTTGGGTGTCGTTAGGCCTTAGAGCTCAGCCTAATTTGGAGCAGATTGCAGCACTTAAGCCAGATCTAATCATTGCCGATTCCGAACGCCACAGGGCTGCCTATGATGGCCTCGCCAAGATAGCACCGACGCTGCTGTTGAAAAGTCGTGGGGAAACGTATCAAGAGAATCTGGTCACGGCCCAGCAGATCGCTAAAGCGGTAGGTCGAGAACCACTGATGGCGCAGCGATTAGCAGAGCATAAGCGCAGTATGACGCAATATCGTGAAAAGCTTGCCCCCTACGCTAATCAAGCCACCATTCAATTCGCCATCGCGAGTGCTCGCGGTGTTTGGCTACACGGACCGACTTCCTATGCCGCAGGTGTCTTAGAGACGTTGGGTTTTCCTAGCTCAATGGCGGCCTCACCTGATGCTCCCTATGTCCAAACAAGTTTAGAAATGTTGCTCGGCTTGAACCCAGATTGGCTGTTGATTGGCGCTTATGGTGAGCATACGGCACTTGATGACTGGCGTGAAACGCCTTTATTTTCAGTCTTAAGCGCCGTGCAACAGCAACAGGTTGTGCCAGTCTCGCCAGCATTGTGGTCATTAAATCGCGGCATTCTGGCTGCGGAAGGCATTGCGGCCGATTTAGAGCGTATTCTCAAGACTGGGGCAAAGAATAATAAGAATATTCTCTAATGAAATTGATAATGATTATCAAATATGGTTCTATTTCTCGATTGAAAAACAAGGCGTTGCGTAAACTGCAACATCGTTCAAGTTCTAGATATGGAATCCATGCAAAATGGGAATCAAAACCTTCTTAGCTACACCTGTGGCTGCAGCGATTGCGATGTCGTCGGCTTCGCTGTACGCACAGGAAACTTCTACGTCAGATAGCCAAAACATGGTTATCCCAATCACAGTACAAGGTTACAAAGGCTATGCGCAGGAGCTGCCAACCTCGGGCAGTAAGACTGATGCGGAGTGGCTGGATGTGCCGCAGTCGGTCTCCGTGGTAACGGATACCGAGATGCAGGATCGCGGAGCGGTGCGTTTGGTGGACGCTCTGGATGGTGTTGCAGGGGTAAACAATACCCTAGGGGAAGGCAGTCGAGATCAATTTGTGATTCGTGGTTTTGATGCCATTCGCGATGTTTACCGCGACGGATTACGTGACGATGGTAATTTGCAGTCCTACCGCAGTTTGGCCAATGTTGAGCAGGTTGAGGTGGTAAAAGGCCCTGCTGGCGCTTTATATGGCCGTGGCTCTGCCGGTGGCATAATTAATTTGGTGACCAAACGTGCCAATGGTGATGAGTTTACTCGCTTAGGCACCAGCTACGGCAGTCACAATCAAATGACGGGCTCGATCGACAGTTCTGGCAAGCTCAGCGATACTGTCAATGCGCGTATCAATGCGGAAATTCGTCAGTCTGATTCGTATGTTGATCATGTGGATTCTGAAGATTACTTCATTGCGCCAACGCTGCAATTTAATCCATCGGCAGGTCATGTGGTGAATCTTGATTTGGAATTCATGCATCAGGAGTTAGTACCCTACCGTGGTATTCCTTCTAAAGATGGTAAACCTGTGGATGTGTCCAGAAGTACTTATTTTGGTAGCCTAAATGACTATCAAGAATCCGATAGCGCGCGTATCGCCATCGAAGATGAATTGGCGCTGATGCCGGATGTGACTTGGCATAACCGCGCGGTTTACAACCGAGTGACATTGGAACAAAGAGGTACACGTCAAGCAACAACGCCTGTTTCAGATACAAATGAAGTGCTGCAAACGGTGAATACCTTTGGCTACGACCCACGTACCACCCAAACGCTACAATCGGAGCTGGAGTGGCAATTGGATAACCATCAATTGCTGTTCGGTGCCGATTACAACCAGATTGATATCGACTTAAATCTGGCGCGTACGAACTTGCCAAATAAAGATATTTACAACCCTATTGCGGCCAACTCGCCTGATCCGGGCTTCCCTGCGTTTCGCGAAAACACCACAAAAACATTAGGCTTATACCTGCAGGATATGGTCACTGTGGGAGATTGGTCGTTCACTGGCAATGTGCGCCAAGATCGCATGGAGCTGGATCAAACCACCGCCGCTGGCGTGCAGAGCGGCAATGATGACAATAAAACCAGCTATCGTCTGGGAGCGGTTTACCGTTTGAGCGACGATATGTCTGCCTACACCACCGTAGCGAAATCTTGGCAATTGCCCTATGGCGGCAGTTTTGTCAGTCCCACACAAGCGGAGTTTTTCTCCACTGAGTTAATCGAAATTGGTACCAAAGCGTATTGGCTAGATGATGCTTTGATGCTCAATGCCGCTGTGTTTCAAATCGATCAAGAGCAGCCTCAAACCAATGCTGACGGCTTTATTGTGGCGAAAAACCAAGCTCGTCACCAAGGCATTGAGCTAGAAATGCGTGGCCAAATTACTGAGCAATTAAGTGCCACGGCAAGCTACACCTATATGGATGCAAAAGACCGCGATACCGGTAAAAAGCCTAACGATGTCTCCGACCAGCTAGCGGCATTAGGGGCCACTTATCAGCTGGACGATGCTTGGCGTTTTGGCGCCAGCATCAAGTATGTGGGTGATCGTTTTGCCGGCAACAATGAAGCCGTTGCCCTAGGCGATTACACCTTAGTCGATGCCATGGCCTCTTACCATGTTGGTAAACATCGTATTCAGCTGAATGCCTATAACCTGTTCGATGAAGAATATTACCTAGGCTCTACTGATGGTACATCGGGTGTGAATTCCATTGGTTACGGTGCTCCCGCAGAGTTCATGGTGAGTTATCACTACGAACTTTAATGTCTTTCCAATCCTCGTTAGCAAAAGTATAGGTTTCTTTTATGTCTAGTTATTACAACTCGCCGCAGCTTGCCGCAGTGCTACGTGTTTCGGTGCTGGCTTACGCCATGGCTTATGGTGTATCGGCGACAGCGGCCAGTGAAGCGGTACAACTAAATACCCTATCAGTACAATCCAGTGTGATTGGTTCATCGGAAGAAAAGGACGTGGCCAAGTACCCTGGCAACCGTACGGTTCTGAGCCAAGAGCAGTTAAAGAAAACCGCTGCCACATCGATTGATGGCGCATTACAGCATGTACCAGGTGTCAAAGTACAAGATGAGACAGGCACAGGCGTATTGCCGAATGTTTCGGTGCGTGGCCTGAGCGGTAGCCGCAGTGAGCGGGCACAGTTTTTAATGGATGGCGTACCCTTAACCTTGGCGCCTTATGGTCATACGGGCCAGTCCGTGTTCCCTGCTACCTTTAATACTCTAGATCGCATTGATGTCGTACGTGGCGGTGCGGCGGTGCAATATGGCCCAAATAACGTGGGTGGGGTCATTAACCTAGTTACCAAACCGATTCCACAGCAATGGCAAACGCAAATGAGTAATCGGATCAGCGCTTATGAAGGCTCTGATAACCTGATGAACAATCTTTATCTGCGTTCTGGCGGTTGGTTAAGCGATGATTTTGGGATTCAGTTTTCAGCCAATACATTAAATGGTGACAGTTATCGAGAGCACTCCGACACGGATGTGACCAACTTTGATGTCAAAGCGAACTGGCTGATGTCCGATTCCCAAGAGCTAGAAGCCTTTATCCAGCGCTACGATGCCGATATGGAAATGCCGGGTGCTCTGTCGCCTCAGGCCTATAGCCTTGATCGTCAACAATCTCAGCGTTTGTATGATGACTATGAAGCGAGTGCCACCCGTTGGCATTTGAAGTATTTACAAGACCTAGATTGGGGCAACAGTGCGCAGCTAGAAGTCCTGACCTTTGGTCATCACGATACCCGTAACTTTATTTGGGGCTTTAATACGGCGGGAGGCCATTGGGCAGATCCGGCACAGCCGTCTACGGATATTCGTAATTCCCCGCGCGAGTTTGACGTTTATGGAGTGGAGCCTAAATTGTCGGTGTCGTTTGGATCGCAAGATACGCTGACGCAAAACCTGATTCTTGGTATGCGCTATGTTTACGAAGATGTGGACTACCGTTTACACCAGACGAATATCGCCACAGGCGCGGCCTCTGTACCACGAGATTGGGGGCTGAAAACTGATGCTGTGGCGGCGTATGTCAGTGATGAACTAGGTTTTATGGATGGCCGTTTAAAGGTAACGCCGGGTGTGCGTTTTGAGTCGATTCATATGAACTTTGAAGATCGTAACTCAGGGGCTACTGACTCCAACCAGATCAATGAAGTGCTGCCTGGACTCACTGCTGCTTATAACGTGACCGATGAATGGGTGGCCTACGCCAATGCTCAGAAATCCCTGCGTGCGCCGCAGATTGCCCAAGTGCGTGGTGCGGGCAAGGAAGAAGGGGAAGTGTCTTGGAACTACGAACTAGGGGCACGTTTTACCCAAGGTCAAAGCAGCTTTAACGCAGCCCTATTCCAAGTCGATTATAAAGATCAACTGCAATGGCAAAGTGCCACCCAAACCTTTGATAATATTGGTGAAACTCGCCACCAAGGGATTGAATTGGCAGGGCGTTATGCCACGTCAAACGTACCGGGTTTGAGCCTAGGCTTAGCCTACACCTACCTAGATGCAACGTCTGAAGAAGAGGGGCCGAATAAAGGTAATGAACTGCCATATGCATCTAAGCATCAAGTCTCTTGGGATGCGACATACGACTTCTCTGGCTACCTATCGACGTTATCGGGTTTCTACTACAGCGACGCCTACTCGGATAATGCCAATACGGCAGAGGAAGATGCGACCGGCGCAACTGGGAAAATTCCGTCGTACACGGTTTGGAATGTTAACGTGAGCAAAGAGCTGTATCAACAGGACAATACCACGCTCAGTGTCGACTTCTCAGTCAATAACCTCTTTGATGAGGAATACTACTTCCGCGGCGTAGACACCAGCCCAGTCGGCCGCTACCCTGGTTTAGGTCGTTCCTACAACGTGACGGCGAACTTAACCTTCTAAGTTGCAGCCAATTGTCCCCTAAAAGCCCTGCTTGTCTGTCTTAGATAAGTGGGGCTTTTTCTATTTGGATTTTTTCCCATTGGTTTTCGGTATAATGTGCGAGTGCAATCCGTGTTGGTGGCCATATTTACGCACAAGTAAATACCGCGCGACCCAACCATCAGACTAGGGGACTCTGGGTGATTAAGAAAAGATCTGTGGTACGTCAAAGCCTGCCGGATGTGATCGTTGCCGACTTACGTCAGCGTATTCTGTCTGGTGATTTAGAAGAAGGAGCTTTGATTCGCCAAGAAATGCTCGCGGAAGAATACGATGTTTCGCGTATGCCAGTGCGTGAAGCACTGAAACGCTTGGATGCCGAAGGCCTTGTCGTATTTCAGAATAACCGTGGTGCCACGGTGACCAAGCACACCCTAGAAGAAATTGCCGAGATCTTCGATCTGCGTACCCTACTAGAAGTGGACTTATTCCAGCGAGCGATTCCGAAAATGACCGAGCAAGACTTTGCCGAGTGTGAGGACTTGCTAAAACAAATGGACGCCTCTTATAACGCGGGTGCCGTGGCAGATTGGGGACCTTTGAATACCTTGTACCACCAATGTTTATACCGTGCCGCGGGGCGTCAGCTGACTGAACAGCTATTGGAGCGCGTGACGTTGCAGGCGACTCGTTATGTGGGACTGCATATCGACATTACCAACCAGCGCGAGCAAGCGCGCCAGGACCACCAAGCCCTCTTCAACTACGCCAAAGACCGCGATGTGGCCGGTGCCACGGAAATGCTACGCTCTCATCTGATCAATACCAAACATCAGGTATTGCAATGGGTACAGAAAGGGCGCGAACAGGTTTAACTTCAGATTACAGCCGCCAAAAACAATTTTTAGCTCTACGCGCAAGCGCTAGAAGTCGCTGAAAAATTGTTTTGGTGGCTTCCTCAAAGTACTACAGGGCATTCATGTATTCTGAGTAGAGAAGCAAAACCTCTTTCCCTCCGTTCCCCATTTTCATTTATTTACCCTTGTATCACTCGCTGATTTCGTCAACAATTAAATTGGATACAAAATACAAATATTGGAACTAGGGAGTGCTCTATGACGTTCAATCCTCACGGTAAATGTCTCATTGCGGGTCAATGGGTAACGACAGACGATAGTTTTGAATCCGCACCAGCGTACGGTGCCCCTGCGAGTTATTCAAAAAGCCGAATTGAGGATGTGAATGCCGCTGCCACGGCGGCAGAAGCGGCCTTTCTCCCTTACAGTCAGACCTCTCGACTAGACCGAGCAACGTTTCTGCATACCATCGCCGATGAAATTGAAGCTCGTGCCGAGCAGATTACCGCCATTGGCTGTGCTGAGACCGGTTTGCCGGAAGCTCGTTTGCAAGGTGAACGTGGCCGCACTAGCGGTCAATTACGTATGTTTGCCGAATACATTTTGTCAGGCACTTATCTCGATCGTCGTTCTGATGACGCTTTGCCGTCCCGTACACCCTTGCCTCGCCCAGAGTTAAAGCTGATGCAGCAGCCGATTGGTCCAGTGGCGGTGTTTGGTGCGTCCAACTTCCCATTAGCCTTCTCTACCGCGGGAGGCGATACGGCATCCGCTTTAGCGGCAGGTTGTCCGGTGGTGGTCAAAGGTCACCCTGCTCATCCGGGCACGGCTGAAATCATTGCTGAAGCGATCCATGCAGCGATTGAGAAATGTCAGATGCCAGCGGGTGTGTTTTCTCTGTTACAAGACAGTGGCGCAAGCTTTGCCATTGGCGAAGCTTTAGTCACACATCCTTTGATCAAAGCAGTTGGTTTTACTGGTTCATTAAAAGGTGGTCGTGCCTTATACGATTTATGTGCCGCGCGTCCTGAGCCGATCCCATTCTTTGGTGAACTGGGCTCGATAAACCCTATGTTTATCTTCCCTCATGCGTTGGCCAATCGCTGTGAAGCGCTGGCACAAGGCTGGGCCAACTCACTGACCATGGGCGCAGGCCAGTTTTGTACCAATCCAGGCGTAGCCGTAGTGCTCAAAGGCCCTGAAATGGATAAATTTGTCACCACAGTAAGTTCATCTTTGGCATCTGTACCTGCTCAAACCATGCTAACTCAAGGTATCGCCGAGGCGTATCGTGCCGGACAACAACGCATAGCTGCCAATGATCAGGCCGCGGAAATCCTTGCCACCGAGTGCCAAGGTCGCACAGCAACGCCATACTTGTACCAGACCAGCGCTCAACAGTGGCTTGCCGACCCAGATTTAGCGCATGAGGTATTTGGCCCATTAGGGGTTTTGGTGGTGGTGGAGAATCTTGAGGAATTCAGTCAGATTGCAGCGCAGTTAGACGGCCAACTGACCACCACTTTGCAGATTGATAAAGCGGACTATCCGGCGGCGAAGACGCTAATGCCGCTTTTAACACGTAAGTCAGGGCGAGTACTAGCAAATGGTTTCCCGACCGGTGTGGAAGTGTGCGATAGCATGGTGCATGGTGGGCCTTACCCTGCGTCCACCAACTTTGGTGCCACATCGGTGGGTACCATGGCGATTCGCCGTTTCCTACGTCCTGTCTGTTTCCAAGACATTCCCACCGAGTTGCTACCAGAAGACCTCATTTTCGCGTCATTAGACTGATTTTTCGACGACGTTAGGGATAAAAAACAAAAGGCGCGCTTTCTCTAGTAGAAAGCGCGCCTTTTAATTCCACTTAGACTTTGAGCTTTAAAAGGTCTTCATACAAGGCTTTAGGGATCTCCAAGGCGTTGCGTTCAAGGTTAAACGCTTGTGCTGCTTGGCGACGCTGCGATGGCAAGCGTGCTCCTTGATCAATCACATCGGCAAACAAGCGCTCTGCGCGCTCGTTGTTTTCCGCCACACGGCCACCGCTTAACAAATTCGGATCAAACGCCAGAATGATCTCGCCATGATAAGGCGCTTCTGGTTTGCCTTCGGCAAAGGCCATGCTTTCTTTGCTGGTCAGGTCGTCAATCAACGGCCCTGCCATCAATTCAATCATCAGTGACAGCGCTGAGCCTTTATGACCGCCAAAGGTCAGCATGGCGCCCTGCATAGCTTCTTCAGCATCAGTAGTGGGCTTGCCGTCTTTATCGACTGCCACGCCTTCTGGTAAGGGTTTTCCTGCGCGGCGATACAGTTCAATTTCGCCGCGGGCAAACTGACTGGTGGCAAAATCAAAGGTAAACGGCGCTTTGCCTTGGCGTGGCCAGCTAAAGGCGAACGGGTTAGTGCCGAGCAAGCCGCGTTTACCGCCAGCAGGCGCCACCCAGGCATGGCTTGGTAGCATGGCCATGCCGGCCAAGCCTGCTTCGGACAGCTTTTCTACTTCAGGCCACAGCGCTGAGAAATGAAAACAGCGATTGATCGCCAAGGCAGCTATGCCATTGGTTTTGGCTTTTTCGATCAACAAGGGCATAGCGGCCTGCATCGCCAGCAAGGAAATACCGTCATTGGCATTAGCGCGAACGACGGCAGGCCCCGCGTCAATAATGGTGGGCTCGGCGGTACCGCTAGCGCGGCCGGAACGGATGCTTTCGACACACATAAACAGGCGGTACAAGCCATGGGAATGGCAATCGCCCAGCTGGTTGGTGTAAATGATGTCAGTGATGGCGTGGGCATGGGCTTGGTTAAAGCCATTGCTGGTGAGTACGGCTTCACTCAGTTGGCGAACTTGGTCCAGCGTTAAAGTAATGTTCTCGCTCATCTCTTTTCCTTAAAGCGTTGTGCCGAAAAAGGCGTGATATCAATAGACGGTGTGCGCTGATGCAGTAAATCGCTGACGATCTCTGCGGTGCCAGCGGATTGGGTCAAGCCCAAATGCCCATGACCAAAGGCGTACACCACGCGGTCGGAGCGGCTTGATGGGCTGATTACCGGCAGGCTGTCCGGCATTGACGGGCGAAAGCCCATCCACTGCTCGCCACCCTCGGTTTTAAGGGCAGGCATAAAGCGTTTGGCTTTCTCCAGCAGCATTTGTGAGCGTTGATAGTTCGGTGGAAGTGTTAAACCGCCCAACTCCACGGCACCACCGACACGAATCTGATCGCCCACCTTGGTGACCACAAAGCCATGATTACTAAAGGTAATATGGGTTTTTAAGTTGAAGGCACCAGCAGGTAAGGTAGTGTTGTACCCACGCTCTGTCTCCAATGGCAAACTGTCCCCCATTGAGGCGGCTAATGGCTTGGACCAGGCCCCCGCTGCGATCACGACTTGTTGTGCGTGATAGTTACCATGTTGCCCTACCACTAATGCGTAATTGTCTTTTATTTCAATCGCTTGTGCGTGATCGTGGCATACGTGTCCAGTACCACTTAAGAAGGCTTGAGATAAGTGCGTTAGCCATTGGGCAGGATGTACTGTGTTCTTCCATTCTGGGGTGAAGCCTGCGTGGGTAAAGCTGCTATCCAAGCCAGGTTGAATCGCAGCAATGGCTTCTGGGCTGTCGAGTAGCGCAAACTTTACGCCATGCTGTTTGCGGGTTTCCCAGCTTGGAAGAGATGCTTGAAACTCCTTTTCCCCTTGATACAGCTGCAGCTGCCCTTCGCGGCGAATAAGATGTTCCGCACCAGTGCTTTGAATTTGCCGTTCAAGGGCGGCTTTGGACAAAGCCATTAAGCTGGCTTGGGCGGTGAGGCTGTGTTGATAGCGGTCTTTCCAACTGGCACGCCAGAAATGCAGCATCCACGGCAAGATCGATAGCGCGTAGCGTGGCGGAATAGACAAAGGCCCAAGCGGATCTAGCAGCCATTTAGGTGCTTTACTCATAATCCCTGGGGTGGCCAGCGGAATCACATCGGCAAAGGCAAAAGCGCCGGCGTTCCCCATCGAGGTACGTGCTTTTGGATCTTGGTTATCCAAGATAGTGACCTGCTTGCCTTCGCTCTGCAGTTTTAAGGCAATGCTGATGCCGATAATGCCTGCACCGATAACCAATACCTCTGTCTGGATTGGGCTGGCGTTTGTCATAGTCGTACACCATAACGCAGAGGATCGCTTGGGTTACTGATCATTTTGGCTTCGCGGGTGACAAAGGCTTGTCCGGTGATCTTAGGCATCACCGCTTGTTTTGTGGCATCTGCCCATTGGTAACTTAGGGTGTAGCCACTGCCAATGGTGCTTTCTTGATAAATTTCTTCGCCTGCGGTTAAGCGTCCATCAGCAGCCAAACAGGCTAAGCGCGCCGAGCTGCCGGTACCGCATGGGGAACGGTCGTAGGCATTGTCAGGGCATAAAACAAAATTACGGCTGTGGCCTGCATCGGTGAGCGCAGGGCCATAGAAAACAATATGATCGATAATGCCGCCGTGCTCGCCGCTTAAACCTTGTGCGTAAAGCGTTTCGCGTACCTTGATGCCCGCTTCAGTTAGCTCACGAAGATGCTTGGGCGTCACAGGAACGGGGCTTTGATCGACGATAAAGAACCAATTGCCGCCATAGGCGATATCCCCCGTTACCGTTCCCAGCTCAGGTACCTCAAGGCGGATCCCCTGCTGAAAGCGGTAACTAGGAATATTTTGCACGGTCACGGTATTGGCGTCCGATAAGGTCACTTCGACTACGCCCACTGGTGTTTCAATACGATGTGTACCGACGCCGATCTTGCCCATATAAGCCAAGGTCGCCGCCACACCAATGGTGCCGTGACCGCACATACCAATCACCGCCGCCGCATCAAAGTAAATCACGCCCGTGACACAGCTCGGGTCGTTCGGTTCGACCAAGAGCGCGCCCACCATGGCTTCTTGGCCATAGGGTTCGCTGGTTAAAGCGCGATAAAAGTCTGGGTATTCTGTTGCCAAAACCTTGGCTTGTTCTGCCAGTGTACCCTTACCAAGCTCTGGACCGCCTTCTACAATCACGCGAGTTGGCTCGCCTTCCGTATGACTATCGATTACCAGCATTCTGACAGCACTCCACCTTGTTTGATCCAATCCCTGAACCATGCTTTGAACAAGGCATACTGCTGTTCACAGTAATGGCGTTGTGAAGCGTTCAATTCATCGGTCGGGTTAAAATGTAAGCGATACTCCGGTTCGCCATTCAATTCAAGCAAGTATTTAAAGAACAGCACCAGCTCAGGGCCTTCGTCGAAGCTAGCGAGCACGGACATGGCTTCTTCTAGTTCTTTGGCGCGTACCCGCGCTTCGGCATTGCCTTGAGCGGCCATACGGGATAGCTCGGTCAGCAGTAGCACTTCTTTGGGCAAGGCTGTACCTATCCCTGTAATGGCCCCGACCGCGCCACAATTGACAAAGCCGTGATAGACCGCAGTATCCACGCCCACCATGAGCAGAACATCCTGATCTTGTGAGGTAATGTTTTCTGCGGCATAACGTAAGTCAGCTGGACCGCCAAATTCTTTAAAACCCACTAAATTGGGGTGTTCAGCACGCAGGCTAAAGAACAAATCCGCACGCGTAGCGAAGCCATATACTGGGCTGTTGTAGATAATGGCGGGTAGGCTCGGTGCCGCTTCTAAAATGGCTTTAAAATGATGACGTTGCGCGGCGATCACGCTGCCACGGGACAACACACGAGGGATCACCATCAAACCGGCAGCGCCGACTTGTTCGGCGTGGGCGGCAATGGCGGCTGCGGATTTTGTATTGATGGCGCCAGTCCCCACCACCACGGGAATGCCTGCGTTCACTAAACGCTCAACCCCTTCCATACGTTCTGCGTCGCTTAATAGCGGCCAATCCCCCATGGAACCGCAATAGACCACAGCAGACATGCCCGCCGCGATCATTTCATGGCCTTTCTTTACTAGGGCATCAAAGTCTGGCGTACGATCGGCTGTACAAGGGGTCATTAGCGCTGGCATGACACCGTAGAAGACTTGCGTATTCATTGGAGCTCTCCTTGGAATGGTTATTTATGTATTTTGGATACAAAATACATTCAATATTGGAAGAGCGTCAATCACCTTTGCGACAATGTTTTCATATTAGGCGTCGCTTTCTTATCTAAGCTTTTGATAAATATGCAAATAATTAAGATTTGAGAGATCTCATACTATTTCACTATAGCGTCTCTGATAGCGATAGGTTAAAAATGAACCTATCAAATGATTGGTTTTAGACACGGATACGCACCATGGATATGAAGTCAAAGCTCGAGGCGGCTACAAAAGTTGAAAACCCCACTAAGGTGGCAATCTTAGATGCCGCTCTTAATGCCATGCTAAAGCATGGTTACAAGGCCATGAGTTTTCGCGATCTTGCCGCAGAAGTGGGGATTAAGAGTGCCAGTGTGCACTACCACTTCCCAACCAAAGGCGATTTGTGTGCCGCTGTGATGCAGCGCTACAGCGAGGAGTACGCTGAACGCTTGGTATTGCCGAAGAAAAAGCGTCAGGCAGCGCAAAAAGCCCTTAATCACTTTATTGATGACTTCAAATCCAATGTGGTGGACCAAGACCATGTCAGCCTTTGTACTGTGCTGGCGGCGGAAAAGAGCCTGCTCGATGAAGCTACCTTAACGGCCATTGCAGAGTTTTACGATCTGAAATTTGATTGGCTCGCAACGGTGGTGTCCTACATGAAAAAAGACTGGATGCCGACGGACGAAGCTCGTGCTTACGCCAGCCAGATCCTTGCCAGCCTGCATGGGGCTTCAGTTTTGGTGCGCGCAACGGGAAATAGTCAGTGCTTCGATGAAGCGGTTGCCCCTTGGCGTAACTTAGTTGACCGTATTTAACCCATATCCTCGATAGATCATTCAGTGTACGCGCTGAACAATGTTAGAATGGCGGCCAATTATGTTTTAAGGATTGGAGCCGATTGTGAGCGCAGTAACTGAGCAGAACATCAACGCCGTCAAAGAATTCTTGATGGGCCTACAAGACCGTATTTGTCAGCGTCTTGAAGCGTTTGAGCCAAGTGCGCGCTTTCATGAAGACGCATGGCAACGTGATAACGGCGGTATGGGCCGTACCCGCGTATTGGCGGGTGATGTGATTGAGAAAGGCGGCGTCAACTTCTCCCACGTGCGTGGTGACAAGCTGCCGCCTTCTGCCACTGCAGATCGTCCAGAACTCGCGGGTGGCAGCTTCGAAGCCATGGGCGTTTCCTTAGTGATTCATCCGCGTAACCCTTATGCACCCACGTCGCACGCCAATGTGCGCTTGTTTGTGGTTCACAAAGAAGGTCTCGACCCAGTATGGTGGTTTGGCGGCGGTTTCGATCTGACCCCATATTACGGCGATGATGCAGACTGTATCCAATGGCACCAACAGGCCTTGGATTCGTTAGCGCCGTTTGGTGAAGACTATTACGACCGTTTTAAAGCCTGGTGTGATGAGTATTTCTTCTTGAAACACCGCCAAGAACACCGTGGTATCGGCGGCGTTTTCTTTGATGATTTCAATGAGTTACCGTTTGATGAAAGCTTTGCATTGATGCAAGCAGTGGGTAACGGCTACATCGAAGCCTACGCGCCAATCCTAGCAAAACACAAAGACACACCCTTTGGTGAGCGCGAGCGCGATTTCCAATTACACCGCCGTGGTCGCTACGTAGAATTTAACTTGGTATTTGACCGTGGCACCCACTTTGGTTTGCAAAGCGGCGCCGGTCGTACCGAATCTATCCTGATGTCACTACCACCTGAAGTAAAATGGACTTACGGCTACGAGCCAGAAGCCGGCAGCCCAGAAGCGGCGCTGACGGATTATTACCTAACTGGCCGTGATTGGCTGGGTCGACAGACGTCATAACATAACAATAACTAGCCCATCGGGCCTTAAGTACTAGTTTTAGAGGTTTATAGTGGAACAGTTCGCCGTCATCGGAAATCCGATTGCACACAGTCGATCTCCAGAGATTCATCACGCCTTTGGTCAACAAACTGGCCGTGATGTGCGATATGAAAAGATCCTTGGTGATCTAGAAGGCTTTGAGCAGCAAGTGCGTGACTTCTTTGCTGCGGGGGGCAAAGGCTTAAACATCACGGTACCGTTTAAACAACGTGCCTACGATATGTGTGACAAGCTCAGCAAACGTGCTCAAGAAGCCGGTGCGGTTAATACCCTGATAATGGGTAAAAACGGTGAGCTATACGGCGATAACACCGATGGTACGGGCATGGTACGCGATATCGTTGAAGTGCTAGGCCAGCCGCTTGAAGACAAGCGCGTTCTACTGATCGGTGCAGGTGGTGCGGTACGTGGCGTGGTTGGACCGATTTTAGCGCGCAATCCAGCATCATTAACCATCGTCAATCGCACGGTATCGAAAGCACAAGAACTTGCTGAGATCTTTGGCTGTGATTACGCTGGCTTTGATGAATTAGAAGGCTCTTTTGATGTCATCATCAATGGTTCTTCGGCAAGCCTAGGTGGTGATCTACCGCCGCTAAAAGACGAACTCGTGACCGAAAATACTTGGGTCTACGATATGGTCTACGGCAAAGAACCAACCGTATTTATGCAGTGGGCCTTTGCTCATGGTGCGAAAGGCTCAGATGGCCTTGGCATGTTAGTGGGTCAAGCAGCAGAAGCCTTTTTCCTATGGCAACATGTACGCCCACAACAAGCACCAGTGATTGAGCAATTGCGCTCTGAGATGTGATTTTGTCTGAATTTTAAGATCACAAACTCTCTTCGTACTGACTGAACGGCACATCCCTGTGCCCATCAGTCAGCGTCGTCATCCTGACGACTGTACTCAGATGAGTTTATGATCTTTGTTAGGTTGTTTTACGTGATCAAACATACTTCTTGGGCATGAGTTATCAGTCTAAGAGCCGCCGTCAGGATGACGGCATCGGCTAATCAGCACAGGGATGTGCTGTTGAGCCGACTCGAAGACGATAACTTATGCCCTTTAACAATCTTGTTCTAGGGAGGTTCCATGAAAGCTCAATGGTTTGCATCGGTAGCGGATATTGGCTACGAGCGTTGGCAAGAAGCCATTGGCGAGACCTCCTATCCCTTTGCGCAATACGCGTTTTACCAAGCCCTTGAAGAGCATAACTGCCTAGGCGACGGTACTGGCTGGTATCCTGAGTACTTGCTGGTGATGGATGACGATGATGCTCCGTTAGCCATCGCCCCAACCTTCTTGAAAACCCATTCTCATGGGGAATTTGTTTTCGATTGGTCTTGGGCCGATGCTTATCAACGCTACGGTTACCAGTATTATCCTAAGCGCGTCTGGGCGGTGCCTTATTCTCCTGTTACTGGCCCGCGTCTGTTTACTCACCTTGATCCAACTGGCCATTCTGAAGAATACGTTGCCTTATATGCAGCGTTAGCGCCGGTGCTGACGCAAGCCAACCAAGAGCGTCAATTCTCCAGTTGGCACCTACTGTTCTGCCGTGAGCATTTGGCCGAGCATCTAGGCCGTTCTGATGAGTATCTGCACCGTATTTCCTGCCAGTTCCATTGGTTTAACAAAGGCTACCAGTCCATGGAGGACTACTTTGGCCACTTCTCCAGCCGTAAGCGCAAAAGTGCCCGCAAAGAGCGTGACAAGATCGCCCAGCAAGGCCTTCGTTTAGAACGTAAGCTTGGCTTGGAGTTAACGCCGGAAGAGGTGAAATTCTTTTATGTTTGCTACCAAAGCACCTACGCCAAACGTGGTCAGACAGGTTATTTAAGCGAAGCTTTCTTCCAACAGCTGGTGAAAAGCATGGCCGGGCAGATTCTCTTGGTATTGGCTTATAAAGGTGATCAACCAGTGGGTGCGTCTTGGTGTTTCTTCGACGATCACTCACTTTATGGCCGTTATTGGGGCTGTATCGAGGAATTTGACTGCCTGCACTTTGAAGCCTGTTACTACCAAGGCATCGAATTCTGTATCGAAAAAGGGTTACAGCATTTCGATCCAGGCACTCAAGGGGAACACAAAATCGCCCGTGGCTTCGAGCCTGTGTTTAGCCACAGCGTTCATTACATCGAGAATCCCGGCTTTCGTGATGCGATCGGCAACTTCTGCAAAGAAGAAGCCGAAGCAGTGCGTGGCTACCATCAAGATACCCACGAATTATTGCCGTTTAAGCAGGGCTAATTGCTCCTCCCCCTTTTTTAAGGGGGAGGTTGGGAGGGGGTAACCCCACCCTAACCCTCCCCTTGGTAAGGGGAGGGAATATGCGATACCTCAGTTTTAAAAACTCTGATGTGGACCAAACACTTCGTAGTGAATGCGATCTTCGTCCACACCAAGTCCTAGTAGCTGTTCCTTCACAAACATCATAAAGCCCACTGGACCACACAAGTAGAAATCACCGTCTGCCAGCGGCAGTACGTCAGAAACTTGCGCTAACTGCATTTGACCAGCCAAGACACGCTCTGCGTTCTCTGGTGCACCGTTTTCCAACCAAGTGTAATGCGTTAGATTCAGTGTCTCAGTCAAACCTGCTACATGCTCGGCAAATGAGTGTTGCTGGGCATTACGACACGCGTGTAGGTAGAAGATTGGGCTCTTACTGCCTTGTTGAGCTAGGGTATCCAGCATGGCATTCATTGGCGTTAAGCCAACCCCAGCAGAGATCAATACCACTGGGCGTTCGCGCTCTTGGTAATGGAAGTCACCCGCTGGTGGCATTAGCTCTACTTCATCGCCTTCTTCGATGCTGTCGTGTAGGTAGTTGGAAACCACGCCATTTTTCACATCGTTTAGTTCACGTTTAACGCTGATACGGTAGCTTTCGCCATTCGCTGCCGTTGAGATACTGTATTGACGGATTTCGTCAAACTCGTGATTGCTTGGGTGCACTTTAATGCCTAGGTATTGACCTGGAAGGTGAACCACCACTTTGCCGCCATCCACTGGAACAAAGGTAAAGCTAGTCACCAGTTCAGACTCGGCTTGTTTCTTCGCCACGCGGAATGTACGGAAACCTTCCCAGCCGCCGTTCTTCTCAGCGTTGGCTTTGTATAGGTCGCCTTCAATCTTGATAAAGATATCTGCCAATTGTTGGTAAGCCGCGCCCCAGGCTTCTTCAATTGCTGGCGTGAAGGCTTCGCCAAGTAGCTCACGTAGGGTTTCGATTAAGTGGTGGCCGACGATGGCATATTGATCCGCTTGGATATTAAAGCTGGTGTGCTTATGGGCGATGCGCATCACCGCGCCAGTCAGTACTTCTAGGTTATCAATATGCGTGGCGTAGGCCGCGATCGCGTTGAACAAAGCGGCTGGCTGACGGCCCGTGGCTTGGTGCGACATGTTGAACACGTCTTTTAGCTCAGGGTTATGGGTAAACATACGATTGTAAAAGTGTTCTGTGATGGCTGTGCCTGCCGATGCTAGAACTGGAATGGTCGCTTTTACTGTGTCGATATGAGTTTGCGATAGCATAGCGTGTCTCCGCGATAATTTGGGTGATTAAGTCGCTCGATAACCTGAGCCAGTTACCCTAGCTATAGCGAATTCAATGCCAATTTATAAACTTCTTTAAAATCAGTGGTTTAATAAATTAACGAAAACTGATTTATGTCACTTTGACTTGTTTTATAAGATGTCATTATGAATTGTATGAGTCAAAATGACTTATCTTTTATGCAATATGAGTTACGCCCATGATTTCTAGCGACACCCTGCTACGTTTTGCCTTGGATCTGGCCAGTGCTGTGACCCTTGAAGACCGCTTTGAACGTCTAATTCGTGCGATTCGAGCCACAGTCGACTGCGATGCGGTGGTGTTGTTGGAACGTCGCGGCGAGCTGCTGTTGCCCTTAGCCCAACAAGGTCTGATGGACGATGTCATGGGGCGTCGTTTTACTATTCCCGAACACCCGCGCTTTACTGAGATTTGTGATTCCTACCAGCCTGTGCGTTTTCCAACGGGCTGCACCCTTCCCGATCCCTACGATGGCATGGTGGCTGGCTTTGACGATGGCTTACCAGTACATGCCTGTATGGGGATTCCCTTATACGTGCAAGGCAATATGCTCGGGGTGGTCACCCTTGATAGCATGACCCCAGGGGTATTCGATACGTTAGATTCCCGCGCGTTAGATATTGTCGCGACCATGGCGGCGATGAGTTTGAATACCGCCATGCTACTGGCGCGTTTGGAGCAAAAATCCAAGCATGCTCAAGAACTTTTGGTCGAGTTAAGTGAAGAGGCCCTGAACAAAGAAGCCACGGAAATGGTTGGCCAAAGTGCAGCTATGCAGACGCTTAAACAGCATTTAGAACTGGTGGCGCCAGCGGATTTAGCGGTGTTAATTGAAGGCGAAACCGGCGTCGGTAAGGAGTTGGTGGCGCGTACCCTGCATCGCTCTTCCAAACGTGCTCAAGCGCCCATGGTGTATGTAAACTGCGCCGCGATTCCTGAAAACCTGATTGAAAGTGAGCTATTTGGCCACGTCAAAGGGGCCTTTACCGGGGCGGATCGTGATCGTGTGGGCAAATTTACTCTAGCTCACGGTGGTACGCTGTTTTTGGATGAAATCGGTGAGTTACCGCTAGAAGCCCAAGGTAGCTTGTTAAGAGCGATTCAAAACCAAGAAATCCAAGCAGTGGGTAAAGATAAAATCGAATACGTGGACGTACGCATCATCGCCGCCACTAACCGCGATTTGAAACAAGAAGTGGCCGAAAAGCGCTTTCGTGCCGATCTGTACCACCGTTTAAGTGTGTTTCCGATTGCGGTGCCGCCTTTGCGTGAGCGTAACGGTGATGTGCTGTTATTAGCGGGATTCTTCGCCGAACAGCTGCGTCGCAAGTTTGGTTTACAGCAATTAACCCTGTCACCGCAAGCCAGTGACTGGCTTAAAGCGTATCGTTGGCCAGGCAATGTACGAGAGTTGGAGCATGTCTTATCACGAGCGGCGTTATTGGCAAAAAGTAATACAAATCAGGGGATTACTAGAATAGAGCCAGTTCATTTGACGGGGTTGGTGGATGCTTTTGATCAGCGTACTTCTGTTGAAATGCCAGTGCCACCACAATCATTATTAGATACAGCTGACACACAGGATTTAAAACAAGCGACAGAAGATTTTCAGCGTCAAAGGATTGAGCAGGCGCTGGATCAAGCCCAATTAAACTGGGCGCAAGCGGCACGATCCTTAGGAATGGATCGTGCGAACTTGGTTCGATTAGCGAAACGCTTGGGAATCGAAGTGACGAAACAGCGTTGTTAACTAGCTGTTAGACTCTTGGCTATGCATGGCTTGGCTGACTTGCTGAATACGCCCTGCCGGTACACTAAACGCAGCGACCAAGTATTCACGCAGATCCTCTGGGTAGCCCAGATCACTGATGGCGTCAGACATACAGTTTAGCCAAATCAGGCGTTCTTTATCGTTTACTTTTAAATGAGCGTGGGCGCGCGGCAAAGCGATTTGACCATATTTCTGAGCGTACATGCGCTCGCCGCCCAACCAACCATGTAAAAACAGGATCAGTTTGTCGATTGAAGTATCGATCGGCTGCGGATGCATATCAAACAGCGGACGATAAGCCGGTACTTCCGCCATGATGCGGTAAAAGTTATGTACTAGCTTAGTCAAACCTTCCATACCACCCACGGCCTGTAGGGTGGCATCGCCATCACCGTATGCTCGAGTAGCGCTTGGCTCAGTCATCTTTCTTCTCTGCTACTGCGGCCGCTGCTTTTTCGGCTTTGGCTTGGTCCATTTTGATGGAGTTGCGGTAGCCACCTAATGCTGCCAAGGCGCCGATGATCAAACTCATGTACATCGGAATCTCAAACAACATGGTGATACTAATAAAGACTAAGCCTACGGCTAGGCCTTCTAAAATTGGCTTTAGTGTTTTTTTCATAACGAAATCCCCAAAAATTTAGCCGCTGATTTTAGCAAAATACCCACCAGTTTAAAGCAAATTGTGGAAAAAACGCCCAGTTATCCAGATGTCAATACAATCACTCACAACGCCCAATCAGTCAGCGATATTTGTGGATAAACAAATTTATATCGTCGATTGTGGATATAAACAGTGAAAATTTGCCCTATGAGCAGTTGAAAACTGTCTATAAAAGCCAGTTTTGTGTATAAAGCCTTGTTATGTCCACAGGCGAGTTTGGGTTTATGTCTGTGACCGGTGAATCGAGTTATCCACATAAAGTGGATATCCACAGAGTATGGATTTTCGAGGCTTGGCTTGAGTTTTCAACAGCTTGTGAAGCGTTTTCAAAAAGACGCGCCATTGAACGGTAAAATTTGGCGCATGGCATGGCCGCCAATGGTGTCTAACATTACCACGCCACTTTTGGGTTTGGTGGATACCGCCGTGGTCGGCCACCTAGGCACTGCTATTCATCTTGGCGCGGTCGCCATTGGCGCCAGTATTTTTAGCTTTTTATTCTGGGCGTTTGGTTTCTTGCGTATGGGCTCTACTGGTTTAACCGCCCAAGCTCTTGGTCGCGAGGATGGTCGCCAAGTTCGCGCCCTGCTACTGCAATCCCTCGCCATGGGCGTTGGCATCGGTTTTCTGCTGATTCTGTTCCAAACACCGATTATCGAGCTGGCGATCTACTTTATGGCGCCTAGCGCCGAACTAGAGCCGTGGGCACGCGCCTATTGTGAAGCGCGCATTTACAGCGCCCCTGCGGTGTTGGCGGGCTATGCGTTGATGGGCTGGTTCTTTGGCGTGCAATATTCCAAAGGTCCGCTGTGGATGCTGTTGCTGATTAACTTAGCCAATATGGTGCTCGACTACATAGCCGTGTATCAGTGGGATATGGCCAGTGTTGGTGTCGCCTGGGCGACGGTGGCTTCTCATTACTTAGGCGTGGCGTTCGCGCTGGTCATGGCGGCAAAGCAGTTACAGCGTTTTGACGGCCATGTGCCGTTAATCGATTTATCGAAATGGCGCACTTACATGGAGTTGGTGCAGGTCAATCGTTATCTGTTTGTTCGCACGATTCTCTTGCTCACCGTGATGACCTTCTTTACCGCTCAGGGCGCACGCCAAGGGGATGCGATCCTTGCCGCCAATGCGGTGCTGATGACCTTTTTAATGATTATTTCCAATGCCTTAGATGGTTTTGCCTTTTCCGTTGAAGCCCTATGTGGCGAGTATTTGGGGCGTAAAAACCGCGAACTGTTTCAAAAAGTGATTCGTCTATCGACTTATTGGGCCGTGGTGGCTGCGGTGATCTTGATGCTGATCTTCAGTGTCTTCGGTGGCTTGATCATTGATCTTTTGACCAGCGTTGAGTCGGTGCGAGCGGAAGCCAAACTGTACCTACCTTGGCTAATCGCCTTCCCCCTGTTGGGTATTTGGTCATATATGCTCGATGGTATTTTTATCGGTACCACCAGTGTGAAACAGATGCAAAACACCATGATTATCAGTGTGTTAGGCGTGTTCTTCCCGTTGTGGTTTATCACCCAAGGTTTGGGCAATCATGGCTTGTGGCTAAGCATGGCGCTGTTCTTTATCGCCCGTGCGATCACACTTTGGTGGTGTTACCGTCGTAATATCAAACAGGGTGTTTGGTTCAGTTGTTAAGGGTTTCACTGCGTCGCAGAGAGCGCTGAATACGCGACTCTTCGCGGCGCATGTTCAATAAGTTGTCTTCCACAAACACCAAATGTGAGTGCACCGCCGCGCGGGCTTCCTCGGCTTTGCCGGCCATAATGGCTTCGTATAAGGTTTTATGGTGTGCCATCACGTGCTCGCGGGCGTCTTTGCGCTCAAATAAGCTGCTGAGGTTGGCGGAAATGCTCTTCTCTAATGTCGAGCATAGACCGCGTAAAGTGTGCAGTAACACCACGTTGTGGGCGCATTCGGCGATGGCCATATGAAACTCAGTATCCAACTTCGATTCTAAACTGGCATCTTGCTTTAGATTCGCCTCAACCAAGGCTTCGTAGCGCTTGGTCAGCATGGCTTTGTCCGCATCGGTGGCGCGCAATGCCGCGTAATAGGCGGATAACCCTTCTAGGGCATCGCGAAACTCCAGTTGATCATACAAGAACTCATCGTGGGCGCTGAGTAGGTCCAATAATGGATCGGTAAACGATGAGCCCACTTGCTCCGACACATAGGTGCCACCGCCATGTTTGGAAGTCACCACGCCGCGTGCAGCAAGCTTTTGAATGGCTTCGCGCAAAGATGGGCGCGACACTTCAAAACGCTCCGCTAGCTCGCGCTCTGGCGGTAATTTTTGCCCTGCGGTAAAGGTGCCATCCAAGATCATACTTTCCAGCTCCTGCATGATGATATCGGACACTCGAGTCTGTTTTGCGCGTGGGAAAGAAGGTTTAGTCATGGTTCGCGTCCTAAATGGCGTCTTGTTTTACAATATAAAAGCTATTTTGGTATGACCAATTTTAGACTTATTAACACAATGTTCTAAAAGTGTTAGTAACTATAAAATTGGTAAAACCACTTATAAATAGCAATGAAATGTCGCTAAATTCTACGAAATTGAAAATTTGACATTCAGGGTAAAGCTTTCTATTGTTTTGCAAAATAACAAAGGTAAATTGGTATTACCAATTTATTTTGAATACGCCTGACTCTTATCCTGAGACGGATGCCTTATGAAATCCCAATATCAAGCCTTGTACAACCAGCTCGCTCAGCGCATTGACGAAGAGCGTTTGATCCACGACCCACTGCGTACGCTTGCCTATGGTACGGACGCCAGCTTTTACCGATTGGTGCCGCAATTAGTGGTGCGTGTGCATAACGAAGACGAAGTACGTTTTGTGCTGGGCTGTACTCGAGCGCTTGATATTCCGGTGACCTTCCGTGCGGGCGGTACCAGTTTGTCAGGCCAAGCGGTGACCGATTCGGTGCTGATTCAACTATCCGATCAATGGAAAGGCTACCGTATTCACGATCATGGTCATGCAGTTTCGTTACAGCCAGGCATCATTGGTGCCCGTGCTAACCAGTTGTTGGCACCTTATCAACGTAAGATCGGCCCAGATCCTGCCTCGATCAATGCGTGTATGATCGGCGGTATTGCAGCCAATAACGCCAGCGGCATGTGTTGTGGTACCGCGCAAAACAGCTATCACACCGTGAAAAGCATGCGCATCATCTTTGAAGACGGCACCTTGCTCGACACAGCGGATGAGAACAGTCGTGCTGCATTTCAGAAAAGCCATGCAGATTTGTTATCTGAACTCGCTTCATTGGCTAAAAATGTAAAAGATAACAGTGATTTAGCGGATAAAATTAGACACAAATATAGGCTTAAAAACACCACTGGGTATAGTCTTAACAGTTTGGTGGATTTTACCGACCCATTCGATATTTTGATGCACCTAATGATTGGTTCAGAAGGCACTCTGGGCTTTATCAGTGAAGTGACCTACCACACAGTCGAAGAGCATCCGATCAAAGCGGCGGCGCTGATCTATTTCCCTGATATGGAAACCACCTGCCGTGCGGTAACCGTGCTAAAAAGCACGCCAGTCTCGGCGGTGGAGCTGATTGACCGTGCTGGCCTTCGTACGGTGGAAGGCAAGCCTGGCATGCCAGATATCCTTAAGGATCTTGGTGATGAGGTCGCAGGCCTATTGGTCGATGTGCGTGGTATGACAAACGCAGAACTTGAGCAAAAAGTCACAGAGGTCACCCAGTCGCTGCAGGGCATGAATGCCCTGTATGAGATTGAATTTACTCAAGAAAAGACCTTATACGAAACCTACTGGAAGATCCGAAAAGGCATGTTCCCAGCGGTGGGTGCGGTACGCAAAGTCGGCACCACAGTCATTATCGAAGACGTCGCCTTCCCTGTTGAGCAATTGGCGGAAGGTGTATTGGAGCTGCAAGGCGTATTCCAAAAATACGGTTACAGTGAAGCCATCCTGTTTGGTCATGCTCTAGAAGGCAACTTGCACTTTGTCTTTACCCAAGGCTTTGATGATCCAGCGGAAGTGAAACGCTACGAAGCCCTAATGGACGAAGTGGCACAGCTGGTGGCGGTGAAATACAAGGGCTCTTTGAAGGCTGAACACGGCACAGGCCGCAATATGGCGCCTTATGTGCTGCTTGAATGGGGCCAACAGGCCTACGACATCATGTGGCAGCTGAAAAAAGCCTTTGATCCCAAAGGCTTACTTAACCCTGATGTGATCCTGAGCCATAACGCCAATATCCATGTACAGAACTTGAAACCCTTGCCACAGGCTAACGATAAGGTCGATACCTGCATCGAATGTGGCTTCTGTGAGTCTGTTTGCCCGTCGCGCGCGCTAACTCTAACACCACGTCAACGTATCGTGCTGTGGCGTGAAATCCAGCGTCTTGAGCGCTCTGGTGAATCGCCAAAACGCTTAGCAGAGCTACGCCACGAATACGAATACGAAGGCGTCGATACCTGTGCCGCCTGTGGACTGTGTTCAATGCAATGTCCAGTGGGCATCAACACCGGTGATCTGACTCGTGAACTTCGCCATGAGCGTTACGACGACACCAAAGTCGGCTACTGGGTGGCAGATCACTTTGAGGGTGTGACCAAGACAGCCCGTGCTGGCCTTGCGGTGGCAGGCGGCATGCGTAATGTCTTAGGCAATGCGGGTATGAAGGCGGTTACTGGCGTCGCCAACAGTGTAACTGGTGGCATAGTGCCGAAATGGCATCCACAAATGCCTGCGGCTGCGTCCATGCCAAAACACCGTATTGCCATCACACAAGAAGGCCGCCCAAGTGTGGTCTACGTGCCAAGCTGTGCGACTCGTGTGATGGGGGCAGGCCCGAATGCTTTGGACAAACGTCCTGTGATGGACGTCATGCTGTCTGTACTGGAAAAAGCAGGCTATAACGTAATTGTACCTAATGGTATCGAAAGCCAATGCTGTGGCATGGCCTTCCAGTCCAAAGGGCAATTCGCTGCTGCGGAACAAAAAGCCAACGATCTCAATACGTTACTGATGCAAGCCAGCCAACAAGGCGCGCTTCCGATTGTGTGTGACACCAGCCCTTGTCTGCTACGAATGAAAGAATCGCTAGATCCTGCGTTGAAGCTTTATGAGCAAGTGCAGTTCCTGTCAGAGTTCGCTATGGCGAACCTTAAGATCGAGAGCAAGATTCCGAAAATGGCACTGCATATTACCTGCAGCACCACGCGCATGGGACTTGGACAAACCTTTGTGAACTTAGCGCAGCAACTGGCTGAAGAAGTGGTTATCCCGCCAGACATCACCTGCTGTGGCTTTGCCGGTGACAAAGGTTTTAGCACACCAGAGTTAAACCAAAGCGCTCTGAAAACCCTTAAAACCGCCGTAAAAGACTGCGAAGTCGGCTACTCCAACTCCCGCACCTGTGAGATTGGCTTAACCGAACATTCGGGCATTGAGTATCAATCGATTGTTTATCTAGTCGATCAGTTGGCGAGGTAGGTTACCCAAAGATCTTAACCCCCTCCCAGCCTCCCCCTTGGCAAGGGGGAGGAGCTTAGTTTTGTAGTGTTGCGGTATTTCATGTCCCTTCCCCTTTTTAAGGGGAAGGTTAGGATGGGGTTACAGATGCTTGGGTTGATGCAAAGACCTTAACCCCCTCTCAGCCTCCCCCTTGGCAAGGGGGAGGAGCTTAGTATTGTAGCCCTGCGATAATTCGTGTCCCTTCCCCTTATTAAGGGGAAGGTTAGGATGGGGTTGCAGATGCTTGGGTCGATGCAAAGACCTTAACCCCCTCCCAGCCTCCCTCTTAGCAAGGGGGAGGAGCTTAGTATTGTAGTCTTGCGATAATTCGTGTCCCTTCCCCTAATTAAAGGGAAGGTTAGAATGGGGTTGCAGATGCTTGGGTCGATGCAAAGACCTTAACCCCCTCCCAGCCTCCCCCTTAGCAAGGAGGAGCTTAGTATTGTAGCCCTGCGATAATTCGCGTCCCTTCCCCTTATTAAGGGGAAGGTTAGGATGGTGTTACAGATGCTTGAGTTAAAGCAACACTATCTACGACTGCTGAACTACCATTACTCCAATAAACAAGGAGTCAATGGAATGACAAAAACCTTTAATATCAAAGCCAATAAGCCACTTCGATCAAGTCTTCGAAGCAATATGACTGAACCGGAACAACGCTTATGGCGTCGTATCAGAGCCAATCAATTAGGCGTTAAGTTCCGCCGCCAACATGGTATAGGCAATTACATCGTGGACTTTTACTGTCCTGATATCAGGCTAGTCATTGAAGTTGATGGTGACAGCCATTTCACGCAACAGGCTCAAGCATACGATCAGATTCGAGAGGACTTTATGAATGCTCTCGGAATCAAGACGATCCGCTTCACCAATGATCAAATAATGTTTGAATTGGATGCGGTATTAGAGGCGATCCTCCAAGCAGTCACACCCCATGAAACCATTCCTGTTTCTGCAAAAACGTAATCAATTCATCCCTTAATAACTTGGCTCGGACCGATAAGCTGCGGCGATAGGGCCACACTAGATAAATCTCGCGGTTGCGGCCGCGCCATTCTGGTAATACGCGCTTAAGGTTTCCCTGCTGAATGTCTTGATAGACCAAGCTCTCCGGCAGCAAGGTAACCCCCTGTCCGTGTTTGGCGAGGTTAACAGCGATGCGCATGTCGTTGCTGGTGTGGCGGTGGCTTTTGATTATGCTGCGTTCTTCGCCAGTCGTGTTATGGACGATGTGCCAATCGGTAAAGAGCTGCCCTGCGACGCTTTGGGTATTTTCCAATTGTTCGACTGTCTCAGGAAATGGCGTAAAGTCCGGTGATGCCACTAACACTCCATGAATTTCGCCGATCTTGCGCTGAATAAGCGATAAGTTGGCCGATTGGCCGGAGCGTAATGCCAGATCCGCTTGGGTGTCTTGCAAGCTTTCGTAATTATTGCTGAGCTCGATTCTCAGGGTAATCTGCGGGTATTGTGCGGCGAATTGCGCCCAAAAGCCGTCAAGTGGCCCTGCACCAAGGTTAGTCGGTGCGAGGATCTTCACTTCCCCTTCTAAGCTATTCAGCGTGTGGTCGAGATCGGAAATACGTTGATCGAGGGCTTCGATAAATTCGGCACATTCGCGGTAATAAGACTCGCCCACAGTGGTCAGGGTTAAGCCCTTGGTGGAGCGGTGCAGCAGCACTGAACCAAGGGTATTTTCAAGGCTGGCAATGCGCCGTGAAACCGTGGCGATGGTCATGCCGAGTTTGTCTGCGGTGGCCGTTAAGCTTTTCGTCTCGGCGGCCACGATAAAGATTTTAAGGTCATCAAGCATTTTTCAAATCTGTAAAAAGGGTTATCAAAACTGGCTATTTTTACCAATATAGCGGTTTGCTATGCTGTATGCATTGCTTAAAACCCTTCACAGTGATCGAGGTAACCCCATGAAACATCGCATCGTATTCGCCACACTTATGTCATTTGTACTGTCTTTGCTGATGTCTGCATGGATTACCTTTATGAACATTGGTGCGCACCCTGAGTTTGTCTCGTTTTGGATGAACGCTTGGATCTACGCATGGCCAACAGCGGGCGTGATCTCCTTTATCTTCGCGCCGTTCTTGCATCAATTAGCTCATAAAATTGCAGCTAAAATCTAGCAAAGACAATAAGTTAAGCTATATTGAAAAAGCCTCTTGGTGATCGATCAAGGGGCTTTTTTCGTATTTAATGGTCAAATGCTCTACCCCCTAGGGGATATAGCGTTTGGCCAACTGGCTTGGTTAACTTACGCTCATAGTAACGCTCTCAGCCGCGTGCTGAGCATGTTAGAAGGAATCCACTATGAAAACCTATCAAGAATGGCAAGCACTTCGCGAGACGCTTAACCTGCGTTCGGAAGCCTATATCAATGGTCAATTCACCCCTGCGAAAAAAGGGGCGACGTTCGAGTGTATCAACCCAGCCGATGAGACGTTATTGGCCAATGTGGCCAGCTGTGACGAAGCGGATGTGAACATCGCCGTTGCGGCGGCAAAGAAAGCCTTTCGTAGCGGTGTTTGGTCAGAGATGGCACCTGGGCAGCGTAAGCGAATTTTACAAAAATGGGCCGATTTGCTGGAGCAGCATTTCGACGAGCTGGCACTGACCGATACCTTGGATATGGGCAAATCCATTTCTGAGATGGTCAATATCGACATTCCCGACTCGATCGATTGTTTGCGCTGGTCTGCCGAGTGCATCGACAAGCTATACGGTGAAATCGCGCCAACCAATCCGCAAAACCTTGCTTTGATTAGTCATGAGCCGCTGGGTGTGGTGGCGATTATTACCCCTTGGAACTACCCGCTGATGATGGTGATGTGGAAGATCGCGCCAGCGTTAGCGGCCGGTAACAGCGTGATTCTTAAGCCTTCGGAAAAATCCCCATTGAGTGCTCTACGTATCGCTGAATTGGCGACGCAAGCGGGTGTGCCGGATGGTGTGTTTAACGTGTTACCGGGCTTTGGTCACACGGCGGGTAAAGCCTTAGCACTGCACCATGATGTTTGTACCCTTGCGTTTACGGGCTCCAGCCGCGTTGCCGGTATGCTGATGCAATACGCTGGGCAATCGAATATGAAGCGCGTTTGGCTGGAAGCGGGCGGCAAGTCCCCTTGTATCGTGTTTGCAGACTGCAAAGACATCAAAGCCGCGGCACAAGGAGCGGCGGTGGCGATCTTTACCAACCAAGGGGAAGTGTGTATTGCCTGCTCACGCTTGTACGTACACAGCAGCATCAAAGAAGAATTCCTGCAACACCTACTCGAAGCCACGCGCCAGTACGTACCGGGTGATCCGCTGGATCCTGCGACCAAAATGGGGCCTTTGGTGGACAAAGCGCAGTTTGAACGGGTCACTGGTTTTATCGAGAGTGCTATTTCTGATGGGGCCACCTTGGAAATCGGTGGTGTACCTAAATACGAAGAAGGCAAAGGCTTCTACGCCCATCCGACCATCTTCTCGGGTGCCAGCCATGAGATGGAGTTTGTCCAAGAAGAAATCTTTGGCCCAGTACTGGCCATGATGACCTTTGAAACCGAAGAAGAAGCGATCGCGCTGGCAAATGACTCGAAATATGGCCTAGGTGCGTCGATCTGGACGGCAGACTTATCTCGCGCTCACCGTGTGAGTCGCAAACTAGAGTCCGGCATGGTGTGGGTCAACACCTGGGGTGATGGTGATACCACCGTGCCATTTGGTGGCGTGAAAGCTTCTGGTAATGGCCGTGATAAGTCTTGGCATGCGCTGGAGAAATACACCGAAGTGAAAAATACCTGGATTCGATTGTAGTTTTGCAGCTCAACCCCACCCTAACCCTCCCCTTGAATAAGGGGAGGGAACATGAAATCCCTCAGTCCTGAGATACTAGGCTCCTCCCCCTTGCTAAGGGGGAGGCTGGGAGGGGGGGATGTATCAGCATTGAGAGGTTCCTCTATGTCAGCACCAAGTCATGTGAATTCCTATTACGCGGCGTCGGCGAACGACAAAGCCCTACGCCCTACGCTCACCGGTGAACACCGCTGTGATGTGTGCATCGTCGGCGCGGGTTTTACCGGTATTTCGACCGCGCTAAGCCTTGCTGAAAAAGGTAAAAAGGTCATCGTCCTTGAGGGCTCACGCATTGGTTTTGGTGCGTCGGGACGTAACGGCGGGCAGATCGTTAACAGCTTTAACCGCGATATTGACTATATTTTTGCGAATTATGGCGACAAGATCGGTCAAAAAATGGCGAAGATGGCGTTTGCTGGCTCGGAGCTGATTCGCCACCGTATCGAGAAGTATCAGATCGACTGCGACCTAAAACACGGTAACGTATTTGCTGCCTGCAACGATAAGCAATTTGAAGAGCTCAAAGCCAAGAAAGCCCTGTGGGAAGCCCACGGTCATAACGAATTAGAGCTGCTTGATGTACACAGCATCCAAGACCATATTGGCTCAGAGCGCTATGTGGGCGGTTTATTGGATCGCAAAGGCGGGCATATTCAGCCTTTGAATCTTGTTCTCGGCCAAGCCAATGCCTTTGAGGCGTTAGGTGGGCAGATTTTTGAAGACTCCAAAGTGGTCCGTTTAGAGCAAGGGGTGCCGGGAAAAGTCATTACTGAACAAGGGGTTGTGATCGCCGACAAGATCGTGGTCGCCGGCAATGCCTATGTCTTTGGTTTGATTCCAGAAGTGGAAAAGAAAGCCATGCCGTGCGGTACACAGGTCATCGCCACTGAGCCTTTGTCGCAGGAGTTGCAAAAACAACTGTTACCAACCGATCGCTGTGTAGAAGACTGTAACTATTTATTGGACTACTACCGCCTGTCTGGGGATGGTCGTTTGATCTATGGCGGCGGTACCACCTATGGCGCGCGGGATCCCGGCAAGATTGAATCCATTATCGTGCCTAAGATGCTAACCACCTTCCCCTATTTGAAGGACGTGAAGATCGACTACGCTTGGACCGGTAATTTCCTACTGACCATGATGCGCATGCCGCAAGTGGGTAAGATCGGGGCGAACCTGTATTACGCGCAAGGCTACTCCGGCCATGGCGTCACCAATGCTCATTTGATGGGAGAAATCCTATCTGATGCGATGGATGGTGATACCGAGCGTTTTGATGTGTTCGCTAGCATGCCACAGTATCCGTTCCCTGGTGGGCGTATGTTCCGAGTGCCCTACACCGCCTTGGGCGCGGTGTATTACAGCCTGCGCGATAAGCTGGGTATTTAGTGGCTGCTTTCCAAGGTTTCTAAGTGCTTTAAAAACAAAGTAAAAATCTCCGATTGGGAAGAGGTGTTGAGCTTAGCGTGAATGTTCTTACGATG
Source organism: Marinomonas sp. HM11-D (assembly GCF_057626615.1). Lineage (NCBI taxonomy): Bacteria > Pseudomonadati > Pseudomonadota > Gammaproteobacteria > Oceanospirillales > Oceanospirillaceae > Marinomonas > Marinomonas sp. HM11-D. The sequence goes on along the minus strand of NZ_JBMMKT010000012.1, from coordinate 36,616 downwards.
TACTTTCACCGTGCCAGCACTGATTCCCAAATCCTCGCCAATCGACTTGGACGAGTGTCCTTTTAGTAGTAATCCCAGCACGTCTTGCTCGCGATCCGTCAGCACTCCTTGGGCAAAGGATTTAAGCGCCTGTTGCATGGGTGCAGATTCCGGCGCGTGCTCGGTAAACTCCCCTGCTTGCAGCCACCAAAACTGGCGAATCAGCGCTTCCAGCATAGGAAAGGCTAATTTCAGCTGCTTTAACTCATTGTGTTGAATCTCCCCTGCGTTTTGCTTGCGGCCCAGTGAAATGGCGCAGCTGGTGTCCTTGTCCAATTCCACGATCAGATTGATCTCATCTTCTAAGCCAAACTCTTGGTAGCAGGTTTGAAAGTACTCGGTTTCGTGGAACGAATCCGGTGCCATGTCTGCCAAGCGATACACACCGGAAGCAATGCCCTGGTGAATGGCGTTAAACAAAGGATCGAGCAAGTAGGCTTGGTTTAAATAAAAACGCAGGGTGGCGCTTTGCTCTGCTGGATCACGAGGATGAATCAGCAGCGGCCGTAGCGTCTTTTTGTAAGTCACCATAATCAAGGTATCGAAGTAACACAGCTTACTCAGCACCTGCTCCAATACCACAGGGAAGTTTGGCAGGCGAATATGGTTGGCCAGCAGGCTTAAATCCTTGATCAATTCTGCACTGTCTTGTGGCCCTAAATGTGTCCGCTGCACCATGCTGTTACCTGATAAATTGGCTGAATAAATTTGATCGACTTTTGTATTCGACAGGAGTACAACTAAAATCAATAAACCGAATAATAGTTCGGATTAAATGCAAAAGTGAATGTTTTAATGCGATTCAAACCTCCTGTCACAAACAAAGACATCTTGGAAAAATCCCACTAAAACAGCACTCTCCAGGTTCGGCTGACCGACGTCAGCGCTGATTTCGCGCCAAACTCGAAGAAATATTCAAGTTTAATGAACCAGTCGAGGCGCGAGTGATGAAGAGTAATGTGTATGTCAGATATCAACTTTATCGAAGATCATGAGTTTGACCTGTTTATTACTGACCTTAACGGTAATTTGCGCGGCAAACGTATCCCAGCCAGTGGCTTGAAAGGCGTCATGGCCAATGGCGTCAAACTGCCACAATCGGTGATCGGCTTTGATCACTGGGGCGATGATGTATTGGAAAACGGCCTAGTGTTTGAAACTGGCGACAGTGATGGTATCTGTCTGCCAGTGCACTCGACTCCGATTCCCGTGCCTTGGGCTGAGACGGCCCGCGACCAAATTCTTGCCATGATGTACAACCCAGATGGCACGCCCTTCTTCCCAGATCCACGTCAGATTCTGACGCGCATTATTGAGCGCTATAAAGAGTTGGGTTACACGCCAGTGGTGGCAACTGAGTTGGAATTTTACCTGTTAGATGGTGAATCAGAAGCCAAGCGTCGCCCTTCTCCGCCGGTGATTGTTGATGGTAACGGCTGTCGCTTGAGCAAAACCGACTGTTACTCGATTGAAGAAATGGACGGCCTTGAAGGCTTCTTTGCCGAAGTGCGCCGCGATTGTGAAATCCAAGGGATTCCGGCAGACACCATTATCTCCGAGCTGGGCCCCGGCCAGTTTGAAATCAACATGAAGCACACCAACAACGCGGTGCAAGCGGCCGACCATGCCATCATGTTTAAGCGTTTGATCAAGGGCGTGGCGCGTCAGCATGACTTTGGCGCCAGCTTTATGGCCAAGCCTTACGCGGATAAAAGTGGTAGCGGCTTCCACGTGCATTTCAGCCTGTTAGACCAAGACGGCAATAACGTATTTGATGATGGTACTGACGAAGGCTCACGTCTACTACGTAACGCCGTCGCCGGCATGTTGGCGCATATGTCCGACTCCATGTTGGTGTTTGCGCCGCACTTAAACTCTTACCGTCGCTTCCAGTTAGGGGCACACGCGCCGACCTATGCGAGTTGGGGTTATGAGAACCGTACGGTGGCGGTGCGTATCCCTGAAAGTGAGCCCGATGCACGCCGTATCGAGCATCGCGTGGCGGGTGCGGATGCCAACCCTTACTTGGTGCTAGCGAGCGTTCTAGGCGCGGCCTTGCACGGTATTGAAACCAATATGATGCCGCCAGAACCTATTGAAGGGGATGCCTATTCGCAAAGCGAACTGTTTGAGGCGTTGCCTAATCGTTGGGAAACGGCCAGCGAGACCTTCCGCGACAGTCCGTTTATGATGGAATACCTAGGCGAAGAATTTGTGCGAGTGTACGCCGCCGCCAAAGATCAGGAACAACAGAAAATTTACGGCCGTATTTCCAATGTGGAATACGAGGCGTATCTATAAGCCCAAGGGCGGATAGAGGAAATGAGGACGATGAAATGAAAATAGGGATTCTAGCGGCGGGGATCACCCCAGATGCACTACGGGGTGAGTATCCAACCTACGCCGAAATGTTCGCGCAGCAGATTGGCGCATTAGAGCCGGCGCTTAGCTTTGTTACTTACGATGTGCGTCTAGATGAGTTTCCAGAAAGCTCAGATGAATGCGATGCTTGGCTAATTACCGGCTCTAAATCCGATGCCTACGCGGACGAGCCATGGATCTTAAAACTGTGCGAATTGATCCGTGAGATCGATGCCAAAGGCCAAGTGCTGGTCGGCATCTGCTTTGGCCACCAAGTTATTGCCCGCGCCCTAGGTGGCACCGTGGCGAAATACTCCGGCGGCTGGGGCGTGGGTATTCACCACTACCAAGTAGTCGACAATATCCCGTCCGTGCCAGACCTTGGTGACATTGCATTATGTGCTTTCCACCAAGACCAAGTGATTGAAAAACCAGAGAAATTAATCACTTTCCTTAGCAGTGAGTTCTGTGAACACGCGGGTATGATTTACCAAGATAAAATCCTGACCTTCCAAGCGCATCCAGAGTTCTCCAAAGCTTACGAGCACGACCTAATCAATCTGCACGATGGCGGCAACTTACCCACCGACGTGGCGCAAAAAGCACGTCAAAGCGTCGAGCAAGACACTATCCAATCCTCTGCCATGATGGCTTGGATTGGCAAATTTCTACAGGGCTAACAGACCGTTGGGCTCCGCCTAATTTTAGGCTGGAACCTTTTCGTACGACCCTATTCCATTCGGGGAGCTTGGCCGCATCTTCTGTAGCAGTGAGTTGTTACCCTAGCTTTTTTCGGTGCCGGAGCTTCCATGCAATTCAATTCGCTTGCGCAACGTCTTTGCTTCGTTCCTCAGCTTCGACACGTCAGCGCGAATTAAACGCATGGAATCTCTAAGGAAGATCTCGATTCGTACGACCCGATTGTATCGAGAAGCGAGTCTTGCAGCTCCTCCATATCTGGCTATAATGTGAACACAACTTATCCTTCTTCCACGCGGGCGACATACAGACCTCTGGAGTTGGACGAATAAGCCGGCCTCGTGCCGGTTTTTTCACATCTAAAGCCTAGGAATACGTTCGCAGCTACAGAGAGTTTTTACTTTAGCTTTTGCTGGCGTAGGAGCTTCCATACGCACATCCGCAGTTGCTCTTCTATTTGGTTCTCATAGAGAATGTAATACATAGATTCTTCTACGATATAGAAACGTTTATTGTATAGAGTTTAATACTAAGTGAATTGAATTTTAAAGGGGCGGTTATGATAAGGAATGTTGCAGAGCTTTTAAAAGGCTTTTTAGATGAAGAGTGCTCCAAATTAAAAGAGTATGAGTTAAAGCATGCTCCTACAATTGGTGATATGTACGAAGGTTTATCCGCTGAGTTATTAAATAGATCAATCCCATCAGAATTAGGTCTAAAAATTGTAGATGGTTTTATAACTGATGGATCTGATTATCTATCTGGCCAGATGGATTGTATGCTAGTACGTGGTGAAGGCGAGCAGGTGCCATTCACAAAATCTTATAAATGGCATGTAAAAGACGTTTTAGTCGTTTTTGAAGTAAAAAAGAATTTATATTCTAGTGATCTAATAAACTCATTTTATAAGTTAAGGCAAGTTGCAGAAAGTTATTCAAAGTATTTATTTAAAGAAGATAGATCCGAAGAAGAGAATAAAAGAATAGACCTATCATCTTCCTATAATATTTTCTCTCAATTAACTGGTGTAACAGCTCCGAGTTATTTTGATAGAGAAACTTTAAGCAAAGAAAATGAGCTTATTTATACAACTATTTTTATGGAGCAGCTAACTCCCGTCAGAATTGTTCTAGGTTATGATGGCTTTAATTCGGAATTTGGGCTTAGAGAAGGCTTTTTTAAGTTTTTAGAAAAAGAGGGAATGGGAGCTGGTTATGGTGTTCCTTCTTTTCCACAATTAATAATTTGTGGAAAAAACTCATTAGTTAAAGGGAATGGAAGGCCATATCTTTTTCCCATTAAAGATAAGTACTGGGATTTCATGGCCTCCACAAAAGCGAGCCCCATTCTTCTAATGCTTGAGCTTATCTGGAGTAAAATTTCACTTGAGTACGAAATAGATCTACCTTGGGGTGACGACTTAGAAATGGAAAGTATGAATAAGTTTCTCAGTGCTAAGCCTGTAGTTACTCCAAACCAAGGAGGATGGAAATTAAAATATCATGAGATTACTAAAGAAAAGCTCGAGCTCGCTCCAACAGAAAGTTACTGGGAGCCAACGGAAGTAAGTTATCAAGTGTTTAGCATTTTCCAATATTTAACCCAAGCTAATGTTGTAACTAGTGACCCAGATTTCAGAGAGTTTGCTTTGAAGCACTCGAGTAGTGTTCAAGAGTTTATAGATGAAATCACTTCAACTAGTCTTGCATCATATGATGGAGAAAAACTGTCATTAACTTCTACAGACCTTTGTACAGCCGTATTGCCGGATGGTCGATTTGTAATTGCTGAGAATAATGCAGGTTTGTTTACATCTTGGTTATCAAACATAGCCTAATTAGATATAGAAAATAACCATTAGTACCCTTCCATGCGTTTAATTGGCGCTGACGCGGTCGAGGTACGAGAATTGCGCAAGCCAATTGAATTGCATGGAAGAGTGCCCCAACAGTCTGGCAACCTTCACAAAATCAAAGCCTCGCAACCTTCGCGATCTAAAACCTAAAGAGTTAAACCAACGCCCAAAACGCCTCAACCAGTGGGTTTTTCAAGCTCTTCTTCAAGGTAAACAAACCAATATCGTATGGCTCTAGTTCTGGCTGAACGTCGAGGATTTGAACGCGGTCCATCAGTGGGCTGTTGTCGAGTACGATTTTCGGTACCACGCCGATGCCAAATCCCAAGCTCACCATGCTGACGATGGCTTCGTTACCGGCGACCTGTGCATAGATATTTGGCGTGATGCTTTGTTCGCTTAACCAGTCGTCAACGCGAATCCTTGAAACACCGCCTTCAGATAGGATCATCGGCACCCGTTCCCAGTCGCTTTTTGACGCGGGTGCGGTGGTGGGCACGTTCGGTTGTTGTTCAACGGGGGCGATAAAGACCAACGGCGATTTGGTGATTGGAGTAAAGGCTAAGCCTTTGTTCATAGACACCGGCTTGGCGGCGATGGTGATTTCTTCGTTGCCGTCTAAAATTCGCGTAATGGCTTTGTCTGGGTCGCCGGTGTGCAGTTTGATTTCGATGTGCGGATGCACTTGGCGAAAGCGGTTTAGCAACTCAAACAAGAAGCTGTAACTGGCGGTGACGGAGCAGTAAATGCTGATTTCACCACTGAGTTGGTCCGAATGATCGGTGAGTTCGTGGCGAATGAGGTTCCATTGGCTGGTGGTTTCGCGAGCGTATTTTACGAAACGCTGGCCTTCGCGGGTCAAGGCGACGGTGCGGTTATCACGGCTGAATAGGTCTACCCCCACTTCTTCTTCTAAGTGGCGAATGTTGCGCGACAGGGCCGAAATGCTGATGTTGCACTCATCGCTGGCACGGCCAAAGTGCAGTGTTTCGGCTAATGCGAGAAATTGTTTGAGGGTTTTTGTATTCATAAAGCCCATGATAGCTCTGTTTTGCAAAAAATGGGACGTTATATTGCAAATATATCAATTTACGAAAGAGTCGCTCTTCTATACATTGAACCTACTCGCAGCACAGCCTGAATGTTGTTAGGTGTGTTTGTGTCACTCTTTTTTAATATCGACATGTTTTGATGTCGGTACTTTAATCATAAAAATTTAGGATGTGTTAACCATGGCTAACTACTTCAATACTTTGCCGCTACGTGAGCAACTAGCTCAACTAGCAAAATGTCGTTTTATGGATATGTCAGAATTTGCTGATGGCGTTGAAGCGCTTAAAGGCAAAAAAATGGTAGTAATCGGCTGTGGTGCACAAGGTCTTAACCAAGGTCTTAACCTACGTGATTCTGGTCTAGACGTTTCTTACGCACTACGCGCAGAAGCAATCGAACAGAAGCGTCAATCTTGGAAAAACGCGACTGAAAACGGTTTCGTTGTTGGTACTTACGAAGACCTAATCCCAACGGCTGACGTAGTTCTTAACCTAACTCCAGATAAGCAACACACTTCTGTAGTTAAAGCTGTTATGCCTCTTATGAAAGAAGGCGCTTGCCTATCTTACTCTCACGGTTTCAACATCGTTGAAGAAGGCATGCAAATCCGTGACGACCTAACAGTAATCATGGTTGCGCCTAAGTGTCCTGGTTCTGAAGTACGTGCTGAATACGTTCGTGGCTTCGGTGTTCCAACACTTATCGCTGTTCACGAAGACAACGATCCTAAAGGCGAAGGTCTTGCACTAGCAAAAGCTTACGCAGTAGGTACTGGCGGTCACAAAGCAGGCGTTCTAATGTCTTCTTTCATCGCTGAAGTTAAGTCTGACTTGATGGGTGAGCAAACTATCCTTTGTGGTATGTTGCAAACGGGTTCTATCCTTTGCTTCGACAAAATGGTTGAAGAAGGTATCGACGCAGGTTACGCATCTAAGTTGATCCAGTACGGTTGGGAAACAATCACTGAAGCACTTAAGTACGGCGGCGTGACTAACATGCTAGATCGTCTTTCTAACCCAGCTAAGATCAAAGCATTCGATCTTTCTGAAGAGTTGAAAGTGATCATGCGCCCTCTATACAACAAGCACCAAGATGACATCATCGACGGTACTTTCTCTCGCGTGATGATGGAAGACTGGGCGAACGACGACGCTAACCTTCTAAAATGGCGTGCAGAAACTGCTGAGACTAACTTCGAGAAAACTCCAGCAGGTGACGTAGAAATCTCTGAGCAAGAGTTCTTCGACAACGGTATCTTGATGGTAGCAATGGTTAAAGCGGGCGTTGAGCTAGCATTCGAAACTATGACTGCTGCAGGCATCATCGCTGAATCTGCTTACTACGAGTCTCTACACGAAACTCCGCTAATCGCGAACACTATCGCTCGTAAGAAACTTTACGAAATGAACGCGACTATCTCTGATACAGCTGAGTACGGTTGTTACCTATACAACCACGCTTGTGTACCTCTACTAGCGGACTTCATGAAAGGCATCAAAACTGACGTGATCGGTAAAGGCCTATCTGTAGAAGACAACGGCGTAGACAACGCTCGTCTAATCGAAGTAAACAAAGCGCTACGTTCTCACCCAGTTGAGGCAGTAGGTGCGGTTCTTCGTGGTCACATGGCTGACATGAAAAAAATCGTTTAATTTCCGTTAGAAATTAAACACCTAAAAAGCCGAGTTACTCATTGAGTGCTCGGCTTTTTTGTCGCTTTCTTTTTTGCAATTAGTTCGACATCGGTAAGGAATCACTCATGGACTCTAGTATTTGCCTTGAAAATCTCAGCGTTAACTTTGATGAACGCTTTCATCTGAACAACATTGATTGGACGATTGAGCCAAGCCAACATTGGGTGATCACGGGCACAAACGGGTCGGGTAAGTCAGCTCTCGCAGCAGTGCTTGCAGGTGTCGGTGAGATGGAATCAGGTCAGTTATCAGGCCTGCCAAGCCGTGTAGGGTTAGTCTCGTTTGAGGCGCAAGCGGAGCTGATCGCCAAAGAACTAAAGAAAGACGACGCCGACATCATGGATGTCATTGCCATCGGTACGCCGGTGCAAGAAATGATTTTTGAAGGCTGCGCGGACCCTGAATTGGCTGCAGAGTTGGTGGAAAAGTTTGGCTTAAGCCATTTGCTAGACCGAGCATTTCGTAAGCTCTCGACCGGCGAAACCCGCAAATTAATGCTGATCCGAGCCTTGTCGAGCAAGCCGGATTTATTGATCCTAGACGAGCCATTTGATGGCTTAGATGCCGACACGCTAGTGATGCTTCAGGAGCATCTTGCGTCCATTATCGACACCACCCCCATGGTGATGGTGTTGAACCGCTTTGATGAAATGCCAAGCTTTATTACCCATGTGGCCTACTTGGAAAAAGACGGGCGTGATGGCGGTAAGTTGTCTTTCAAAGTGGATCGCAACGACGAAGCCGCATTTGCGGAGTTGTACCAATTACTGCATCTGAAAACCACCGATCTACAAGTCCCTGAGACCGATCCAGCCAGCAAACTGCCAGCACTAGACCCTCAGCAGCCATTGGTAAAACTTACCGATGCGACGATCAAATACGGCGATACCGTGATTGTAGATAAGCTCAACTGGACCATTGAACCAGGCAAACATTGGCAGCTAAGTGGCCCCAATGGCAGCGGTAAAACCGGCGTATTGTCGTTGATTACCGGCGACCACCCACAGTGCTACGTGAACGATATTTTCGTGTTTGGCTTCCAACGCGGTAAAGGCGAAAGCATCTGGCAGATTAAACAGTTTATCGGTTATGTCTCCACGGCGTTGCAGTGGGAATACCGCGTCAGCGTGAGCTGTAAAAACGTCATCATTTCTGGCTTCTACGACAGCATCGGTATGTACACCAAATCGACCGACAACCAGAAAAAGATCGCCGATCAATGGTTGGCGTTATTGGGCATGAGCGACCGTGCCGATCAGCCGTTTAACAAGCTTTCCTACGGTGATCAGCGTTTGCTATTGATTGCCCGTGCCATGGTCAAACACCCACCGCTATTGATCCTAGACGAGCCATGCCTAGGCTTAGACGATATGAACCGCCAGCTGGTCTTGGCGTTGATTGAAAAGATCTGTGCCGGAAAAGAAACCACCGTGCTGTACGTAAACCACCACGCAGAAGACCAAATCGCAGGCATTGAAAACTACCTAGCGCTTAAGAAAAACGCTTAAAGCCCTTAGCAGCTGAGCTCCGCCTCATTTCTGCTGGTTGGAGCTTCCATGCAATTCAATTCGCTTGCGCAACGTCTTTGCTTCGTTCCTCAGCTTCGACACGTCAGCGCGAATCAAACGCATGGAATCTCTGGGAAAGATCGCGATATTGTGTCTTGTAGGACCGCGCTTCGCGCGGGAACCTGCGATACGTACGACCCGACTCCGCTCGGGGAGCTTAGCCACATCTTCTGTTGTAGTGAGTCGTTACCCCAGCTTTTGTAGGCATGAGCTTCCATGCAATTCAATTCGCTTGCGCAACGTCTTTGCTTCGTTCCTCAGCTTCGACACGTCAGCGCGAATTAAACGCATGGAATCTCTGTGAAGCATCGTTGGGTTGGTCTTTGTACGACCCTATTCTATAGGGGGCGTTTGTATCTCAGAGGTTAAAAGGTGGTATGTGGATTTAACTCAAACTTATTTGTTTTGCTTCCTCATCGCTGATCTATGCTGCCTAAAAAGTTCCTTTTCTTGTTTAGGGAAGTAAACCAACTCGAATAGCTTATCTATGACTTCTGGATAAAGTGTTTGGGGTGGATTAGTGGCTCCCCAATGTCTAATGAGTTTAATAGACTTTCTTTTTCTGCCAAAAAATAGGTTATTCCAAATAAGCGCGGATCTTTGAAGTGACTTTTTATTATCGATGACTTTCTCTAAATAACCACCGGGGATAGTTATTTGAGATCTGCTAGTTAAGCTCGACTTTAGAGACCTTAGTATTGCTTCACGCCTTTCATCCGGTGCTTGGAATGTAACCTCTGTCCTACAATATCCACGAATAGCCCATACAATTTCATCTAGGTCAACGATCTCAAACCCTTTGAAGTATGTAGGCATTGTTAAATAGCGGTTGTTTCCTTGGTCATCGGCCAAATTAAGAAACTGTTCTTGTTTTGTAGTTAGGGTGAAATCGAGAGTTTCGATATTTGCAATTGCAGCATATAACTTATTCAGATCATGGCCAAAATCTTTACTGCTAATTCGGTGAAACAAGAGAATAGATTTAAAGTACTTTTCAATTGCCTGGAGAGATGACCAGTAAAACTGAAGCATTAATCCATTTTTGTAGCAAACACGAGCTGTAATGTAATCTTGGTCTGCAATCTCCCTAAGGTTTCTGATTGCGAAGTCATTTAGATAAAGTTCATCCTTGTTTTTATGGTCCATCATTACTTTTCCTTGATTTGGTATATTGGTTCTTGGTGGGAGAATAAAGCCTGGCCTTCACTGTAACTAAGTAAAGAAAGCTACTCGCCTACCTCACCCAAATGATGCTTTAACAAACAATTCAGCATCAGTTTTAAATCCGCCAAAGTACGTGCGGCGCGTTGTGGGTTTTGATTTACCACTACCAAATAACTACTGTGGGTGACTTCCAAAAAGTGACGGGCAATACGTTCGCGCTCACGGATATGTTTCTTCAAGCCGATACGTTTAAACGCCTTCGACATTTGCGCGATGACCATATCGTCATGGCGTTCATCGAGGCCACGTAGCTCGGGTACGGAGAACATGGCTTGCACCAGCGGTAGCACGGCTTTTTGTTTGCGGTAGGTCAGCAGGTTGGTGTCTATCACTTGATCGATAAACTCTGCTAAGGGCATTTGCTCTAACGGCCAGTTCTGGATCTCTTTGAGTACTTCTTCGATGCTGTCGAGCCACGATTGTCCCATGGCGTAGAGGATCGCCTGCTTGTTGGGAAAGTAGTGGTACAAGGAGCCGACAGAGATGCCGACTTCTTGGGCGATCAGGGCGGTGTTGAGGTCGTTTAAGCCGACACTTTCCAGCAGTTCGCTGGTCACTTCAAGGATCTGTTGCGTACGTTTGATCGAGCGCGATTGCACCGGTTCACTGCGTGGTGAGACCGGTTGCATGGCTTTCTTGGCGTTGCTGGTTTTTGCCATGATGATCAATGGATTCCTTGAGTAAGGGGTTGGTGAACATTCACATTATACATTGTTAAAGGCTCGACTCGTTAAGGTAAACGGTCGAGCATGGAGTAATACAGCATGCCTGCCACTTGGCCTGGCCAGCGCAGTAAGGTGCCGCCGGGGAAGTCTTTGCAGCGAATGCGTTCAAAGGTTTGTACGTCTGCTTCTTGCCCTTGTATGGCGTTGGCAATGCTGGCGCCAGCGTAGGTCGCTAAGGCGACGCCATGGCCAGAGTAGCCCTGTGCGACAAAGACGTTGTCCTGTTGGCGTGCGATATAGGGCATGCGGTTGAGGGTGATGGCTAAGGTGCCGCCCCACGCGTAATCAATGTTAAAGCGATCCAGCTCTGGGTAGGTCTCGATCATATGCTTCTTCACAAAGCCCGCGATGTCTTTCGGGAAGCGTGGACTGTAGTTTTCACCGCCGCCCCACAACATGCGTCTATCACTCGATAGGCGGTAATAATTGACCACGAATTTGGAGTCCGCCACGGCCACTCGTTCAGGGTTGATGCGCTCGGCGATCTCTTCTGGTAGTGGCTCAGTGGCGATAATAAAGTTATTAATCGGCATGATTTTACGAGCTGCCGGTTCGTTTAAATGTCCCAAGTAACCATTGCAGGCAAATATCAGATAGCGGCTACGTACTTGGCCGTGGTCGGTTTTTACTAGGCACTGGCGGCCAGTTTGATAGGCCGTCACCCGCGATTGCTGGTAGATCTTGGCGCCCTGCTCATGGGCCGCCTTAGCCAGTCCTAAAACAAAGTTAAGCGGGTGCAGATGGGCACCCTCTTCGTACCATTCACCACCAAAGTAGCGCTTGGTGCCCAGCTTGTCGGCTACTTGTTGGGCGGAGAGGAAGCTCACACCATCGTATTTTAAAACATTTTGCTTATAGTCGACGGCGCTTTGGATGTGTTGTAAATGGCGTTTCTTGTAAGCCACGTGCAACACACCAGGCGTAAGATCACAGTCGATTTGCAAACGATGCACTAGGTCTTTGACCAAGTCGACCGAGTCGATGGAAGCCTGCCATAGGGCGTCAGCCGCTTCTTTACCCAGCTGCTGGCTAAGCTCTTCGTGGCCCATATTATGGCCTTGGCACACCTGTCCACCATTACGCCCCGAAGCGCCCCAACCAATGTCATTGGCTTCAAGCAAGGTCACGCTAAAACCTGCTTCTGCCAGATGTAACGCGGCGGAGGTGCCGGTATAGCCGCCACCGATGATACAGACATCGCTGCGCTGTTCGCCGATCAGTTGTGGGAAGTCGATGCGGCCTGTTGCCGTGGCTTGGTAATAGGATGGTGTCGCTTGGCTCACGGGGCCTCCTGGCTCATAATCGTTGCAAAGGGTTTCACAAGGTATTGCTTTCACGACTAAACTAAAATACTTTCAAACCGAAGTATTATTCGGTTTACGTGCAAAGCATAATCGAATCAAACAAGATCGCAATGGAAATTTACTGGCGTGACAAACGCGTTGTCACACAGCAAGGTGCAAGGTGGGTTATGACCGAACTAGAAGCGTTTTTAAAGCAACATGCCATCACCGAGGTCGAGTCGACCCTCGCGGATATGACGGGTAATGCCCGCGGCAAGTTCTATCCAACGTTTAAGTTTTTAGCAGAGAAAACGGGGCGAATTCCGGAAACGGTATTGGTGCAGAGTGTGACCGGCGATTGGGCTGATAATCACTATGAGATTGTCGATGCCAGCGACCGCGATATGGTGCTTAAACCGGATCCCAACACCTTGCGCATGGTGCCGTGGGCGGATGAGCCGACGGCGCAGGTGATCAACGACTGTTACACTACCGATGGTGATTTGCACCCGTTGGCGAGCCGAACCATTTTGCGTCATATCTTGGCCTTGTACGAAGCAGAAGGCTTAAAGCCGGTGATCGCGCCGGAGGTTGAGTTTTATTTGATTCATCCGAATACGGACCCTGATTATGAACTACGTCCTGCCGCGGGCCGTTCTGGTAAGCGTGAGACCTCTCGACGCTCTTACAGCATTGATGCGGTCAACGAGTTCAATACCATCATCGACACTCTTTATGCCTACTGTGAAGCGCAGGATTTGGATGTGGATACCTTGATCCATGAATCTGGCGCGGCGCAGATGGAGATTAACTTTATCCATGGTGATCCATTGGATTTGGCGGATCAGGTGTTTGTGTTTAAACGTACCTTGCGTGAAGCGGCCATGAAGCATGGGGTTTATGCGACCTTTATGGCGAAGCCGATGAAAGACGAACCGGGCAGCGCCATGCATATTCACCAGAGTTTGCTGGATCTCGAAACCGGCGAGAACGTGTTTAATAACCATGGCAAACCGAGCGAGCGTTTCTATCACTATTTAGGCGGCTTGCAGAAATATACGCCCAATGCGATCAGTTTCTTTGCGCCGAACGTCAACTCTTACCGTCGCTTCTCGCCAGAAATGGCCGCGCCCATCAATATGCAATGGGGCTTTGATAACCGCGTTGCTGGCTTGCGCGTGCCCTACTCGACGCCGGAAGCTACGCGTATTGAAAACCGCTTCCCTGGTGCCGACTGCAACCCTTATTTAGCCATTGCCGCGACCTTGGCCTGTGGTTATTTGGGTATGAAAGAAGAGCTGTACCCGACCGATCCGATCCAAGGTAATGAGCCGCCCGCCAACCAAGAGGTGGAAATCGCGCGTACCTTGGAAGAAGGCTTACGCCTATTAGAAGAATGTCAGCCCCTGTGTGAAATCATGGGCGAGCACTTTGTACGTGCCTACATGGGCGTGAAACGCAGTGAGTTTGAAACCTTCAACCGCGTGATCAGTTCGTGGGAGCGTGAGCATTTGTTGCTAAACGTTTAATGCCTGCTACCAACAACAAAGCCCGCATTTGCGGGCTTTGTCGTTTTAACTCAGTGCTTAATCTTGTTTAGGTTTTTCGTCCCAAACCGTTAGGTCAATGTCATTTTGCACTTCTGGATAATCGTCTGAGTTAAAGATTGGCGTACGCGTTTTGTTTTGCGCAAAGTAATCTTTGGTCAGTTTCACCACCAAGCCAGACAACATCACAATGGCGATCAAGTTGATCGTTGCCATCAAGCCCATGGCCGCATCGGCTGCGTTAAATACCACGGCAATGCTCTCGTAAGCCCCCCAAGGAATCATTGCCAGTGCTAAGATACGTAAGACAAAAATTCCCGGCTTGCTGGCCCATTTTAGGTAGGTCAGCGCGTTTTCCGCGTAGCTGTAGTTACCAATGATCGAGGTAAAGGCGAAGAAGAAAATCGCGATCGCCACGAAGTAATGACCCACACTACCGATATGATGCGACATGGCCGACTGAGTCAGCACAATGCCCGATTCGCCGTTGCCTAGCACGCCCGATAGCAAGATCATCAAGGCGGTTGCGGTACAGATCAGTAGCGTATCAATAAATACACCAAGGGATTGCACCATGCCCTGTGACGCTGGATGGTGTGGATTTGGCGTCGCCACCGCGGCAATGTTTGGCGCAGAACCCATGCCCGCTTCGTTGGAGAACAGGCCGCGTTTGACACCGTTTAGCAAGGCACCGGCGATACCGCCTGCGGCTTGCTCAAGACCAAAGGCGCTCTTGAAGATCAGCGCGAACATATCCGGCACTTGCTCGTAATTAACGATGATGATGTACAGCGCCAAGGCTAGGTAGGCAATGGCCATAAAAGGCACGGTGATTTCGGCAAAGCGGGCGATTTTCTTAATACCACCAAAGATCACTACCGCGGCCAATGCCATCACGATCAAGCCGGTGGCCATTTTCGGCACACCAAATGCTCCTTCCATGGCGCCGGCAATCGAGTTCGCTTGCACCGCGTTGAACACCAAGCCAAACGCTAGGATCAACGCCAGTGAGAAGATGGCGCCCGCCCAAGGAGCTTTCAGACCCTTACTGATGTAGAACGCTGGGCCGCCGCGTAATTGACCGTTTTGGTCGCGGACCTTGTACAGTTGCGCAAGCGTACTTTCTGCATAAGCGGTCGCCATGCCGATCAAGGCTACGACCCACATCCAGAAGATAGCGCCAGCGCCGCCAAGCGCTAACGCCACAGCAACGCCTGCAAGGTTACCTGTGCCGACACGGGACGCCAGACTGGTACACAGTGCTTGGAATGGAGAAATGCCACCACGGTCGCTCTGAGGCGCCTTGAAGACGGTACGAACAAACTCTGGGAAGTAGCGAATCTGGATAAACCCTAAACGTAGGGTGAAGTAAACGCCCACGGCCAACAGGCCATAAATCAGGATATACCCCCAAAACAAAGTATTGAGGGAGTCGATCAGTGTAGCCATAAGGCACTCCGGTTAAGTTGTGATTATGTGCGAGGGAGAGGACTCGGGTAGAGCCCCCGAAGCGGCGCATTTTTGATGCGCTGCTTCAAAAAGTGGGCAAGCCTAGCGTGTTAAAAGATTTTGGCAAGGCGAAATGGGTAATAACTGCGCATGAACGGTGCATTTCGCCGAAAAAGACGAATTATGGCGTATTTTTCGGACGAATAATCTTTAAACCAAATTTGCTGATACGATCATTTTCAAATTCACGCACGGTTAATTCGATCTCACCAAAGCGCAAACGGTCACCGATCACGACGCGGCCGTGGAACTTATTTAAGAAGAGTTCACGCACGCTCAACTCCTGATAGGCGTCTTCGACTTTGAAGAAGTAGAGGTACGCCAGATCTTTCATTTTCGCATCACTGTTGACGACAAAGTCGCCATAGAACTCGCTCATGGAGGTGCGTTGCAGCTTCTGCCCTGGGGTAAAGTAGCTATTGAGTTCCGAGTCCTTTTCTAACTGGGAGAAAAACGCGGCTTTATCACTTGCGCGCAGCTTTTCACTGATGTCGGCGAGCAACTCCCCCCCGCGCATCACGCCCATGGGTCGCGAAAAAGACGTCGATGGCAACGACTCCACCGAGCAGCCGACCAGTTCACTGTCACTCGGTACTTCATAAATCAAAATATGGCGGTTGTGGTAATCCTCAAAACTGATGCTGAAGGCGTTCGGTGTCGCTTCTTTATCCGGTAACTCGACCTTAAGCCAACGGGCCATCTTCGGAATGCTCCAGCCCTGCAGTACCAACGACATAATCACAATCACAAACACCAGATTGAAATAAATCTGTGTCTGTTCAATACCGGATAAAGACGGATACATGGCCAAGATGATCGGCACCGCACCGCGCAGACCACACCAGCTGATAAAGACCTGCTCGCGCCATGGAAAATGAAATGGCAATAGCGACACCAATACCGCAATCGGACGCGCTAAGAAGATCAGCACCGCGCCGATGGCTAACGCCGGCAGAATCACAGGGCCAATGGTGCTTGGTGTCACCAATAAGCCAAGCATCAAGAACATGCCGATCTGACTGAGCCAGGCCATGCCATCGTGGAAACGATGTACATCGCGTTTGTAGGGCATGTTATGGGCGTTACCCAGTGTGACCCCGACAATGTAAATGGCTAAGAAGCCACTGCCGCCCCAAAGGTTGGTAATACCGAAGATGCTTAAGCCCGCGCTGGTGACCAGTAATGGATACAAAGAGCTGGCGAGCTGTAACTTAGGTAGCAGATGTTTTAAAACTTGTCCGCCCAGCACCCCAATGGTTAAGCCTAGACCCATTTGCTGAATCAACTCGGTCAGCAATGACCAGCCAAGTCCTTGTTCAGGAACAGAAATTAAGCTCACCAAGGTGATGGTTAAGAAGATCGCCATAGGATCGTTGGCGCCGGATTCCACTTCCAGTGTGGCGCCGGTACGCTCTTTGATACGTAGGCCAGCGTTACGGATCAGACCAAATACCGCTGCGGCGTCGGTGGAACCAATAATGGCTCCGAGCAGTAAGCTTTCTTGCCAAGGAAGGCCTAATAGCCAATACACCGCCGCGCCAGTGATGCCTGCGGTGAGCAAGACGCCCACGGTGGCGAGTAAAAACGCGGGGCGCAAACTGATTGCAAAGGACTCACGGCGTGTGCCCAAACCGCCGTCGAGCAGGATAGTCGCTAAGGCCAAGTTACCAAACAGGAACGCCAAGCCAGCGTTATGGAACTCGATGCCACCAATACCGTCTTCCCCAGCGAGCATACCAATCACCAAGAAGACCAATAGCAAGGGCGCGCCTAGGCGACGGGACAAGACGCTGGCCAAGATACTCAGCAGTGCGAGCAGACCGGCAAGAAAGATATATTGGCTGGAGATTTCGATGGTCATGGGCGCTTTAAGATTCCGTGTTTGCAACGCCGCTGACGGGATGTCCTAGGCTTTCATGTTTTAGTCTATGAAAACCCCCATCAAGTTCAAAGCTGCACGAAATCAAATAGCGCCGATTTCCTCTATTCTAAACAATCTTGCAACGCTTATTTGGCATTAGGTGCTTCAGGTGCTGGGTAAGTACTGTTTTGCTGAGCGTTGTCCTGCTCTAGCGGTTGCCATTGCTTGGCAAGTGGCATCACACCAGCCCACACGGGCCAGTCCATATCTGCTTCATCGTCGACTACGCCTTCGGCACGAATTTTAACGCTGGCTTCGTCGATTTTGATCCGTACCAAGCCGGTGGCAAGCACTTCTTGTTCGCTCACCGGACGTAGCTGTGACCAACGATTTGGCGAAACTTTGTCGATAAATAGCTCAAAATGACGCACTTTTTCGGCGTAATCCTCGATCACTTCCGGAATGCCAAATACGGTCACCGAGCGGTAATTGACCGAATGATGGAACGCCGAACGCGCCAACACCAAGCCATCCAACTCACAGATATTGATACAAACCTTTTGTGCTTCTTTTACCGAACCGTGGGTGTTACGCGCCTTGCTGTGACCATGCCAGTATAAGTATTCCCCTTCACGCCAATGACACGTTGGGGTGACGAAAACTTGGCCGTTGACCTGTTGGCCAATATGGCAGAGTAAGGTGTCATCAATAATTTGATAAGCGGTTTGCGCATCGTATTGGGCTCTTTTCGGGCCTCTTTTGACGGTGCTGGTCGGTGTTTGTAGCGAGTCACTCATGGCTAGGTCCTTGTCTTAATACTGGCTTCTTTTGGAAGACGTTAGCGATATGAACTAAGCCTAGACCCTATTGGGGTGTTTAAAAATGACCAGTTTCTAACTTTGTGACCAGTCCAGATTGACTGTGGCCCAGCACGAAAAAAGCCCATCTAGGATGGGCTTATCAAAGATAAACTAATTAATAATCAGATATTTAGCGCTTTCTTAACCGCTGGCAGACCAGGCTTGCCGTCGGTGGTCTGTACCCCCTCTAGCCAGGTATCCAGAATCGCTGGATTTTTGCTGAGCCATTCGTTGGCGGCCTCGATTGGTGTCATGCCCTCATCGGTCATGGCGATCACGGTGTTTTCCATATCCAGCGTGAATGCCATGTTTTCCAGTAGCTGAGTGACATTACCGCACTCTTCGCCATAGCCTTTACGAGTCACGGTATGAATGGTGGCGCTACCGAAGTTTGGACCAAAATACTCATCGCCGCCGGTCAGGTAGGCCATATCAAAATTGACGTTCATTGGGTGCGGTTCCCAGCCAAGGAAAGCGATGAACTTCTCACGTTTTACCGCACGAGCGACCTGCGACAGCATGGCTTGTTCGCCGGACTCCACCACGCGCCAGTCGCCAAGGTTGAAGTCGTCTTTTTCAATCATGTCCATCAGCATTTGATTGGAGGCAGAGCCGACGCCAATACCGTAAATTCGCTCGCCAAACTCATCGGCAAACTTCTCTAAATCGGCAAAATCATGCACCCCCGCATCGTAAGCATATTGGGGAACCGCGAGGGTAAATTTGACCCCTTCAAGATTGGTGCGAATGATGTCTAGGTGTGCTTGGTATTGCTCCATAAACGCCGCTTGCGCCGGCATCCAATTACCGAGGAAAACGTCGATTTCGTCATTCTTCAAACTCTCAAAACCAATCGGCACGGCGAGCATCTTGATATCGGTTTCATAGCCCAAGGCATGCAGTATGGTGCTGGCCATACCATTGGTGGCGCCAATATCGGTCCAGCCGGGGTCGGTCATGGTCACGGTTTGGCATTGTTCCGGAACGGCTGCCAAGCTGCTGCCTGCAGCCGCAGTGACAATGGTGGCAAGAAGAGTTTGCTGAAGACGTTTCATCATGGTTCGGTTCCCTTTTGATATTTCTTATTTGAGTTCAAAACATTATCACCGTCCGTGTGAAGTGTTTTTTGAGGAAGACGCTGAAAACGTTTTGCTGAGAATGCTTTTACTCTACCAGCTTTTGGACTGGTTTTGGCAAGTGAAAATCGCCTGAATAGGCGAATTGAAGTGAATAAAGGCCATTTTAAACGCTTGTTATTATCTGGTGATTTGATGATAATTCTTTGAAAAGTAATGGCTTTTTATATTTTTAGTGGTGGGTTTCAGGATTGTATTAAATTTGCATGCCATCTTATTTTTGATAGCAGTATCGACTGAGAAACTTGTCTATTTTGCATAGAGCACTAATTAAAATAAATTAGAGAACTAAAAAAAGCCCATCCGAGGATGGGCTAAGCTGGTAGATCAGTCGCTGATTAAAAAGAACAGAAATTACAGGCCAAGTGCACCTTTCACAGCAGCTAAGCCTGGTGCACCCGATGTGGTGGACACGCCTTCCAGCCAAGTGTCCAGCACCGCTGGGTTGTCTTTGAGCCACTTGCTGGCGGCTTCGTTAGCCGGCATGCCTTCATCGGTCATAGAGATCACGGTGTTTTCCATGTCTAGGGTAAACTCCATATTCGTCAGAAGTTTAGCGACGTTGCCGCATTCGTTGGCGTAGCCCTTACGGGTTACTGTATGAATGGTTGCGCCGCCGTAATTCGGACCAAAGTACTCATCCCCACCAGACAGGTATTTCAGATCAAAGTTGACGTTCATTGGGTGCGGTTCCCAGGCTAGAAAGACGATGCCCTTCTCGCGCTTCACGGCACGGGCCACCTGCGCCAGCATGGCTTGTTCACCCGATTCCACTACACGCCACTCCCCTAGACCGAAGTCGTTCTTGTCGATCATCTTCATTAGGTTTTGGTTGGCTGGTGCACCGGCGCCGATACCGTAAATACGCTCATCAAAGTCTTTGGCATGGGCTTGTAGATCTTTGAAGTCATGCACGCCTTTGTCGTACATGTAGGATGGTACGGCCAGAGTGAATTTCACGCCGGTTAGGTTGGTGCGTACTATGTCTAGGTTGTCTTGGTATTGATCGATAAAGGCGCTTTGCGCGGGCATCCAGTTACCGAGGAAGACATCGATTTCACCGTTTTTGATACTCTCAAAGCCGATTGGTACCGCCAGCAGCTTAATATCGGTTTTGTAGCCTAGCGCTTCTAAAACGGTGGTGGCTAAGCCATTGGTGGCACCAATGTCGGTCCAACCTGGATCGGTCATGGTGACGGTTTGGCATTGCTCCGGTACGGCCGCAAACGCTCCGCTCGCTGTGATGGAAACAAGGGTGGCGAGCAGAGTTTTGTTTAGGCTTGATGTCTTCATTATGGGTTCCTCGTGATATGGATGCTGTGACTGTCTTACATCGATTTTTCTACTATTTTGGGTCGAACGGGTTAACGCAATGACGCGCCTTAGGGCGCGCCATTATGGTGATCACGACACTTTTGGGTAGCGCGCTTTGGCTTCCAAATCGTCTAGATCAATATGGTTACGCATGTACATTTCGCTGGCTTGGAAGATCGGTTGATGATCCCAGGCCACGTGGCTGCTGCCTTCGCCGAAGGCCTTAACGATCAAGCGACGGCGACGTTGGCTGATCAAGACCCGTTGCGAGATTTCATCCGCATCCCAGCGGGCCAGTGCTTCGTCTCGGAAGGCTTTAACTACATCGGCGTAGTTGTCGTCTTGCGCAAGGTTATTCAACTCGAGTGGATCTTGCTCAAGATCGAACAGTTGGTCTGGGTCGATGCGGCAGTGCACATACTTGTATGGACCACGGCGGATCATAAACAGCGGTGCCAAGGTGCCTTCACCACAGTATTCGCCGATCACTTCATCGTGACCGCCCTCTTTGCCTTCCACATGGGGCACTAGGCTGCGACCGTCGATTGGCATGGCGTAATCAACGCCCTTGCCATCGGTTGCCCAATCAACAAAGGTTGGCAACAAGTCCATGGTCGACACGGACGCTTTGACACGCTTTGGCTGGAAGCGCTTAGGTGCGCAGACAATCATAGGCACGCGAGTTGAGCTTTCAAAGAAAGACATCTTGTACCAAAGGTTGCGCTCACCCAGCATGTCACCGTGGTCACCAGAGAAAACAATGATGGTGTCGTCTTCTAGGTTACAGTCCCTCAATACTTTCAATAACTTACCGATCTGATCGTCCACATAGCTGCAAGAACCATAGTAAGCATGGCGTGCGTTACGGACTTCTTCGTCGCTAATGTCTTGCTCGTAGTATGCGTACACATCCTGCAAACGGCGCGAATGCGGGTCTTGCTCTTCTTTGGCGATCTTCACTTGCGGCATGTCGATGTCCGCATGATCGTAACGATCCCAGTAATCTTTGGTAATCGCGTATGGATCGTGTGGATGGGTCATGGACACCGTTAGGCAGAACGGACGGTCTTGTTTGCCGCGAGCGTAGTCGTATAGGTAGCGCTCCGCGTGGAACACCACTTCATCATCAAAGTCGAGCTGGTTGCTGCGCACACAAGTGCCTGCTTGAGTCACCGACGACATGTTGTGGTACCAAGTTGGGCGTGTATCTGGATCGTCCCAGTTAGGGAACCAGCCGTAGTCTGCTGGGTAAATATCTGTGGTCAGACGTGTTTCAAAACCGTGGAGCTGGTCTGGGCCACAGAAGTGCATCTTGCCAGACAAGGCGGTTTGATAGCCGTTGGCTCGCATGTAATGGGCAAACGTTGGAATGTCCGCTGGGAAGTCTGCGGCGTTATCCCAGGCGCCGATGCGAGTGGGTAATTGACCGGTCATCAGCACATAACGCGATGGCGCACACAGCGGGCTATTGCAGTAAGCAGACTCGAACACAACACCTTTTTCAGCCAGAGCAGACAGGTTGGGGACTTTTACCGTTTTACCGCCGTAGAAAGGTAATACCGGCGCGGCCATTTGATCGGCCATGATAAATAAAATGTTGGGCTGTTTCTGAGACATTGTGTCACACTCCAATAACGCAGTTAAATAAGTTGGATTAATGTTTCCTTTGGTGTCGAATCCATTATCTACACTAGATTGAACCTTAATTTTTAGACTGTAAACTGACTGAAAATTTATGGATGGGATAAGCTGAGCTAATGTTTACTGAAAACGACATGCCGCCACTGCAGATGCTGGTGGTGTTTGAATCCTCTGCTCGCCATTTAAGCTTCACCGCTGCTGCGCGTGAACTGGGCACGACGCAGCCGGCGATTAGCCAGCAAGTCAAAGCGCTAGAGCAGTTTTTGCATACACCTCTGTTCCGTCGGGTCTATCGCGGTGTGGAACTGACCGATGAAGGTCATATCTTGTTTAAAACGACCCAGTCGAGCTTTACCGAGATCCGTAAAGTGATCGGATTTATCCGTAATAAACAGAAAAAACCACGCATCAATGTGGCGACCGACTTTGCCTTTGCCGCCTATTGGTTGATGCCGCGCTTGCCGGAGTTTCGGAAACAGTTTCCGGATGTGGATATCCGCCTGCACACGTCCCAGAGTAACGCTGATGTCACGCTTCAAGATATTGATCTGGCTATACTTTTTAGCGATGGCATGCACAAAGGCTTTGTCTCGGAAAAGCTTTTCCATGAGGTGGTGTTTCCAGTGTGCAGTCCTAAACTGTTGGAGGAATATGGCCCGTTTGATTCGCTTGAAGACATTACCCGCGCACCGCTATTGAAACTGCATGCGGAACCGGATGAGAAATGGATGGTGTGGGAGAAGTTGTTTGAACAACACAACTTACTATGGTCGCCTTCGCAAATGGTGATGGAGTTCGATAATTACACGCTGTTGGTGCAAGCCGCCATCGCGGGGCAAGGGGTGGCACTCGGCTGGGGCTCCTTGCTGGACGATATGTTGGCGTCGGAGCTATTGATAGCGTTTCCAACGTTCGCCACCCACTCCGCTAATGGCTACTTCTCCGTCGTACCTGCGGCGCGCGAAGACGATCCGATTGTGCGTCAATTCAAAGCATGGCTACATCAGCAAAGCTTATCTTGAAATAGGCCTCGCCCATTAACGAACATTTTAATGGGCGAGCCTGTTGTGTCGGATTCGTTTAGGTCTTTAGCATGCGATCCTAGTTTATAACGCTACGATTAATGGCGCTTTCAGGATCAAAACTGTCAACGGCTTTGTTTTGAGCTTTGGCGGTCCATTGCCAAGTGGTGGCGAGACGTTCTGTGGTTAATGCGCCCAATCCATCTGCTTTCGACACTTCGTTGTAGACCAAGCCTTTGATTGAATTAATGGTATTGGTAGCCGTGGCGGCATCCACTTCGGGCACTAGCTTATGTACGATTTCACCGCTTTCTTCAGGGTGTGCCCAAGTGTACTCAATGGCTTTGGCGTAGGCCTTAATAAAACGCTTGGCGACCTCTGGTTGTTCGGCAAGGAAGCGATCGGAGCCGATCACCGAAGTAGAATAAAACTCTAGGCCCGCGTCGTACCAAGGCATTACCGTGAGTGACTTACCCGCTTGCTCGGCTTGTTGCTGGTACTTCACTGTGTCCGTGACCCAAGAAATCACCACATCGGTATTGCCACGAATCAGCATGGCATTGATGGCACCTGGATCAGCTTTGGTGAGCTTGATACTGTCTTCTGGCACACCGTTAACACTCATCAACAGTGGTAAAAATACGTTGGAAGAGGTAAAGGGTGAAGTCGCTACGCGCTTGCCCTGCACATCTTTGACCGATTGAATGCCTGAGTCTTTCAATACGAAAAAGGCATGAGGTGCTTCGCTAAATACGGAATATAGCGCACTGACTGGCACTTCGTTTTCGGCTTTGGCCATCAACAACGCCACCAAATCACTCAAGCCCATATCTGCATTACCTGTCGCCAACTTGGTGATGGCATCGTTTGAACCACGACCTACCGCGACGCTGACATCCAGATCCTGCTCGGCAAAGAAGCCTTTTTCCAAGCCCACGTAAATCGGTGCTTTATCACCGCCCGGTAGCCAGTCAAGCTGGAAACGAACGCTGTCCGCTGCCAATGCTGAGGTGCTAAGGGAGGCCAAGCCCGCTAGGGTAAGAGAGGCCAGCAAAGGTTTTTTTAATAGGTTGTACGATTTCATAATTAAGACTCCGAAATGATCGATGAATCCGCGTGGCGGAGTGAACACGACAAAGTCACGAAGTCGGGTGAAGATCGGGCGAGAGGATCAGGGTACACAGCTGAGTTTGGCTTTCCAGTTGCAAGCGTAAACATCGCTGTCACTTCCCATTCCACACGCCGCTTCGGCATCGTCGAATGGGAGGTGAGCAATGCCCGAGTATGACGAAATCATACCTGACCGCTTCTACTCAACTCCCGTATCCGGTGAAGTATGTGGTTATCGTTGCAAGGCTTAGGCCAACTTTTAACCGCTATTTTTAAGGAGTTCGGCGACGTTTTTCTGCTTTCATGCACTATTACGATTCATTATGGGCGCTGAAAGAACTGTTTTGGTGAGCCGCAAGGCTGAAACACACGGTTCGAGAGCCGCCGTGCGATGGTATAAGAATTGCTAAGTGTTAAAGATAATCTACGCCGATTGTGCGTAGCATTTGTCACACCAACAAAGAGTATAAGCGGTTAGATCGCATATGCGATTGGGACATTGCTCTTTCCATGAAAGGAGAGCTTATGCGCCGTTATCTGATCGCTAATTTACATGCCATGCCGACTTATCAAGGCGCTGCCAATTGCATCCGTATCGCCGATGGTAAAATCACCGAAATTGGCCAATATCTACTGCTGCAAGACGGCGAACAATACATTGATGGCCGCTACTGTGTGGCGTATCCAGGCTTTATTAATACCCATCACCATCTTGCGCAGTCCATCCTAAAAGGCATTCCAGAAGGACGCCAAGTCCCCCTCGGAGAATGGCTTGCGCAAGTGCCCTATCGTTACTGGCCAAAGATTACGCCGCAAGACATGTACACCGCTGCACGGGTGGGTTTTTATGAATTGCTACGCTCAGGTGTGACCACCTGCGCCGATCATCATTACTTGTACCATATGGCCACCACGCCTGAGTTAGAAGACGCTGTTTGGCAGGCCGCGGATGAACTGGGTATCCGCTTTGTGTTGTGTCGCGGGGCTGCCACAGCGCAAGGCAGTCATCGCGGTATGCAAGGCTCAGCCATTCAGCCGGAAAGCCTGGATATGGCGTTGACCCGCCTAGATGCGACTCGCCAGCGCTATCACGATGCCTCGCCTGAAAGTATGCGCCGCCTAGTGGTCGCGCCGACAAGCTTAGTCCACACCTCTCCGAAAGAAGACCTGATCGCCTTTGCCCAATATGCCAAAGCCAACGGTTTGAAACGTCATTCGCACCTGTTAGAAGTGGGCTACGACGAAGAGGTGGCGCAAAGACAGCATGGTATGAGTGCCATCGACTACGCTGAGTCCTGTGATTGGCTCGGCGAGGATGTGTGGTTCGCCCATCTCGTCAAAGCCGATGAGAAAGCCATTGCCAAGTTGGCCGCAACGGGCACAGGCATTGCTCATTGCCCGACTTCGAACAGTCGCCTAGGTAGTGGCATTGCGCCCGCCATTGCCATGGAAAAAGCCGGTATGAAGATCACTCTTGGTGTGGATGGCTCGGCCTCCAGCGAAAGCGGTTCCATGTTGCAAGAGATGAACCTAGCCTGGCTGATTCATCGTACGCAACTGGGGGCGAATGCCACATCGCCAGAGCAAATTTTAGACTGGGCGACCGTCAATGGTGCGGATTTATTGGGCTTGAATGCCGGTAAGCTGGAAGTTGGGCGGGCCGCGGATATTGTCTTGTATCGCCTAGATTCACCCCGTTTAGCTGGGATACATCAATCAGAGTGGGCGCCGATCATGGCGGGCGAGCCGTGTGAGGTGCAGATGAGCTTCGTACAGGGCAAGCCAGTGGTCGATTCTGGACGAGTGTTAGGCATCGACGAGCAACGCCTGACGCAAGAGGCTTTGGAGGCGGTCGCGCGCCTTAAAGCGATTGTGAATGGTTAGGCTTCTGGTAGTCTCCTAAAGGTTGTAAGAAATTAAAATGGACCAGACCAGATGATCGCTAGCCTCTCTTTTAGTCTTGAGGAAAACGCCACGCCCCGATATGAGCAGCTGCGTCAGCAGTTGTTGCAGGCAATGGATCAAGGACGTTTAAAAGAAGGCGACAAACTGCCTTCGAGCCGCGCCTTGGCACAGATGCTTGGGGTGTCCCGTAGTGTGGTGATCCAGACCTACGAGCAGCTAATTTCCGAAGGGTTATTGTCCAGTCAGCCGAAACGCGGTGTGTATGTGGCGCAGCAGACGCGTATTGCGCCGCCTTCTCTGCCAGTTATAAGCGCCCCACTGCCTGCGTCCTTAGCGCGTTTTGACTCCGGCGTTGATGTCAGTGTATTTCCCAATAAAGCCTGGGCGGCGAGTATGCGCCGCGCTTGGTTAAACCCCGATCCCAAGCTGCTCAAAGGCGAATACGAATCGGGTTACCCTGCTCTGCAGCAAGCCATCTGCGAGTATCTGTTTGCGGTGCGCGGGATGGAATGTCGCCCTGAACAAGTGGTTTTGATGGCGGGTAATCACGATGCCCTCGCCCTGCTGCAACATGCGTTGGCCGATCAAGTGCAACATTGGTTATTAGAAGATCCCACTTATCCGCCGTTGCGTTCTGGCTTTCAAGGTTTGTCTACCCGCCCGATTACCATCACCGAGCAAGGTCCACAACGACTGGATCTGGCTGAGCCTTGGGCGGCGGTGTTGACCCCAAACCGTCAATATCCGTTAGGAATTTGCACCAACTCGGCAACACGGGAAGATTGGCTCAGTGCGCTTACAGATTGTCACAATTTTGTCATAGAGGACGACTACGATAACGAATTTTTATACCAAGGCGGTGTCTCAAAACCTTGGTTTCAGGTGGCGCAACATCGGCCTGACGCTCGCGAACGGGTGTTTTACATCGGCAGTTTTTCGAAAGTGCTGTTTCGCGGTTTGCGACTGGGATTTATCGTCGCGCCCATGGGGCAAGTCGCAAAACTACTCGAAAGTCAGCGGGAATTGGGCCTATTTGCCTCGCAAACTTTGCAGCCAGTGGTGGCGGATTTTATGAAAAATGGCGAATTTTACCGCCATTTGAACCGTATGCGACGCCATTATCGAAGTAAGCGGGATCGACTGCTAGAGTTGCTGGAGTCTTATCTTGGCACATGGTTCACCTGGCACAAGCCGAGTGGTGGTTTACATATTGTGACATATGTCAAAGATGAATTTTCTAGTGAGCAATGGTGTCGTGAATTGAACGGGCACTGTTTGCAGAGCGGTCTAAGATTATCCTGGCTTCAGCAACATTACGCTGAGCAAGAGACGGCCCCAAAAGGACTGGTGTTAGGCTTTTCGGCGCCCACCGAAGAGCAGTTGAAAGCTTGGATTATACGAATCGCAGAGGTGTGCCAGTCCCTGTCTGTGAGTTCGTAAGGATTATTCGAGCTTTGTGTGGACAAATCTAAATGAGAATTGTTATTATTTGTTTGCACTGAATTTCGTGGAGGTATCCTATGGAAAACTGGAAGCAATACATCGTGGCAGGCAACCAAGCCTTTCAACAAGGCGAAAACATGGTCGCGATTACATTTTATAAACAAGCGTCAACCCGCGCGCGTCAGCAACTGGGTCAATGGTATGACACGCAAGCCGTGCTATCGGCGTTAGTCGTGAGCGATTTAAAAGTGGCCGAAGCTCAGTGCCGTTTAGAACGCTTTGAAGAAGCGATCGACACCTACTCAACTCTAAGTTTGGATTTGCGCCGTTTCCAATGCTGCTTTGCTCCAAGCAACCCGATTGCCAGCATCGTCACGCAAGCGCTGAACAGCGTGAAGCAAGAGTTTATCAATCTTACCAAAGTGTACGCCTACGATATTTTATACGCTTCCAAGCGTAGCCCCATGTAAGCGACGTTAACGGAACCCCTTCAAACCTGCCGTTAACTGCATCGAAAAGTGGGCGAATTAGCCCACTTCGATATAGCCCATCAAGCCTGTCTTCAAATGTTCGATCACGTGACAGTGATACATCCAACGCCCCGGATTGTCTGCGACAAAAGCGATGCGTGCGGTCTCATTTTGTCCTAATAAAACGGTATCTGAGTGAAATGGCTCAATTGCTTGCTTGTTGGAATCCAGCACCGTAAAGGTATGGCCATGTAAGTGAATCGGGTGATGATATTGGGTCAAATTCGACAGCTCAAAAATATAGCTTTTGCCGCGTTCGAGCTTGGCTAACGGCGCAGGAATATCGCCGGCTGACATGCCTTCCCAAGCTTTGCGGTTAATGGTCCAGAAGCGGTAATTGACCTCGCCATTTTTCTCAACCGGATTGATCGAGGCATCCCATTCAAAGGCAAATTGAATGGTTTCGGCATTGTCTAAATCTGGTGTGGGAATCGGGTTCATCGGCAGGCTCGGTAGCTGCTGACGCTGTTTATCTTCACCCACGGTTTTAAAGTGCGCCAGAACCTGATGCTTGTGATAAATGGTTACGATTTGATCGGCGTTATTGGGGGCAATAAAGCCTAGATCCAAACGCATCCCTGGGCCCATTAAATGCTGGCCTAAGGCACGCGGTTTGGCGATTGGGTTGCCATCCACGGTCACTATGGTCAGCTTAGCGCCTTCACCGCTAATATCGTAGGTCACGGTGTTATCAATATTCACCAAACGTGCGCGAACCGCGCCGCCTGTCGGCACATAATAGGTGGGGGCGACCTTGCCATTCACTGTCATCAAGCGTCCTGGCGTGCCCATACGAAAGGCATTGCGCGGTGTGGTTAATGCCGTGAATGAACCATCGTCGCGGATATGCCAGTTCTTTAGGCCCATCACCACATCCGCATCAAAGCCAGGGTCTTTGGCTTCATCAACGATAAAGGCACCGACTAAGCCTTTGCCTAACTGCTCAACACTGTTCATATGTGGGTGATACCAGAAGGTGCCCGCATCCGGTGGTGTGAATTCATAATCAAAGCTGTCGCCTGGCATGATCGGCGGCTGACTGAGGAAGGGTACACCGTCCATAGCAATCGGAATGCGCAGGCCGTGCCAGTGAATCGTGGTCGGCTCGGCCAGTTTATTGATCACGCGGATACGGATTTTCTGATGTTGCTTGGCACGAATCACGGGCGCGGGAAAGTGGCCGTTAAAACACCATGCAGGTGTGTTGCCACCAGGGGTGATGTGTACATCGGCAGGCGCGACGATCAGTTCATAATCAAAACCCTCACTGGGGTTAGCAAGGACGATTTTTGGCATAGCGCCTAGGGCCAGCAGAGTTGAGCTGGTTTTCAAAAACTGACGACGATCCACGATAACTTTCCTCTGACAAACAGGCTTCTCACAAGCAAGCTATGGATGATTTCATAGATGAAAATAACTCTCAATAAGGTGGTTGAGCTATAAGCAGGAGTTTTGATTTAAATCTCAAACAGGGGGAAAGAGAAAACGGTAAAACGACCTGTTTTGGTGCAAATCTGGCGTGTTTTGTCCGACTGTTTAATGATCAAGTCGGTAGAATCACCCTTCAGCCAAATCAAACAGGAGGGCACATGGACGGCAATATCAAACTTATCTTCAGCGGCATCGCGATTCTCTTAGCCATAGCAGGCTTTGTGCCCTATATTGTGGCGATCTTGCGCGGTCGCGTGAAACCCCATGTGTTCTCTTGGGTGATTTGGGGCATTACCACCACCATTATTTTCTTCGCTCAGCTAGAAGCCGATGGCGGCGCGGGGGCTTGGCCAATTGGCTTATCAGGCTTTATCACCATCTTGGTGGCGATCTTAGCTTATTTGAAGCGGGGTGATGCGACCATCACTAAATCCGACTGGGGCTTCTTGATCATGGCCATTGCATCGTTACCGCTGTGGTACATCACCAGCGATCCGCTCTGGACGGTCATTATTCTGACTACCATCGATATGATTGGCTTTGGACCGACCTTTCGGAAAGCCTATAAGCGCCCCTTGGAAGACAGTCGTGTGTTCTACATCATTATGATTTTGCGCAGTGTCTGCTCGATCGTGGCACTGGAGGCGTACTCTGTGACCACTGTTTTATTTCCGTTCTGTTTGGCGATGGGCTTCTTGATTCTTCTGGTGATCCTGCAATATCGTCGGATGGTGCTGGCTCAGCAAGTTTTAGCTCAGGGGTCTGACCCCCTCGATGACTAAGCTTACGTAATCTGCTGTAGTTATGGGTCTGACCCCCTCGATGACTAAGCTTACGTAATCCGCTGTAGTTACGGGGTCAGACCCCTTGGGCTAAGCTACGGTATTTTAGGAATCTGCCCTCTTGGGATTAACTGACAAAGGCGCTGTAATTGCGCCTGCGCACTATCGCTATCTACCTCTAGATAGAGTGGCCATCCGCAGTTAATTCGCAAGCAATCGTTGTAATCAGGGTGGGTGCTGAAACAACTGCCACGGCGGATATCGACGCCAATTTTCTGAGCTTCATCCGCCAGCTGATTGGTGTCCAAATCTGGAATTCTGACCCATAACACCAAGCCTCCTTGAGGTGCGCTGATCTGTGCTGAATCAGGCAAATGTTCCGCTAGAAACTGCCGATACTGATGCACTTGGGATTGCAGAATCGGGCGTACCTTATTGATATGGTTACGGTAATCGCCGCACAAAATAAACTCTGCAATACAGGCCTGTACCAAGCTGTTGATGCCCATACTGGTGTAACTGTGATGGCCGTAAAACTTATCAAAGTAGCGTCCAGGCAAACACCAGCCTAGGCGCAGTCCTGGTGCTAGCGTCTTTGAGATGGAACTGCACCAGAGAATATAACCCTCCTTATCCCAATACTTCGCTGGCAGTGGTTTGTCCTTTTGATGGCTTAACTCAAAATAGACATCATCCTCGATGATCGGCAGTTGATACTTGGCGGCAAGGTGTGCGATGGCCTGTTTTTGTTCCGCAGGTAGGGTAATACCGAGTGGATTCAAATGGGTGGTGCTGAGCAAGGCTGCCGAGACTTTTTGTTTCGCAAAACACGTCTCCAGCGCTATCAGATCAATCCCTGCATGGGTCACAGGAATCTCAATAATCTTACGCTTAAGCGTGGTCAATAAATCTAATAAGCCGCTAAAGCAGGGCGAACAAACGGCAATGGCGTCTTGCGGTTCGGTTAAACACTCAAGGGCGATGCGCACTGAGTCGAGACTGGAGTTAGTAATCACCAACTCATCCGCATTAAACGGAAAATGATTGTCACGAAAGTGTCCTGCTAGCGCTTGGCGTAGGCTGCTCAGGCCTTGGGCTTCTGGGTAGCTAAACATGCTTTGGCTAGCCCGCTGGGTGACGCGTTTAATGGTGCGCGTGAGATCTGTTTCCGGCAGTAACTCTGGCGCGAGTAGGGAAGTGCCGAGGGGCGCAAAGCCGCTTAAACCACTGTCATAACCCTTTTTCGGAGCAAAACGACTGGGATCTCTTGGCGTGAGAGAATGGCTTGATAACGCAGGAAATTCGGTCATCTTGCCGCGATTAGCAACAAAATAGCCTGCCTGAGGTCGAGCGTAAATCCAGCCGCGATCTTCTAAGTAGCCATAGGCCTTACCAGCTGTGGTCAAACTAACGCCTTGTTGCTGGGCCAATTGGCGCAGCGCGGGCAAGCGTGAACCGACTGGTAAGCGCTCACTGACAATATCGTCGATAAAGCTTTGCGCTAAGGATTCGTAGAGGGTCATGGCGGTAGTCTGTTCTCTGGCAAAAGACGGCTTTTAAAATTGTACTCTTCTTTTTATTAAAAATTGAATCTGCTCCCTTGGCAAGTCCAGCACCATACTAAGTCCTTACTAACCGGCAATCGCCACCATAGAGGAGGGCAAACCATGACTCAAAAGGACAGCTTATTACTGGTGCTATTGATGGCCCTGTGGGGCTTTAACTTCAGCGTGATTAAACTGGGCGTCAACAATATCGATCCATTTCTACTGACGGCCCTGCGCTTTACGCTGGCGGTATTGCCGTTGATCTTCTTTGTGCGCCGCCCGAATGTGCCATGGCGCTATCTGATGGCTTATGGTCTCACCTTTGGTGTCGGTGTGTGGGGACTGACTACGCTGTCAGTCGGAGCAGGGGTATCCTCTGGCTTGGCATCCTTGCTGCTGGATATGAGTGTTATCAGCAGCCTGTTAGTGGGTCGTTACTTACTGCAAGAGCAAGTCACCGTCAGTAAAGTACTCGGCTCGGTGCTGGCACTATTGGGATTGGGCATTATTATCTGGAACCAAGACGGCACCGTGACCGCGTTAGGCTTAGTGCTGGTGCTCTGTGCCTCAGTGTTTTGGAGTATTAATGGCTTGATCGTCAAACGCTCCGGCACCCGCGAAATCTTCGCCTTTAATATCTGGGGCATGGCCTTCGCCCCGATTCCATTACTACTATTAGCGCTGATCGTCAGCGGCCCAAGTTCAGTGGTGCAATCCATCACTGAGATCAACGGCTCGGTGCTGTTCTCCGCGGCCTTCCAAGCCTATCCCACTACGTTACTAGGCTACTGGTTCTGGAACAAAATGATCGTCAAATACTCCGTCTCAAGCGTCGCCCCCATGACCTTGTTGGTGCCAGTATTTGCCCTAATCGGCGGCTACTTATTCTTTGGCGAAAGCTTAGATGTGGCACAAAGTGTTGCTACCGTGGTGATCCTGCTGGGCGTGGCGGTTAGTGAGATTAAACTGCCGAAGGGGCGGGGTGTGGCCGTGAGAGCAGGGTAGGTTTCGCTGGGGTCAGATTCCTTATGTGTGAGCCTTTCGTACTTTTGAAGTACTGCATGAAAGGAATCTGACCTCTGCAACTAAGGGCTGGCTGTTTCGCTTAGAATTTAGACTTCTTCAAATGGAATATCTAAACTCTCAATAATATTTAGGAGTTGGTCGTTAGCTATTATTTTTCTTTTTGAGCGAGGAGTATTGAACACCGCACTGCTGATTTCTCTAGCTCTACTTATAATTTTTTGGGGAGAAAGATTAGCTATTTCGGCTGTTTCCAGAACAGCAATATTTTGCTTACGTGTATTCTCGAATAGATCCATAAACTCTAAATCTAGAGATATTTTTGATAATGCTTGTTCACATAAATCAATTTGATCAGTTAGGTTTGTGAAAGAATCTTCACTTGGATGTCTAAATATATTTACAGCTTTTGTTCTAACGGGGCCTCTACAGCGGCCTATTTTAAACGCGTTCTCATATATATATTGAGCTGAGTTATTGTCTATATCATTTGTGCTCGAGTAGATAGCAGCTCCAAATATTAAACCGATCATACTGAAAATAGAGTAATAGCTATCTTTGAGCTCATTTGCAGTAATTGTTACTTCTATTTGCATGCTCAGTTGTTTCAAACGTCTCAGAGATACCTTGTGTTGGTTAAGTTCTGAAATTAGTGCCACCACAGCTCTTAGTTCTTTTGCACTATCGATCTGTGGGATAGTCATCAAAGGGAATTCTTTGATGTTTTCAAATGTTAGCTCGGCTTGGAGAAACTCAAAAAAGTCTGGCTCAGGCAAGGTAAGCCTTTGCTCAAAGAAGCGACTTAAATATTCATGGGAATCGAAATCCTGCCCATAAACCGCTTTGATTGAATGCTGAAGCTGTTTGGTATCTGTCGAGAAAACAAAAACAAAGTTCGGAATATCAAAGAGATGCTTAACCGTTTCTAACATCTCAATGGCATACGTTGGACGGCAGCGGTCAAGCTCATCAATAAAGACAAATACTTTCTTTTTTGGGGCATCTAGTTGGGCGAATTCAACGAGTTTCTGTACTTCTCGTTTAAAGTCTTTAGTGAATTGCTTGTGTCTTATATGTGCTCTTGTTGCTTCGAGGCCAAGATCACCAATATTCAAATTCGATTTATAGCCTTTTGCATTAATCGCTGAGCCAACAACAGATTCAAACAGTTCAAGTAGCTCTTTGACCCCCTCATCTCCAATTAACTTTCCAAGAGCAGACTTTAGAAGCTTTGGCACGCTTCCTTTGAGCTGGGCCGCAAAGTGAACAACCTTCTTTTCCTGCTCATAGAAACCATCTTTTCTGGTGCGCTCGGATAACTGATCGATGATCTCTGCAATAATGATTGTAAGTGGGTCATTGAGATAGTCTGATTCCCAAGCATCGATCTTGATGCCGATGTGACCTTGCTCTTCAACCAGTAGCTTCCAGTTTTCTACAAAAAAGGTCTTACCTGTACCCCAAGCGCCATTTAGGTTTACAGGAAAGGCATGTTCTTTAGTGTCACGTGAGTTCAAATATTGCGTGAAGCGCTTGGCAAGGTCTTTGCGTTTAGTGCTGGTAGCGCAGTTTATAAATGGAGTTTTAGAGGTTTCAGACATTCACTACTGCCTTGTAGATGATTCAGGGGGCAGATTCCTTAAAAAGAATCTTTCAGTGCTGTAACTCTAGCATGAAAGGAATATGACCCATCTCATGTACTTAACATCGACAAATAACGAGCTATCGAAGTTCGTTGACACTTTGGCTTCCTACTTTGATCTTTCGGGTAAAGCGCGCGCTTTTAGGTATGACCTTAACTTTGGCTGGAATTTGAGTGCTTTGGCCAGAGATACTTGATTGAGAAACTTCGTCAAACGAGTAATCAACATTCAATCGTTCAAGCGCTTCAATGATGACACCGTCTGAACCTGCTGGGTTATCAGGCATTGGCTTGCCAGTGATGCGATTTAGGCGTGCCCGCGCGTACAAGCCATAGCTGATTTTTAACAGCAGGCCTTCGCGAACAAGTTGTCTTAAACAGCGGCCAACTTGATCGTAATCGGCAATATCTTTGAAGTCTGAGCGCATAAAAACAGAACGCTTAGAGCGCTTTACTCTGGTCTCGATTCTGCTTTGAATGGTCATGTCATCACCTCGTTAATGTTGTCTATATAATAGACAAAAATACGACATTTCTCAAAAGCAAAAATACGACATTTTTAAGCGGATGAGAGCGTGCTTTTAGCTGACTTATTTAGTTCAGGGGTCAGATTCCTTGTGCATGAGCCTCTTGTAACGTGGAGGTGTTGTAAAAAAGGAATCTGGCCCCTGCTAGAGCTGAGAGCCCTTGCGCATGATATATGCGCTTTTGGGCATGTTATTGAGGGCGTTTTTGTATTATAAAAAGCGTCCTTTCAGAGCTATCTAGTAGCACCATAAAAACAACATTGAAAGATTTCTAGAGCGAAGCGACTTCGTCTCTAAACCGTCTGTTTTGTTGGCGTTTTCGCCGAATTTTAATGCTTTCTTTCGTTTTTTTATCGCTATAGGTAGTTACATGGTTGTTTACCCAAATCATAGCTGGGTGGTGGTGCTGACCACGCTAAAGGGGTCTATTCTGCGACGCATTGCGCCGCGTTTGCTGATGATCACTTTACTGGCGGTGGCCATTGTCTTTGTCGAGAAGTCTTATCCAGATTTATTTGTGAATGTCAGTGCGACACCGCTGACCCTGCTGGGTCTATCCCTGTCGATCTTTATGAGCTTTCGCAACAGTTCTTGTTATGAGCGTTGGTGGGAAGGCCGCAAGATGTGGGGGCTTATTGTGATTGAAGCCCGTGCGTTTGGCCGTGAAACGGTAAATATTGAAGGTCATCCACTGCGCGAAGAAATTCTAAAAATGCTGTGTGCCTTTGCGCATGCGATGAATGCGCATCTTAAAAGACAGGATGAATGGGCGGCGGCCAAACCTTGGATGGTGAATCAAGATCTGAAATACGTGGATAACCTTTCCGATACGATTTTGAATGAAATTTCTCGTCGTCTTTGGGATTTGCGTAAAGAAGAGGCGATCAGCGAATGGCATTGTTTGGAGTTAGTACGACGTCTACGCAGTATTTCGGAAGCACATGCCAACTGTGAGCGTATTAAAAATACGCCGCTACCGTTTCCTTATAGCCTTCTATTGCACCGCACGACGTTTATTTTCTGTCTGTTGTTGCCATTTGCCATGGCGCAGCCATTAGGTTGGTTGGCACCTGTGATTACCACGATTGTGAGCTACACCTTCTTTGGTCTAGATGCGATCGGTAATGAGTTGGAAGACCCTTTTGGTAGCGAAGTCAATGACCTACCAACCAATGCCATGGTGCGCGTGATTGAACGTGATGTGCATCGTGCCTTAGGCCAAGAATTGCCGCCGGCGCTCAAGCCCGTAAATCATGTATTGAGTTAAAAATTGCCCATCGTAGTC